>CAMCXB010000023.1 GCA_945883145.1 Bordetella parapertussis | reverse complement strand
CCTAATTGTGCAATCGTATAGGAACCTGGCATGACTTCAGATTGACCATGACCACGTGTGTCATAACGTAGTACACGAAAATGTTCGTTAAATGTCTCAAACTGTGGCAACCACATATCGAGTGTCGTACCTAATGAATTAGAGAGTACTAATACAGGTAATGCTGCATCACCTTCATATTCATAATGTAATCTACCTGTGCCTGTATCAAAGTAAGGCATATTTACTCTCCATGAGAATGATTAACGGACTTGCGATGCTCGTGTGTCGCTAACACCTTCTCTACAAATGCACTGGACTGACCTGTGTAAGCAAGCGAGTCAAATAATCTTTCAATTTCTATCGCAGAGAGATGAGTTGTACATTCCTTATCTGCTTTTAATACATCAATTAAATGACTATTCGTATTCACAGCTAATGTACAAGCTTCCTCTAATAAATGATGCGCTGCTTCCTTACCGATGTGCTGCGCTAAAGCAAGCGATACTGCTTCCGCCATCACTAAACCGCGTGTTACATCGATGTTGCTGCGCATCTTTACAGGATTCACCTGCAAGCCCTGCACAACAACATTCATTTGATTCAATGCAGCACCACATAAGCTCACTATCTCAGGCAAGGTATCCCATTCAGCTTGCCAACCACCCAAGGCTCGTTCTTGTTCTTGCACCATACTCGCTAACATCGTTGCAACTAATCCAGGCACACGATGTGACACAGCAAGCACTGCTGCACATCCAACAGGATTGCGTTTATGTGGCATGGCAGAAGAACCACCGCGACCTGGTGCAGATGGCTCTGTTAATTCAGCGATTTCGGTTTGGCTATGTAAAGCAATATCGCGGGCAATTTTTCCCAGACTGCCAGTGATCAAACCCAATAGAGTTGCTACTTCAGCGAGTCGATCACGTTGTGTATGCCAAGGCATATCAGGCAACCCAAGTTCTAATTCTTTTGCGAGCAAACGGGCAACGTTGAATCCTTGCTCACCTAAACTCGCTAATGTGCCTGCAGCACCACCAAACTGCAGCACGTAAAGACGCGCCTGACATTCAGATAAACGATCTTGGTGTCTATGCATCGCATCTAACCAAGCAGCGACTTTTAATCCGAACGTGAGTGGTAGTGCGTGCTGCATCCAAGTGCGTCCTATCATCACTGTATGCACATGTTGTTTTGCTAGCTTAGCTAAAGCATCACTCAATATAGTTATGTCGCTTGCGATGAGATTGAGCGCCAGACGTAATTGCAATATGCTGGCAGTATCAATGATGTCCTGACTAGTTGCACCCCAATGTACATAACGGGCTGCATCAGCATCTTGTTGCGCAACACAGTGTGTTAATTGCTTAACCAATGGAATAGCTACATTACCTGCTGCAGCTGCATCATCAATTAGTTTAGGAATATTGATTTTCTCAGCCTTACAGCAAGCTTCTATGGCTGCTACTGCTTGAGATGGAATAATCTGTTGTGCTGCTAGCACTCGAGTTAATGCAGCTTCCACATCTAACATCGCCTGCACAGTTTGCGGTTCTGAAAAAATATGTCGCATGGCAGGTGTAGAAAACATGCCAGAGCTAAGTTGAGAGTGGCTCATGATGAACTTATCTAGTCCTTGAATTAAATTGTAAAGAACACAGTTTCATTCTCACCACCCAAGGCTATATTCCAATTCAAAATAGTTGATTGTGCATCTTCCGCAGTCGCGATTAAAGTATGACGTCGCTCAACAGGAACGTGGTTTAACACGAGATCATGACTATGATCATCCTGTGGAAAATAGACACGAGTAACTAGCTGTTTGATCAAACCACGGGCAAATACTTGCACCATGATATGCGATGCTTGTAATGAGCCATCATGATGCGGCACAGCTCCAGGCTTAATGGTGGAAAAACGAAAGCCACCCTGCTCATCGGTAGACATGCGTCCAAAGCCCATGAAATTTTTAGTTAGTGGCTGTACTTGATGATCATCAGGATGTGCATATTTTCCATGTGCATTCGCTTGCCAGATTTCTATCATGCCATCAGGTATAGGCTGTTCATCTGCATCGAGTAAACGTCCTTGCACAACAATATGCTGTCCTTCTGTGTCTGGTGTTACTAAGTTTGATGTCGTTAACCAGTCCAATCCTATATGCAGATAAGGACCTACTGTTTGCGATGGCGTAGTGATGTGCTTAGTTGTTGCCACCTTATTTCTCCATAGGCGTAGCATCACGCCCGCGCAACACAATATCAAAGCGATATCCGAGTGCATATTCAGGTTCAGTTAACGCCAATTCAAATGTCGAAATCATGCGCTCTCTCGCACGTACGTCTGGCATACTGTTATAAATTGGATCAAGCGCTAACAAGGGATCACCAGGAAAATACATTTGCGTTACAAGCCGCGTTGCGAAAGCATGACCAAATAAAGAAAAGTGTATATGCGCAGGACGCCATGCATTGACATGATTACGCCAAGGATAAGCACCAGGACGAATTGTCAGAAAACGGTAGTTACCTTCTTCATCTGTCATCGTGCGCCCCGTTCCTGTGAAGTTTGGATCTAAGGGAGCATCATGCGTGTCACGTTTATGTTGATAACGACCCGCTGCATTTGCTTGCCACACTTCGACTAAGGTATTGCGTACAGGCTGTCCATCTTCATCCATCACGCGACCGGCCACAATAATTCGTTCACCCACTGGCTCACCTGCATGTTGTTTCGTTAAATCATGATCTAATTTACCTACACGTTCGTGACCAAACACTGGACCTGTTATTTCAGATAATGATTGCGGCAACAATATCAAGGGTTGCGAAGGCGATCGTTTCACCGTTGATGCATAGGCGGGTGTGAGATAGTCTGGTTGACTACCTAATGCAGGTAAACGAAATGAAGCAAGATCCGACATAGTGACTCCGTAAATACGCGAACAAAAGCGTGAGCGCTGTTTTTATTGTTTAGACGCGCTCAATAATGAGTGCAATACCTTGACCAACACCTATACACATTGTACACAGCGCATAGCGGCCTTCTGTACGTTGTAGCTGATACATCGCGGTTGTGACTAAACGTGCACCACTCATACCTAGTGGATGACCCAAAGCGATCGCACCGCCATTTGGATTCACACGCGCATCATCATCCGCTATGCCTAATTGACGCAGCACTGCTAAACCTTGTGCTGCAAAGGCTTCATTTAATTCAATCACATCCATTTGATCTAGCGTTAAGCCAGTTTGCTGTAAAAGTTTTTGCACAGCGGGTGCTGGACCTATACCCATTACACGCGGTGCTACACCAGCAGTTGCCATTGCAACGATACGTGCTTTCGGCGTTAATCCATGTTTCGCTGCCATCTCTGCATTGGCAATTAATAATGCACACGCACCATCATTCACACCCGATGCATTGCCCGCAGTGACAGTACCATCAGGGCGCACTACGCCTTTTAATTTCGCTAATGCTTCTACACTGGTGGCACGAGGATGTTCATCATGCGATACCGTAATGGGATCACCCTTTTTTTGTGGAATCACAACCGGCACTATTTCTTCTGCCAAGATACCTGCTGCTTGTGCAGCTGCTACTTTATTCTGACTCGCTACTGCAAACACATCTTGATCATGACGATTGATGTTGTAGTCTTGCGCGACATTTTCTGCTGTCTCAGGCATCGCATCCACACCATATAAAGCTTTCATTTGTGGATTAATAAATCGCCAGCCTATGGTCGTATCAAAAATTTGCGCATTACGAGAAAAAGCACTCTCTGCCTTACCCATCACAAAGGGAGCGCGTGTCATGGACTCCACACCACCCGCTATCATCATGCCGCATTCACCTGATTTAATTGCACGAGCTACTGTGCCGACTGCATCCATACCCGAACCACATAAACGATTCGCCGTGCCGCCACCAATTTCTTGAGGCAAGCCGGCGAGTAGTAATGCCATACGAGCGACATTACGGTTATCTTCACCTGCTTGATTGGCGCAACCATAAATAACTTCTGACAGTGCATGCCAATCAACTTGTGGATTACGCTGCATCAGCGCACGTAAAGGAATAGCACCTAAATCATCTGCACGTACATCTTTTAATACGCCGCCAAAGCGACCTATAGGTGTGCGAATAGCATCGCAAATAAATGCATCATTCATTGTTCATCCGATGTGTTAGTTGAAGTTGTATTGATTTTTCTTTGTAGCCTAGCCTGCAATTAAGGCAACGCCAGTTAATTTTTCTAATTCTTGCAAGCTCATTCCTTCTGCAATGTCGCGCACAATTAAACCCTGTTGTGTGACATCCATGACTGCTAAATCAGTATAAATACGATTCACACAGCCTATGCCAGTCAGAGGATAAGTACAGGCTTGAACAATCTTACTCTCGCCCGTTTTAGTTTGATGTTCCATCATGACATACACACTCTTAGCACCGATGGCTAAATCCATTGCACCACCGACTGCAGGAATTGCATCTGGTGCACCAGTGTGCCAATTCGCTAAATCACCTTGAACGGATACTTGAAATGCACCTAGTACACAAATATCGAGATGACCTCCACGCATCATGGCAAAAGAATCACCATGATGAAAATAAGATCCACCTGTAAGTAAAGTAACCGGTTGTTTACCTGCATTGATGACATCTTCATCTTCTTCTCCAGCTGCAGGTGCTGGCCCCATACCTAATATGCCGTTTTCACTATGTAAAAATATGTCACGTGATTTATCTAAATGATTGGCGACCATAGTAGGCAAACCTATACCTAAATTTACATAGGCACCTTCAGGAATATCTTGCGCTACACGACGTGCCATGTCGTCTCGAGAAAATCGCTTCATTTTTTTTCTCCTTCGGACTGCACAACACGTTTTACAAAGATGCCTGGTGTGATGATGACTTCAGGATCTAAATCACCGAGCGCAACAACTTCATCAACTTGAGCAATCGTGCATTTAGCTGCCATTGCCATAATCGGTCCAAAATTTCGTGCTGCTTTTCGATACACTAAATTACCCCAACGATCTGCCTTCAATGCTTTTATCAATGCATAGTCAGCATGAATTGGTGACTCGAGCACATACTGTCGACCATTAATTAGACGAGTCTCTTTACCTTCAGCGAGCAAAGTGCCATAACCAGTTGGAGAAAAAAATCCACCTATGCCTGCACCGGCAGCACGTATGCGTTCAGCCAGATTACCTTGCGGTGTGAGTTCTAATTCAATTTTCCCACTGCGATATAAACCATCAAACACATGGGAATCAGTTTGACGTGGAAACGAGCAAATGATTTTTCGAACGCGTCCTGCAGCGAGCAAGGCGGCTAGGCCTGTGTCGCCATTGCCCGCATTGTTATTCACAATCGTTAGATCACGCGCACCTTGTGCTATCAGTGCATCAATCAACGCGCGAGGCATACCGGCATTCCCAAAGCCACCAATCATAATGGTGGCACCGTCATGAACATCTGCTACAGCAGAAGCCATGGAACTCATGATTTTATTGACCAATTCTTGACCTTAAAGAAATAAGAATAAGCGAGCTTGAAGACTGCATTCCGCCAAATTCTATGAGAAGTCGAAAAAGCGTAACGTTCGATAATCGAACAATAATCTGTTTATAGAACCGAACGAGTGTATAGTTCTCGCTAAGCTATCGCAAGCGCACACTCAAAATTGTGTTCGGTGGCCGAACCGTTTTTTATAGTGTTCTTATTTAAACAATGTCACTGATAAGCAACGAAATCCTCAGACCCCATAGCTGAACGAATTGAAACATGCGAATCAGATACAAGGATTATCAATTTTGCAGCGTATTCCGTTACGGTAAGTCGCCTGCTCGTTGCAAGACTATGCCACGTGCAGTCAAGTAGTACACCCAGTCTGTTCGTTCGAACCCTCACCTGAGTGAAATCATCATGCACAACTTCTCGTCCCGTAATACCAATCTCGCTAATGCCAATCGATTAAATCCTGAGGCAAAAGTTTATGTAAACGATCTTGAAACTGAAAATGAAACAGAGTCCGATATGGATCTTGAAACTGAAAATGAAACAGAAATTAATACTGAAACCATAAAAGAAACCAAACCGGTTCGCGCACTCACTATTGCAGAAGAAATTGATGCATTAACTGATCCTAGTTTTATGACATCACTGGCGCGTGGTTTAGCAGTTGTTAAAGCCTTTAGTGACCAACGACGCGCAATGACGATTGCGCAAATTAGTCATAAAACCGGCATTCCACGTGCAGCAGTGCGACGATGTTTGTACACCTTAAAACAATTAGGTTATGCAGATTCCGAAGCAAATAATTTTTATCTCAAACCTAAAATTCTCACCTTAGGTTATTCCTATCTTTCTTCCACTCCCCTCACCATTTCTGCTCAGCCTTGTCTTAATCAAGTCAGCCGTAGTTTGAATGAATCATGTTCTTTAGCTGTCATGGATGAAGGTGAAGTGCTCTACATCTCACGCTCTGCTACTTCGCGTGTAATGTCAGTTGCACTGAATGCCGGCAGTCGTCTACCTGCTTATTGCACTGCATTAGGACGAGTGATGTTAGCAGCTATGACAGAGAGTCAACTCAATGACTATTTCTCTGAATGTGATTTACGTGCTTACACTGAACGTACTCTCGTTTCTGAAGAAAAATTGCGTGTTCTTTTGCGTGAAGTAGGACAAACTGGCTATGCCATCGTAGAAGAAGAATTGGAGATAGGATTGCAGTCTATAGCAGTACCAGTACGTGGAGCTTCAGGGGCAGTAGTCGCTGCCTTAAATATCGCCACACAAACTACCCGAGTCACTCGGCATCAATTAGAGCATGCGTTTTTACCGACTTTGCTTAATGCGGCATCTGAACTCTCGGTATTACTGCCTTAATATAAAAAAATCCCCACCAGGTCTTAATCCGTAGGTTCCTGATTAGAGTCCAGGTAGGGGAGCCAAAATACAAAAGCCCACAAACGAGAATTTGCGGGCTTTTTTGTTTTTTTTGATTCAACTTAGGCAGGTGCCCAATATCAAGGTATGTGCAGTCATCCTCATTTTTAATCCGTAGGGTGGCGTTCTCTTGAGGTCCTAAACTGATAGCAGATTAAATATCAATTCATTTAATGGCCAAACCTATCTTGCATCCCACGCGAGAAGCTAGTGAAATCAGCATATCAAGACTAAATTTATCCGACTTACTGTTCAACAAATCACTCACTCTGCTTTGCGCAACTCCCAAATATTCAGCTGCTTGAGCCTGTGTCCATCCTTCTTCTTGTACAACTTTTTTAACATGATTCATCAACTGAACGCGGAGCTGTATCACTTGTTTTTTCGCGTTATCAGTCACCTATAAGCTCCATTGCAAGCTCTCGAGGATTATCAGTACGTTTACTAACATCAAGCATTTCAATACCAAGTACTTGCCCTTCTGCATCGAAGTCAAGTACCACGCCTGGACGCACCTCATCACTTTCCGCAACACTACCTGCACGTAGACGGATATACATTGCATCTGCTTGCTGATCGTATTCAATTTTCATGGTGTAACTCCATACTTTTCAAACTTACTGGTTGCAATAACGGTGATCACCAACACTACCTTTTGCCCTTCACTAACCACTCTCAGCAACTGTTTTGACCCTGCACGCTCAATGAAGCCGCTAGATTCAATTCGACCATGGTTCGCTTCGATTCTTTGAATAGGATTTGCCAACGTAGCCTCAACCTCCTGCTGGCTGATACCACGCTAATACATACGCGACAAAGCATGCTTAGTGTAAGTGATCATCATAGGTTAATCATATAACTACTTGGATAATTTCGCTATACTCTTTCAGCTGAAGGCGCCTATCTAGCTATTAATTCGAAGGTCCCTAGTTCGAGTCCAGGTCGGGGAGCCAAAATACAAAAGCCCGCAGAGGAAAGTACGCGGGCTTTTTCATTTCTCGCTTCACTCAATCAAGGATTAGAGGCCTCACTACGACAATAAACCTTGCGTTCGATTACGGATCGCGTAAGGAGTGTCTTCAGATAAGAGTCTGCTTGAAAGTATCTAGAGCGATTAGACAATGTTCACCAATCAAAATGAGAACGCATAGCCAACCTTAGGGCTTAGCAGCGAATAAGGCGATACGGTTACCTTCGCTATCCTCGAACTCCGCAATACTTCCAATTCCGTCCAAGCGTTTTTCTGGATACAGAACCTTACCTCCGGCCTTCCGAACGCGCTCCAGTGCACGGTCGATATTTTCTGTACCAAAGTAAACAATCGGACCGGACTTCGAAGGAATATATACATCACCCTTCACGAGTGCCCCTGAGGCGCCACTACTACCCGTTGCTGCGGGGAATAAGGCCATTGAATATCCATCTACCATAGTGCTCTTTAGCGAGAACTGGAAGACCTCCTCATAAAAACGAGATGCGCGCTCAAGATCGGTGACCGGTATCTCGACATAGACAATTGGGTTAGGCGTCATAGTTGAAGTTGGTGGTGAAGACGGAGTAAACATAAATAGCTGATAGGCAATGCCTAACAGCGCACAAGTCAGCAGGACACTCACCATCACCGTTCGGATGATGCGAGGTTTCGCGCTTATCTTGGAGAGAAAAATTGCCACTTAAACCGCTTGCTCAGCTGCTCTCTGAGCAGCGATCCATTCCGGATCAATCGTCAAGCGTGCAGCCACTTTTGAATCAGGATCGATCAACCGCCAGAATGGCGCTACCGCATGCAAGGCTTCGCCCTCGGCGAGTTCTTCAAGTGCGGACTCAGCCGATATTCGGATAAAAATAGCAGTCGAGACGGGGCAAGTTGCTGAACATTGGTGCTTTCTGGCTAGTTCGTTGCGCAGTCTTTCGATCGTCCTCGTTTGTCCCGCGGGAATGCGACGGATGTAATCGTCGATAATCTTGGGCGTAGCAACGAAGAGTCTGCTTCCAGCTTTGATGCCAGCAAAGTCTTTGTCCAACACCACCATCTTTGGTGATTTTTTCTTACCGAGCATTGTCCGCCACTTGTTGGCCATCTGCGCCCCTTTGTGTCTTAACTACTAACCATTAACGAGGTTAAGATTTTAAGTAAGCCTTAAAACAAGCGCAATAATCCCCTTTTTTCTCCAAAAAAATCAATAACTTGCCAACGCAATACCTCAGTCACCTATGGTCAGCACAATTGGGGCGCTACATGTTGTTTTGTTTATCTGACCTTGGACAAAGTGTATTGCACGAACAATTACACGCTCGCAAAAATAACTTGTAGTTCGTTGATTTTACGGCTTATTTATATAGCTTTCGATGCTGTTAATCAGAAGAATTGGTACCAATTAAGCAATAAGATTTTATATCTTGCGAACCACAAATACGCTACTGAATCTATTAGATAGATCTAATATTGCGTCATAATAAATAGAGAAACATGCCTAATTAAAGCAATGATTTATTAAGTAGTGATCTCTTTTCTTGTAGTCTTCAACTAGTAGCGGGTCAATGTAAGAACTTAACTGAAAATAGCTTGCCATGTGATTGTTCTGACAAACACCAAATGACTGACACTTAGGCAGCAATCTGCGTCGATGCGCATCCCCATGTACACGCTCACACACCCACAGGTTTGGAGATTAGCTAAAGTTAGTTTATGTAAAGGCAGGAGTTAGTTTTAAGTAGGTAGCGTTTTAAGTACTTTCGCTTTTATAATAAAGTAATAATTGAATTGGGATCTACATGAAGCCATCCACCGCCCTGCAGACTAAACGTGACGCCATCAAGTCTGTGGTGGAGCGCCATAACGCATTAAATGCCCGAGTATTTGGCTCAGTGGCACACGGCGATGATCACGAAGGAAGTGATCTCGACTTATTGATTGATCCAACTCCCAAAACATCACTGATGGATATAGCAAAAATTCAAGTCGAACTCGAAGCTATTCTGGGGGTAAAAGTGGATGTTTTGACCCCTAACGCACTACCTGACAGCTTTAGGGCTATTGTCTTGGCAGAGGCAGTTCCAGTATGAATAAGCTCATGCGCGTACCTGACTACTTGGAGCATATACTTTCCGCTATTAAACGTATTGAACGCCATGTGACTGACGTGGATGAATTTGGCTTTTTACAGAGCGAATTGCTGCAAGATGCAGTAGTTAGAAACATAGAAGTGATTGGTGAGGCAGCTAATAACATTCAACGAGTAGATCCAAGTTTTGCGAATGCTCATTCCGATGTTCCGTGGCAAGTCATGTACGCAATGCGTAATCGACTTTCTCATGGCTACGATAAGATTGATTTTGAAATGGTTTGGAAAACAGTATGTAATGACTTACCTGCACTTTACCAGTTGGTCAAGGCAGCAAAAAATACATACAAAAATTAATCGGCGCAGACTTTGAGTTGAGCTGATCGCTTACTTGTTAATAGCGCAGGTGCAAAAGGCATATGCGCAACCCAAATTTGGCTCCAACCACCGAAAAGTTGCATTATGCAACTTTTGATTCAATTACACAGTTTATTACACAAAATCGTATTTTTACTATAAGTCATTGATTTTATTAATATTTTAAGGCGCCTGTGTAGCTGTTAATCAGAGCAAAATCAAACATTGGCTAGGATAATTTTGATATCTCTATTCAATCAGTTTTATAAGTAGTTGTTTTTAGCTCATGCCGTCTGCACCACTGCTCTTCTACACCCTATTCAAAAGCTGGCCTTATTGATACAATTGTTTATGGTTTATGGCTCTCTTATCTTGTGGTCCTAAACTGACAAAAGATCAGACCAGCATTCGCGATGTCTCATTAAACGACAGCCAAGCTAAACATCTTAAAAGTAGCTAGAATAACTAAATGATTCGAAATTACTTGATCATTTTATTAGTTGTCTCAATGCCCATTCGCTCTTGGGCTTCTGAACGCATGGATATCCAAATGGTTCAGCCAACTCATTCAATGCAAGCGATAGCTGATGGTGATGACAGTCATTGCGAGATGATGCAGTCCGAATCTGATAACCCAAATTCTCCACCTGAACATCATGACAAACTATCATGCCAAGTTTGTTCAATGTGTATGGCGTTTGCTTTCATTCAACCATCAATATCGATCAATATAAATCACTATTCTTATCAATTAGCAGTCCAAAAAATACTGTTAATCGAAAGTGCCTCTCTGGCTTTACCTATTAAGCCACCCATTTCTTAATCCCCCTAGCAGTAGTCCGTCCAAAATTTAATACGGCGCATTAACCAACTAAGTTCGTTGTTGGTTGATTTTGATATTTAATTATTTTCCTTTGGGGGAAACCATGAAAAAATTTTTATTTGCCATTGTCTTTTTTATCTCTCCACTTGTATGGGCAGCACCTGATTGGATTAATGCAAAAGTTGTGAAAGTAGAGCCTGAGCGTAATAGGATTGTGCTCAATCACGAGAAGATAAAAAGTATTGGTATGGATGCAATGACCATGCTCTTTGATACCTCGCCTAAGATCGATCTTAAAAGCTATAAGGTCGGTGATTCAGTTCGCTTCCAAATAAAGATCAATGATGGAGTGCTAGAAGTGATTGCATTGGAGAAGACGCCATGAAGTTATGGATTTTATTCATAGCCAGTCTTTTGGTCAGCCTAACAGTCCAAGCAGCGCCGATGGGATTTAAAGATAGCTGGATGATGATGGGTGATTTTAGTAAAACTTATCGTGAACTCACAGCTAACTATGCCTTAACTCCAAGAGATGCTATTGGTCTGACTTCCACCTATATGCAAACGGATGATCAGTCTAAGAGTCAGACAAATAATGAGCTGACTTACACCAGATTGCTTAAACGCTGGAATATGCCTGACGCACAGGCCAATATCTGGTTTATAGGTGGCGTTGGAGAGACAAGGGGTAACTTCTTTAATGGCGCAAAGGCTACGCTATCTCCCGGTATGCAAGCTGACTATGAGACGACTCGTTTGTATGCATCAGCTAATGCTCGCATTTATGTGGCCGATGGAATTACCAACAATATCGTGTCTGCTAGAACTGGTTTTTCTTTTTATGAAGCGAACTACGATGAAACCCAGCCATGGATCATTGTGGAGGCGAGACGTATGTCAATGGTGTCAAACGCATATGAAGTAACACCAATGCTGCGTCTCATTCATAACCGTTTTTTTGTAGAAGCAGGTGCGAATCTTGATGGTCAACCACGGCTTAGCTTTATGTATGTCTACTAAATTAAATGAACATATAAGGATTTCAAAATGCAAAAGATTTTTATAGCAACCCTCTTAGCAATGTCTTTAGTGCCTGCTTTTGCAGTTACCAGTATGAAGGCTACTGTCAATGGTATGGTCTGCGCCTTTTGTGCTCAAGGTATTGAAAAGCGCATTTCTAAAATGCCAGCAACCAAAGCTGTCTATGTTGATCTGAAAAAGAAAACTGTGGTCGTTGAACCTAAAGATGGAATGACTTTAGATCAGAAAGCAATCATTGAAGAAGTCAAAGATGCAGGCTATGACATTGTTAAAGTAGAGTCAGTTGCAAAGTCTGTCGCTGAGATCAAAGCAGAATTGGTGGCCGACAAATGATTACCGAAAAAATCATTGCACCCAATGGCAATCTATTTACCAGCGTCCTTACATTTTTTGCTAGTTCTAGCACACTCATCTGTTGTGCTATACCAGCGTTATTAGTAGCGTTAGGAGCTGGGGCTACCTTATCTACATTCATCTCAATATTTCCAAAGATTGTGTGGGTTAGCGAACATAAGGTAGAAGTTTTTATTTTTGCTGGAGTGATGCTAACCATCAGTGGTTATATGCAATGGCGGGGTAGATCGGCACCGTGCCCAATTGATCCCGTTTTGCGAGATGCTTGCATGAGAACTCGTAAGGTTTCCTTGACAGTCTATTTAATAAGCTTATTGGTGTATTTAACTGGAGGATGGTTTGCTTTTATACAACCACTGATATCGAGCGTCGATTAAAAAGCCGCTTACTGTTGGCGTATTAAAAGCTGGAGTAGGAATGAGTAAGTGATGCATTAGGGGGCTGATTGAATATAGTCAGCCCCTACTCAGGATTTAAAAAGTTAAATTCGAAAAAAATTTCATAGTGCTTTATTATTTTATTAAATGTATTAACTAACTTGAGGTTACTCTTTGTCTGAAATCGTTACCCTTATATCTGCTTTATTAACTTCCTCCTTACTTTTTGGAGGTATGTTGTTATTTTCAGCTAGTTTTGCTGCATTTTTATTCAAATCATTACCGCCAGAAGAGGCAAGGGTATTAATACGCAAAGCCTTCCCCTCTTTTTATATTTTCTTGATCCTCACATCACTTATTGCAGCCTTATTAGCTTTAGCGAGTAGCTTATTTAGTGCCAGTATCTTAATACTTATTACTCTATCTACTATACCTACTAGACAAATTATCATGCCTGCAATTAATGCAGCCTCAGACGCAAAACTAAATCAGCTCTTTTTAGTGTTACATGGTCTATCGGTAGTCATTACCTTAGCTCACATCATCGCAGTTGCATTTGTGATTGTTGATTTAGCAGTTTAATAAACGTACTTATTTTTTCAGTTCCATCCGAGCAATGACTGGGCGCATCAAGAAAAAATATATTCTGGCTGAGCTTAGTCATTTACCAGATCGACAATCTGAAGTATTTATTTGTCCACTTTGCGATAGAGGCATTCCAAAATCTCAGCGCGATGAGCACCACCTCATTCCTAAATCCCATAAGGGTCGAGAAACGGTGATATTGCATCGTATTTGCCATCGACAAATACATGCTCTTTTTACAGAAACAGAGCTGGCAGGCCAATACAACACCGTAGAAAAATTAAAAGTACAAGATGACTTAATAGATTTTATAAAGTGGGTTCGTTTAAAGCCCGATGATTTTTTTGAACGCGTCCGTAAGAGTAAAAGGCTAAAGTCTACCTAGAACTCTTACAGCAATAAAGTAATGTCAAAATCTAATCTTGCTAGCATCCTTTTCATGCGTACTCCTACTCAAAAATTTTAGTAGCATGCTCTGCTAAAAACAAAACAGTATTTTTACCTCGCATCAATTTAACCTTTAGAAAAATTCTCAATCTTAATGAATAATCAAATTCAAAAGCCCTCTGTAGCAATCATTGGAGCTGGCCTAGCAGGCCTTAGTTGCGCTACGAAATTGAAAGCAATCGGGTTTAAGGTTCAAATATTTGAAAAAAGTCGAGGACCTAGCGGTCGAATGAGCACACGTAATGGTGATCATTGGTCTGCTGATCATGGCGCTCAGTATTTCACAGCAAGAGATCCTCTCTTTGTTGCGGAACTCAATACCTGGATTGAGAGAGGCATGGTAGCTACATGGCATCCCCGTTTGAAAGTCTATGAGAATCAACAGTGGCGTGAGAGTGCCTCGTCACAGATTCGCTATGTAGGTGTTCCCGCTATGAATAGCTTAGGCAAAAATTTAGCAAAAAACTTTGACGTTACCTATGGTCAAACCATAGATCAAATCGTCCGTAAAGATGATAAGTGGATACTGCATAGCTTCGAAGAAGGCAGTATCAATGAACAGTTTGATTGGCTAGTATTAGCGATTCCTGCGCCGCAAGCATTTATTCTTACTCATTCAATAGATCGATTTATTGAAGAAAAAAATAAGGTTGATATGCAAGGGTGCTGGACTGTGATGGCTTGTTTCACTGAAAAGCAAGATATTCTTTTTGATGCTACTTTCATAAACGGAGAAGTCATAAGCTGGATTTCTAGGAATAATTCAAAGCCAGGACGTGAGGGCCTAGAGACCTGGACAATTCACGCTACTCCACAATGGAGCCAACAGTGGATTGAATTAGACAAAGAAGAGGCTGGCAAACGTATTCTGGAATGCGCTATGAGACTAGGCTTAGATTGCAAGAACGCTCAAATTTCAGTTCATCGATGGCGTTATGCGAGTGGCTCTGTAACAGCAAATCCTGAATTTACAGTTTATGAGGATATCCAGTTAGGCTTATGTGGAGATTGGCTTCATGGCGGTAGAGTAGAAGGTGCATGGTTAAGCGGCTATAAGTTAGCAAACCAAATTAATATTGAACAACCGCATTTAATTAATAAGGAATAGAAATGTCTTTAGCATCCATTGAATTGCGAGACCTCGAACTCCAAACCCAAATTGGCACCTATGAACCGAGCGCGGTTATTCCAAACCAACACCTTTTAGATTTAACGCTTTGGATTGATACGAAACTCGTTCTGATATCCCAAGACCTTATGAAAAATGTTTTTGATTACGACCCTCTAGTAATTGAAATAGATAGACTGGCAGGCGATGGTCATTACGAAACACAGGAAAGACTCATTACCCGCATTGTTGAGGCATGTGCAAAATATTCTGAGATTAAGGCAATGGATATTGGCCTTCGAAAATTACCTGTACGCGCAGAATCAGGATCTCTTGGAGTAAGACTCTCAGTAGATTCATTGACCTTGAATAACTTTAGATCCTCTAGCCCTTCAGAGTAAACATGAAGAGACCATTGCTTTAATCTTCTAAACAAGATTTAGCCGCAAACTTATGAAATTTAAATCACATTAACATCGAAGATCTTAAATAGTAAAAATCTTGGATCGTAATTCCAAAATATAAAACGTAAAAAAGTATTATTTATTGTGAGGCTCACAATAAAAACATTACCGAAGTATGTAAGCATTCAATCTCTTCTCGCCTAACGAATCTAAGGCCTATAAATCAATTAATTTAATAGTTTATTAAATAGGTAATTTACCAAAAAAACTTTCTCTAATGTCACTGATAGGTAGCTTAAGTATATTAGGGTAAGTTATATATTCCGGAATACTACATAGAGACTAGCTATATTTTTTATTCCGCTAATTTCAGGACGTAATTTTCTTTTCTTGCTCCAAACAGCTTTTAAGCGCTTTCGACTTTAATTTCTGCAACCATTTTGGCATCACGTTCAAATCCTTAGAAATTTGATTCAACTGCTCTTTTGTTGCTTTTTTTATTATGTAGTCTGATTCGCACTTACAGTATTCATCAAAGTCACTAGCTTCTGATGAGTGTCCTTTAATACCGCTGTGCTCACTTAGTTGCTCATTAACACAAGCTTTTTGTAAATCTATAGAAAGATCAGCAGCAAAGCTCTGCAAACAAAATAACATTAAAGTAAAACATAGTAATTTTTTTGATAAATTCATCATAAAATCCAATCGTAAAATTTTGTAGTTTAAAAAATATAAACCTTATCTTCTAGTGGGGATTGATAATAACCTCTAAATCACAAGGACATTTAAAAGAAGAAGCCCCTCGGTTGTTGTAACAAATTATTTCAATAGATCAAAAAAATATAGTTATTAAATTAATTCCAATCTTGGATAACGTAAGCAACGAAACAAATAAATAGCTTACATTGATTAACGTAATATAGAAGACACTCAGACATGTTATTATACTTTATTAAGGATGCTCTTGCGCTAAGTGTTGAATAATGTGTTGACACATTAGAATTTTTCAGCCCGTTAAAAACCATTTCATTGCGCACAACAGTAATAAAGAATTTAAGAGGGTATCTATGTACGGAGTTTTAAGATTCATTTATTTTTTATTTCAAAAAGGCGAAAGCCTATTAAATCCAAACCTCAATCCTTTACGGCATGCTCCATCTCATATCAAATACATTGCCACAATACTTCTGGCTTGTTTCTGGTGTTTGGCTTTTGGACTTTACATAGGTGAGCTTTTATTAATTGGCTACAACATGCTGGGGCACATCGCAGTCATTAGTATGATATTTGTGACATTGATAGTCTTTAAACAATTTAATCGAATTTATGGGCCTAGGGAAGGAACTCAGAACTGGCTGAGAATGCCAGACAGAAGTAGCCGCTGTGATGAGATGAGTGAAGAGGAGCGAATTATAAAAATCCAAGAAATAAATAAGTTAAATAATTCTAAAAAATGAACCTTATGCCATTAAGTAAATTTTTAAATTAATCTTTAATCGATGTGTATCTTACGAAACACGTTTTTTTAATTACTTATAATTTCTGTTTACCTACCGCTTTCATAATACATAATGCTGCTGGACCAAAAATACTCGAAATAATATGACGGTTTTTGGCGAAAAATTGATATCCCCATGTCAATATTGGACGCAGGCTTGACCGAGAAAATAACCAAGCTAATGTGGGTAGGTTTGCCCGCTCATAAGCTGCAGAAAAAACATCTACGCCGTTGATAAGTTCACCGTCATCATATTGAGCATAGATATAATCAAGTGCTTGCTGACACGACACACCTACTTCCCTAGCAGAGTAATGCGAAGAGTTGATATCCACAAAGCTTAATAAATTAGCTTCATTACGCCGTGATAAAAATAGAATTTCGGCCTGGCATAAAGGACACAAACCATCGTAGTACATAGTTAGTTTTTTTATCATTGTAAAAAGGTCTACTTATTGTTTTGCTAAAAAAGTGAAAAATAAATCAACTTTCCTAATCATAGTTATTGTTTCAATTCATAATTAGTATTTTTGCACTATAAGTTATAAAAATCTTTAAAATTAACTTTATATAACAGCAACTACTTATGGCAAAACTGGATCACATTTTGAACTAAATACATAAGACAAATATATACGTATCGCGGCATTTTTTTAGCTAAGAAATTCTAAAACGAAAAAAAATAAAAAATTTATCAAAAAATTATAAATACCTTATAACTTCTAATCAAAAATCTTAAAATTTTCTAATACATTACTATTAATTTGGCTTAAAAAAATCCGCCTTAGGAGCGGATAAAAATCGGAACAACAGAACTAGTCAAAAATTTATTTATTTTTTTTATCTTTTTTTTCTTTTTTTTCTTTAGATTCATGGTGCTCTGCAAAAGAAGGAACTGCCGAAGACAAAACGAATACTGAAACCATTACGTAAATTATATATTTCATTGGATGACCTTTAAGTTTGTTTTTAAGTTAATCAAGTGAATTTTTTCTCAAAAAATATTTGACTCAACATTACTTTACAAAACGCCAATTACAAGGCCAACCAATAATTAATAAGCAATAATCAATAATTTGACCTTAACACATTTGAACACATATTCCCAATCAACGCCTTATAGCGAGTAAATTATTATGTTTTTCTTAACGACACAAAAATATTAGTATGTTTAAAAAACCAAACAGTACACGGTAAGCGCATGAATTTAAATCCAATTATTCTCTTGGTATTTAAAAAGATTTTAATTATTTTAATAAAATCATGCATCGGACAAAGCTTAAAGCTCCACTATCCATCTCTCGTTATTGTTGCTTTATAATCGAATTTGATCTAGCGCTAGGCTCCTTTATTTGAAGAGATCATATGGCAAAAGCAGGAAAGCTGAGCAGTCCTTTTGAGCAGTCGTTCATGTTTCACATGATTCGAGACTTTTTCCTTTTGCTTTTACTGGTGGCTTCGGTTGAGATGGGTATTCGTTATGCGGTGGTACGTTATGACTTTGCCAGTAAGGAGCAGGCCCGAGTAGACCTGGCTGCACAACAATTAGCCAATGATGTGAAGTCCATTATGCTTAATTCGGGCGGACCTTTGGCAGCTCAAACTGTTTACCCTATACTTAATCGCAACTATGATGACATGGGACTCTCTATTGCTGTCATCCCAGCTGATGTGACTATAGAGTCTATGAAACAGTCGTTCAAGATGGACGTCAAAGGCTTGCAACCCACTTGGAAAGTCGGGTCACATTTGGAATCGACTGTCAATCTTACTGCTGAGCAGTTTTGTTTGAATTGTCACGTCAAAGCTAAAGTAGGAGATGTGTTGGGCACTGTGAAGGTTGGCAGCTACCTCGACCGAAAAGAGGCCGCTTGGTGGACTGATGTGAAACTGACGGCTGGAGCCTTGAGCCTGAAGATTTTGTTACACACGATCCTACTTTTCTTCCTGCTCAAGGTTCGAATGGCACCACTCTTATCACTGCGACATACCGTCTCCAGATTGGCCAGGGGTCTTATAGACTTATCGCCCAGAGCCAAGGTTAATGGCGCAGACGAGTTTGGTGAGCTGGCGCAAGACCTAAACTATTTTCTAGACCGCATCAACGTGGTGGTGACCGATCTGGATCAGATCTTGAACAAAGTTGTGGATGCTAGTGAACGGTTGAGCAGTTTGAATCGCGATTTGGAGCAGACCGTTGATGGCTTGCGCGAGACACACTACCCTTCTGCAGATACCCCAATCGAGGGTCAAGCTGCTAAGTACCGTGCGCTGGCTCAGACGCTAAGAGAAATGGCATTACTAGAAGCCAATATGCAGAACATTGCTCAAACAGGTCAACAGGTACTGCATCGCTTGACGCACGTTAAGGAACAACAATAACCCCCCAACTTAGACAGATGCTCTGGGTTATTAATCGACTCACTTGCTAAAAATGATTTTAGTAGATCTAAAAACTCATCAATGTAGATCTTGGGCAAATTACTGAGCGAGTGACCTAAACATCATTCGCTTCATCAAACTTAGTTACGTGTTTTCGTTCTCTGAGTAAAACGCCTTCCCCTTTCACCACGACCAGAAATGATTAGTTCTTATCGTTTATCCCAGAGCCGAATGGATACTGGATGAGTTTGAGTGTGCTTAGCTACGACACCAATCGCGTACTGTTGTTAATTTATTAATTCTATTGTTAACTCAGTGTCAAATAATTAGCGTCAACATGTTAAGGCTCCAGCCCAAGATAAATTTTGTTTATATTTTGATTATAAAAAAACAAAAACCGTAATATTTTTACGTTGAAAGATAAGAAAAAAAGTAATTAAATTACATCTAAGCATACTTTTTTTACATTATTTTTATTGTTTGAACATGTTTTGAACATGTTTTGAATATATATAAACAGAAATAATCTATTTATTTTTAATATTTTTAAATATTGTTTATTTTTTTCTTGACAAAATATGTTCATCTGCTAACCTAGATAGTCATAAACTATACTAGCTAGTTACATTTACCTATCGGGGCCTGCCATGTTTAACAAAGTCATCCTCTCAATACTTCTTGTCACCACTAGCGCTGTGTTTGCAGCACCAGCTTCCATCTCTGCTGCGATTACCGACGGCGAAAAAGTAGACATGCTCGATATTTCAAACAACAACTGGGCTATCGTCGCAGATTACAGCATCAACGGCAAAACTAAGTTTCGTGAGTTCTACGACATGGGTAGTTCAGGAGTTCAGCAAATTGACTATCTTGTTTCTTGCGCTGACCAAAGGTTGTCACTCGTAGATTTCAAAGTACTCACCTCCATGTCATCTAAATCTGGAGATGCAAGTAACAAAAATTTCGCTGATTTGTCGTTTTACACACCGGTTATTCTGCATGACATCAATATCGTTAGCAAAGTTTGTAGCGACCAAATGTTAACTCGCAGCGCAAAAGCTAATGACTAACTACAGACCCTGAATCAAACCACTATTTTTGGAGTTAACAATGAAAATTTCTACTATTCAATTTTCTTCTAGCCGTCGTCAATTCATGCTCAACATCGCAGCTGGTAGCCTTTTGATAGGTTCTGCTGCAAATGCAAACTCGCAAAGCTTAGTTTCTGAAAGTGATCCCCAAGCAGTGGGATTAGCCTATAAAGCTGATGCTACTAAAGTAGATAAGTCTAAACAACCTAAGTACGCCGCTGGTCAGGCTTGTAGTAATTGCGCTCTTTATCAGGGTGCTGCTGGTTCAGCTGCCGGTGTCTGCCCCTTATTCGCAGGCAAACAGGTTTCAGCAAAAGCTTGGTGTAGTGCTTGGGCCAAAAAAGGTTGATTCTGAGTTTGCACTTTTCGGGGGCTTATGGCTGCACACTTAACATTTAAAGAGCGTGATGAATTTAGGCAAAGACTGAAGTCGAGTTTAAAAAAAGTCGGGCTCAACCCAAATAGCCCCACGCAAGTGAGATTAGCTTTTCTGAGTATGAATCAAGAATTAAATGTAACTGTAGGTGCCGTTTACAGATGGCTTGAAGGTGAGTCTTTGCCTGACTCACAGAATATAAAAAATAGTAGCCCAAGTTTGTAAAGTTTGTCCGGATTGGTTACGCTCTGGCTTGTTGAAAACCGACACTCACCATTTGCCAACTAATTGATAAATTTAGACCCTTTGACCTCATGCTAGCTTTGCTGAATGTTTTGTTATTTAACTAGCAGCCTAACCTTATAGTGGGTCGTCAGTATGAGGATTTTTTATTTTTTTCATCAATTTTTTTCCATAAAGCTTCTGAATAGCAAACGACATTCACTGAATGAGTTCTGTCAATAATCCAAGCATCAACTCTGAAACCAACGTTTCAAGCTTTGTTTTCTCACCAGGCGATGCCTTACCAAGTTCAGTGCTTGCTGATTTGCGTACCGACCACGCAGGGGAAACTGGAGCGATTTTCATCTATCTGGGAATTTTACAGTTCACTCGCAATTCAGCACTGCGAGTTTTTGCTGAACACCACATGGCCACTGAAAAATCGCACTTGCTGCGTATAGAGTCATGGCTACCCAAAGCCCAGTACAGTTCCCTGTTACCCCTTTGGCGACTTGCTGGGTTCATGACCGGCGCACTACCAGCACTAGTTAGTGTCCGCGCCTTCTATGTAACTATTCAAGCGGTTGAAACATTTGTTAACCAACATTATTACGATCAAGTTCGTGCCTCAGAGTCGGAGCTGAGACTGGCCAAACTACGGCAAGTGTTACTCGACTGTCAGAGTGATGTAGTCGCTCACCGCGATCATCTCTCCGCAGCCTTAGGGCAGAGAAAAACTGGACTATTGTTGCAATTTTGGTCAGTGCTGGTTGGTGCAGCCTCGCGGGCAGCGGTGGCACTTTGTCGCCAAGTTTGACGATCGAAGCTGAGGTTGTAAACGATTTACTTAGGGCCTTTGTTTGATGATTTAGACACTTTCTGAAAGGGTGATGAAATGAAGATAGTTGATTTTGAAAATTACTGGAAAAGATTTCCTGACTTCAATTTAAGTCATGTCTTATTAAGGATACCCTTAGCAATTGTTTTCATCCAACAGGGGCTGAGTAAATTTCCCCTCGACCCAGCAATGGGAGCTGCTTTTGGTTTGCCAACGCTGGTGTGGTGGGTAGTTTGTTACGGCGAGGTTGCTGCAGGTGTTGGACTTATGATCGGAGCTCTGACCACTTTACCGCACTTAAAAGACATTCCTGTTGTAGCGGAATTAGGTGACTTAATCACGCGATTCAGTGGCATCACCATGTGCTGCATCATTACTGGCGTGATCTGGGTTGTTATAAAGCCAGAAAGCTTTGCACAATTCGTATTGCATGACTACTTACATTTCTCCCTTTGGGTTGGTGGCCTTTATTTTGGACTAAGAGGTAATTGGGCCGTTGCTGTTCAAAAGAAGATACCTGTAGATACTCAACCATATTAAGATGGTAAAGACAGATTTTATCGAAGTCAAAAAATAACTTAACCTTACTAAGACACCAAGGATCCTCCATGTCGGAAAACCTAGCAGTTCGAGCAAAGAAAAAAACCGCTTCTACCTACTTGGTTCTTTGTGCAATATTTGTTGTTATTTTTGGTGGTATCACAGTAATAGCGTATTTCATTTCTAAGTTAAATGCTTAACATTTTGCATCCATTGATATGAACGCTCTAAAGATGCTCACAGCAATGAATGAAACAACAAATACTAATCAAGTCGAACCTCTTACAATCTAAAGATATACGCAATCGCCTGGACAAGCTTTCTTTAAAGGAATCTCGAATCATGAACAAAAAAATAAACTTGGCGATTTCCTTTCTCGCAGCGTTCATACTTATCGCGGCCGCAACAGCACCCTACTTTGCCAGCAGCGCCCATGCCCAGGATATTCAGGGGTTATTGGATACGGTCATTCAGGCCCCCCACCGCTCCGAGGTCAACCGCGCACGCGATCAATACCGACACCCGAAAGAGACGCTACTATTTTTCGGCCTACGGTCAGACATGACTGTGGTGGAAATCTCGCCTGCGAATGGCTGGTACACCGAAATCATTGGTCCACTACTCAAAAAAAAGGGGCATTTTTATGCGGCCGTACCTTCAATTACCGAGGATATGCCAAGGGCAATGAAGGATCGAGATGTCGCCTACCGCCAAATGCTGAAAGGCGCCTCAGAACTTTACGGCGAGCCGACGATCACGTCTTATGACGCTTCTGCACCCTTGTTTGCTCCCGACGGCTTGGCTGATCTAGTGCTAACTTTCCGCAATGTGCACAACTGGGCCAAAGCCGGTCACGCACAGCCGATGTTCAAAGGTTTTTATCAGGCCTTGAAATCAGGCGGTGTGCTCGGGGTAGTTGAACACAGGGCGAAACCGGGCACGCCTCTTCATAAACAAATCGAATCGGGTTACATGACCGAACAATTCGTTATCGAGGCTGCCATCGCCGCCGGCTTCAGATTGGACCGTAGCTCGGAGATCAACAGCAATCTGCTTGATACAAAAGATCATCCCGGCGGTGTGTGGAACTTGCCGCCCAATCTACGCGGAGTAAGTGACAGTGATAAACCCAAGTATCGCGCCGTAGGTGAGTCCGACCGAATGACGTTGCGTTTTGTGAAGCCTTAAACTTTTTGTCGCGCAAGACGAAAGGAGAGAAAAACAGTGTATAAAATTATGCTTCCATTTTGACTATTGGCTTACTTGTTATTATCAGTTCATCCAAGAGCGCCAACGCATCCTTAGATGAAGCTGAATAGGGGTCAAATTCAGGATGCGTCATCTGGACCATGGGATCATCCTTAGACAAATGAACAAGCACCATAGACCATTGGCCAAATTGTCTTTCTCTAATTTCGTCCATCAACAATAATTCAATATTGTTGTGCTGTCGACTACCCATAATTCGAGAGTAAAGAATATTTACTTGATGTCTTTCTCCTTCCAATACTTGCATCCATAAGCCTGAGCCTTGACATAAAACACCAGTGATATTTTCTTTTTTGTTGTAGATGTTAGATTTTTCTAGTATTGAAGCTGTTACGGTAGTAGTAACTGGGCCTACTGGCTGGCTAACATACAAAAGGCGTACAAGCATGTTTGGCTCCTTTTTAAAAGTTTACAATTCGTGACTTGATTTTATTATTAGTACTAATTTATTTCATGGATATGTTGATAATCTATATCTGACAGGAGTTTATACTATGTTCAAAGTGAACATAGCCCATCAATTTATTCAATATCAAACTCAAGTGGATCAATGATTTTTGATTGAATACTCTCTACTTCATAGACCCTAAAATCACAATAGATCAACAAAAAGTCTCTGAGCGAATTGATTAATTAAACTTGCAATATAGAGTAATTGTTAAAATATTTTTGAAATTCAATCTTGAATATTAAAACTACTCAAATTACAGTCATTTGAGTCTGCTACGCTATGGGCTTGGTTGATTTCAGTCTTTAGTTATCAATGATTTAGCTATACCAACTGCATGTTTCGCATCGATACAGATATCAGCCGCACCAAATTCACTTGCGCGTAATTCTTTTAATGAAAAAATAGGCCCGCCTAACAAAATAGTTATGTTTTTATTCAGAGATGAAAGTTTTAATTGATATATTAAATCAAATAGATTTGTAAGCTGTTGTTCAATACTAATAGACAATCCAATCACATCAAACCATCTATTACTGACAGTCTGAACTAGTTCATTAGCAGTAGATGAAAGTGCCGCCTCAACCTGCCAGTCTGCTTTTCTGAAAAACTCGGACACAATAGTAGTACCTAGCATATGCAAAGATCCTGGAGCAGAAGCTATCAACACTCGATTAATTTTATCCTTGAAAAATAGACTATCTTTTTGGGAAAACCTAATATCATTGACAATAGAATGTAGTCTAATAAATCCTATACTTGCTTGAGAAAAATTAATGTGATCTTCATCCCACAAAGATCCTAAATGTCGAGCTGCAGGTGCAATGAGTTCTAAGAATATATCTTCTTTGTTCAAACCTATATCTAAAAAATATTCAATAAAGGCTTTCGAAACTTGTGGATCTTGTGAAATACATAGATCTACAAATATATTAATATCTTTTTGGTTAAGTATTATTCTTGAAGAATAGATCAAACTCGAATGACTTGTACTAAATCGTTCAGCCTTTAGCAAACAGGGAATAATCTGTGATTGGACGATTGATGCAATTGAGAGTTTGTAATCGGAATCTATACATCTATGAGTTTTAGAAAAAATTCCACTCAAAGGCCTTGAACTTTTTGAGTAATTATATGCTCGTTGATTTTCTAAGTTCACTAGCTAACCCCTTTATATTAAAAAGTTAAGTTATTCGTTTTATTATTCAAGTGAAGAACTTAGATTTAGATTTAATTATTGATTGTTAAAAAAATTATATTTACTTTGTCCGTGACAAAATAGATAGGACAAATGTTTATTTAGCTGTTACCGTGAATAATCATGCGTAAAAGCCAATTTTATTATCCATCTGAAATCGAATTTATAACTGGATTTGGGAAAGGGCAATTAAGAAAGTGGCGCCAGAGATTTGGATTTCCTCCCAAGGAATCAAATCTTAGTGGTGAGGCGGCCTACTCACTTACTACTGTCAATCAGCTTCTCTTAATAAAACGATTGTTAGAAGCTGGCTTTAAACCTGCACAAATTGTAGGCAAGTCAACATTGGAACTAGAAAAGCTAAAGATAGGAATCGGCCTCAATATTCAGGCTGCAATACCAGATGAATCAACTATTAAATTTATTGATTACATCAAGCTTGCTAATTTGAAAGGATTTGTAGATTTTTTAGCAGAGAAGCGATGCGAGCAAACAATGTTCGATTTTGTTCAAAGTACGATCACTCCACTGATGATTAGTATTGGAGATGCTTGGACTCGTGATGAAATCGACATTCATCACGAACATCTTTGCACTGCATATGTCGAACGCTATTTGCAGTCAGAGATTCTTAATTTTCTACCAAGGCAAGGTTTGCCAGTTATTTTATTCTCTCTTCCTCCGGGAGAGCATCATTTGCTTGGCTTGTTGATGGCTGAGGCAGTGCTTGCTGAGCAGGGAGCTATCACTATCAACATCGGATCTGATATACCGTTGAACAATCTAAAATTGGCTACTGTTTCATGTAAGGCTGATGTAGTCGCTCTTTCATTTAGTTTTGCTTACCCAGCTCGCGATGTTTTGCCTACTCTATTGCATCTTCGCCGATTGCTTGCGCCGCATATTCAAATATGGGCAGGAGGTGCGGGTATTTCTGCTGTTAGAAATAAACCTAAAGGTGTGAAAATTATCTACAATCTCAATGATGCAGTTACTGCTCTGAGTGACATTTCTTTTACTAAGTGATTTGCAAAGCTCGCTCACCTGATCTTACTTAATTTTTAGTACTCCTTTTAAAGACAGATTAACAAAATTTCTTTCTGAGATTGTGGTCCTTAAATGTCAGTAGTTCAGTAGACTTAATTGATTATTTTTTTAAGTTCTTATAATTGATTTTTCTGCGTTATGTCATCCAGAGGCACTACCAAGTTTTCCCGAAGAAACTTTGGACATTATGTCCGATATTTCTATTTTGACAACTATATTTCAATTGCACAGTTTATTACACAAAATGATTTTTTTTATATAAGCCATTGAATATATTGAAATTTTGAGCCGCCTGGATTTCTGTTAATCAGAGGAAAATCAAACATTGGCTATGACGCTTTTAGAAGCTCATTCCAATTGGTTTTATAAGCAGATAATTGAGCTCTTAATTCATGCCACACTGTCCCCTGAACCCTGTTCAGAAGCAGGCAGTATCAGTGCAATTACTTTTGATGCATATAAGACTCTCTTACCTTATGGTCTTAACTGTTAGCAGGTAAGTAAGTCCACCTTGAAGTGGCCTACGAAGAACAGTTTTTAAAAAAAATGAAATTTCTTTAGATAAAAAATTTTCATAGGATTGATCACAAGACGAGAGTTATTTCTTTCATTACCTTTGATATTCCAGTGTTAGCAACTAATAGGGAGAAGGCGCTTAACTTGAATTCGCCAACTGTTACTGCCTCACATCTGAGCTAGATATCGAGGCAGTTTTTTGTTGACCGAAGATGAATGGCGTGACTTCAGTGCCCCGCATTTTTTACTGTAGTCACCATTTGCATTGCTGAGGCAACGAGAGAGGAAACCTCGCTCATGTTCCCGGGCACGATGAGCGTGGTTTTAGAATCTTGTGCCACTTTGCTGTAGGCAATGACCGCTTGCTCAGCCACTTTAAGTTGTACCGCTTGTTCGCCACCCGGTTTTTGAATAGCAGAGGCAATGCGTTCAATGGCATGTGCGGTTGCTTCGGCCACCGCCAATATAGATGCAGCATCACCTTCGGCTTTGTTGATCACTGCCTGCTTCTCACCCTCCGAGCGAGCAATGAAGGCCTCTCGCTCGCCTGTGGCAATGTTTATTTGTTCTTGACGACGTCCCTCTGATGCTGCAATGAGGGCACGCTTTTCGCGTTCAGCCGTAATTTGCGATTGCATGGCGTGCAAAATTTCTTTAGGTGGGGTGAGGTCTTTGATTTCGTAACGAAGTACTTTGACGCCCCAGTTCAACGCTGCTTCATCGATGGCTGCAACCACTTGCGCATTGATGATATCGCGCTCTTCAAATGTTTTATCTAGCTCCAATTTACCAATTACGCTACGCAAACTGGTTTGTGCTAATTGCGTTACTGCAATGATGTAGTCGGACGATCCATAGCTAGCCAACTTGGGATCAGTGACCTGAAAGTACAAAATACCATCCACCTGCAGTTGAGTGTTGTCTCGGGTGATACAAACTTGACTAGGCACATCGAGTGGAATTTCTTTAAGACTGTGCTTTTGAATAACTTTATCTATGAAAGGCAACACAAAATTTAGACCGGGAGTGAGGCTACCATGGTACTTGCCTAAGCGCTCAACTACCCATGCGTTTTGCTGAGGTACGACCTTTACTGTTTTGATGATAAACAAGACCGCAATGGCCAAGAGGACGATTGAAATTTCCATAATTTTCCTTCTTAAGAAGCTGACGTTAAATTAAAATTTTATGCAGCACCAAAGTATTGCCTTGGATATCTTGGATTTGATAAAAGCCTAAACCTTGCGGGCTTCCTTCTGCGCAAATAGCAGTCCAGAAGGCCCCTCTGTGCTTAACTTGTGCAGTGCCATTGCTTAGCCATTCATGTACCTCCACTGTTTCACCAACATCCAAGTGCTGAGCAGCAACTTGTTCTGGGTGAGTCTTTAATTTTTGTAAAGCATAAATGCGCCAAAAAATAACGGCCAGTCCGCCGACCACCGATCCTGTGATGACTTGTGTTGTAAAACTGTATTGTGCGTGCGCTGCAATGGCAGCCGCTGATGCGCCGATGGCGAGCATGAGCAAGTAAAAAGTACCCGTCATCAGATCTATGCATACAAGTGTGCCTACAATGATCCACCAAATGCTTGATTCGTTCATGGATGAGACTTCCCTTTGAATAACGTACTTCTACCGCCCCATCTTGCCACTTATTGGAGATGACTGTGTAGATTCCATTTATTTTAAAAGGGATTACAAGCTTTTCTGCTTATTTCTGGCCAATGATTAGGATTTTAAGCATTAATCCAGTTTTTTAGGTTGTGTCGAAATAGCGATGTCAGATAAGAATGCGTTGCGTTCGATCGCGATGATTTATGATGTAGAACTCTCTTATCTTGTGTTCCTAAACTAACAGCAGATCATAGATATGATGTCGAAAAAATTAATATGAAGAGATTCTATGAATAATTTTTTCGATTTTATGATGTTGTTTAATCTTCGGTGATTTTCAATTTGAAGAAAATAATATCGGGACATTATGTCCCAAAATTGTTATTTTGATAACTATATGTTATTACACAGATTATTACACAAAATGATATTTTTAATATAACTCATTGATTTTAATGAATTTTTAGGCGCCTGGATTTCTATTAATCAGAAGAATTGGTACCAATTAGGTAATAAGATTTAATATCTCGCAAGCCACAAATACGCTACTGAGTCCATTAGATAGACCTAATATTGCGACACAATTAGTACAGAAACATATTAATCAAAGCAATGATTAATGATGCAGGGCTCTTTTAGCTAGTAATCTTAAAATCTAAAGTGTTTAGACAGATTTCTGATTTACTCTTTTCGAAAGTTCTTGAGCTGATTCTTTACGCTCGCTATAACGGTCAACTAAGTAAGGTGCTATATCTCGAGTTAAAAGCGTAAACTTCACCAACTCCTCCATCACATCTACTACCCTATCGTAATATGCTGATGGCTTCATACGACCATCTTCTTCAAACTCTAAGAATGCTTTGGCAACCGAACTTTGATTTGGAATCGTAAGCATACGCATCCAACGACCTAAAATACGCATCTGATTCACAGCATTGAAGGACTGGGAACCTCCGCAAACTTCCATCACCGCCAAAGTTTTTCCCTGTGTAGGACGAACAGCACCTACAGATAAAGGTATCCAATCAATCTGACTTTTCATAATGCCCGTCATGGCACCATGACGTTCAGGGGAACACCAGACCATGCCCTCGGACCATTGCGCCATCTCTCTAAGTTCTTGCACCTTAGGATGCGTATCAGGTGCAGCATCAGGTTGTGGCAGATCCAATGGATCAAACACTTTCACCTCTGCCCCCATAGCTTTAAGCAACCTAGCTGCTTCTAGCGTCAATAACTTACTGTAAGAGCGTTCACGCAAAGAACCATACAACATTAAAATTCGTGGAGGATGCGTTGATAAATGCGTTGGCGCTAATAACTGTTGTTCAGGTACCTTGAAGCAAGTTTCATCAAGATTAGATAATGTATCTGTGACTTTAGACACGTAAGCCTTTCTCATTAATCACTACTTCGCCATCTTCTTTTGTGAATGCACCAAGCTGAGGATGTTCAAGAATATCGAGTACTAATTCAGATGGACGACAAAGCTTAGCGCCGAGTGGAGTGACAACGATAGGACGATTAATGAGAATCGGATGAGCTACCATGAAGTCAATTAATTCTTCATCAGACCATTTGGTATTTCCCAAATCTAATTCTTCGTAGGGCGTATCTTTCTGACGGAGTACATCTCTAACAGGTATAGACATATCCGCGATCAAATGCGTGAGTTGCTGTTTTGAAGGTGGCGTCTCTAAATACAAAACCACCTCGGGCTCAACACCTGAATTACGAATCAAGGCTAATGTGTTGCGTGATGTACCGCACTTTGGGTTATGAAAAATTTTGACCATGTATATTTCTTAATGACTATGATGATGTTCAGACTTCAACAGCAAATACAACATGAATCCAAGGAATCCGCCAACTATCTGAGCAACCATAAAAGCAGGCACATCTGCAGGCGAGATACCGGCAAATGTATTGGTGAACATCCGTCCAAAGGCAGCCGCTGGATTCGCAAATGATGTACTCGCAGTGAACCAATAGGCCGCTCCAATATAGCAAGCAACGAGAGTAGAAGCTTTACCTTCGGGAGAGCGAAAAATTACGAATATTAATCCGCCTGTAGCCACCAATTCAGCGAACCACTGCGATGGACCAGTTCGCACTTTTGTAGACCATTGTAATATTTCAAGATCAAACATTGCATGAGCTACCCATGCACCCAACGCGGCACCCGCAAATTGCGCTATCACATATCCGAACAAATGATGACGCGCTAAATCTTTACGAAACGCTAGAACAATTGAAACAACAGGATTGAAATGCGCTCCACTAATAGGCCCTAGTGTCTCAATCAATACATATAGCGCAAAGACTGTGGCAAGCGTATTGGCTAATAGCGCAATCGCCAAGTTTCCGCTTGCCAGTTGTTCAGCCATGATTCCAGAGCCAATCACTGCACACAACAATGACCCCGTACCGACCAACTCAGAAAGATATCTTTTCCAGTGGATCATTGCGTTGCTAATTTACGCGCTTCGGTTTCTAAAGCTAACTTACTCAAGCTTCTTAAAGGAAGACTAGTAAAAATATCTATGCGCCTTTTAATTGCATGCATCGTTTGCCTAAAAGCTTCCAATTTTTTCGCATCGTCACCTTCCGCTTCAGAAGGATCTGGATAGCCCCAGTGGGCAGTAGCTGGTTGACCAGGCCAAAAAGGACAGACTTCGCCAGCCGCGTTATCGCAAACAGTAATCACTAAATCCATATGCGGCGCATCTGGCAATGCAAACACATCCCAACTTTTACTAGTTAATCCAGCTGTGGAGATGCCAGAGGTATCCAACACTGTAATCGCCATAGGATTCGGCTTTTGATTTTCTTTTGGACTACTTCCAGCAGAAAACGCTTTAAACCTTCCATTAGAGGAATGATTGAGTATTGCCTCAGCCATAATACTGCGAGCGGAATTATGGGTACATAAAAACAATACGTTCAATATCTTTTCTTCACTCATTTTTAATTCCTTTCTTTTAACAAGTCTTACAAATTTCTTCAGGCGTTACTTCACACTCTTCACCTTGACAACAGTTTTGAGACAGAAAGCCGAGTACAGCATTCATTCGGTCATATTGAGCTCTGTAAATCAGATTGCGGCCGCTGCGCTCCTGAGAAATCAGATCGGCATACATTAATTCTTTCAAGTGAAATGAAAGTGTATTTGCAGGTATGCACAATTCCTGCGCAAGCAACGCAGGAGTCATTCCACCTTTGCCACTTACTACTAGCAATCGAAAAATCTGCAGGCGATTGGGTTGAGCTAGAGCAGCAAGTGCTCTAATAACGTATTTTTCTTCCATGATTCAACATTATTGGAATTATTTTATAAATTGTCAAAGCCTTTTCTTTCATTAACTGACCTTGCTTGATATTCTCTGCAAATGAGATTTAATTGAATTTTTTCAATTTTTCTTTTTCATTTTAAGAGTTATGTCATCCAGTGGCACTGCCAAGTTTTCCCGTAGAAACTTTGGACATTATGTCCGATATTTCTATTTTGATAACAATATTGCAATTACACAGTTTATTACACAAAATGATTTTTTTGACATAAACCATTGAATATATTGAAGTTTTGAGCCGCCTGGATTTCTGTTAATCCGCAGGTCCCTGGTTCGAAATTAGAAAAATATCGTGTTAAAAGTTTTCAGAAAATAATAAATTTATTAATAGCTTTGAATATCTTTATCATCTTCCTACTAGCACTCTATTCGCATCACCAGTTAACTGTGGCACCTGCTTTCTATTCATTGTCATTGCTTGCTTAGCCACCATATCAGCCAAGTAGCTTTGCATTTCTCCTACTGTGATTTTTCCGTCTTTATTCTCATCAGCATCACCTTCCATTCCTTTCATCAAGTAATAGCTGAAGATGCCATGCTTTAATTCAGCACTTGACCATGAAATTTGCTCAGGCGATGAAGCTGAGATGACTGTAAAGTTAGTTGGATAATCAACATTTTTCGCTTTGATTGCTATAGGACGAGCACTTGCTAGTAGAGCATCACCCGTTCTTGTTAGCCCGCTATAGCAACTATCAATAAACATAGTTACTGATTTTGGTTGTACAGCCTGCAATGCTGCAATGACTTCTTGCTGATTAATAGCTGTCTTTACCATGAACTGCTTGTCAGCACCGTGTGGCAATATGTATAAAGAATTACCATCATCGCTAGGCAATCCATGTCCACTGTAGTAAACATAGACATCAGTTTTTTGTTTACGTACTTTTACAGGCAACCAGTTTTGGAATGCTGAAAGTATTTCTACTTCATCTGCTTGCTCATCAACTAGTAATTTTATATTTTCTGGCTTTACACCCAATGCACGAATAGCATAGTCATAAAAGGCTTGTGCATCATTATTTGCAAAATCAGCTTTAGGTACTCGCTTGTAATTTTGTATGCCAATAATAATTGCTACTGCATCCTTACTTGGTTGAGTTTTTACTAGTGCAGGATTTAGCTCTGCGTATTTGATTTGACTTGATGCTGTGACTTGACGTGTAACGGATATAGTTTTGCTATCAGTATTACCAAACACATCGATAGCGGTAATTTTGAAAGATGAAGTTTGACCTGCTCTTGCTACTCGTTTAATGTAATAATTGCCATCTTGTCTTCCGCCTTCTTCATTTCCATCTATTTGAAGTGAAGCTGTATCTGTATA
>CAMCXB010000022.1 GCA_945883145.1 Bordetella parapertussis | reverse complement strand
TACTGCTTTTTATTCTTGGCTGCGTCCTTCATAGCCTTAGCGGCTTCGGGCGGCATGTAATTTTCATCATGCTTAGCCAGTACTTGATCAGCATGAAAAACACCATCATTTCCCAGCTTGCCCTGAGCGACCACGCCTTTGCCTTCTTTAAATAAATCTGGCAATAGTCCGGTGTAAGTGACTGGTACGCTATGCGCAAAATCGGTCACGACAAAGCGCACATTCAGATCACTGCCGCTTTTCACCAAGCTGCCTTCTTGCACCATGCCACCTATGCGGAACTCACGTCCTTGTGGTGCAGATTTATCGGCGACTTGGCTAGGGCTAAAGAAAAACACCATATTGCTTTGAAAAGCATTTAATACCAGCATGGCAGCGCCACCAATAGCAGCCACTGCCAGAGCGATCAGCAATAGTTTGCGGTGTCGTGGCTTCATACATTTTCTCCATCTTGGGTCAATAGCGAGGCGGCATCTTGTGCACGTGCTCGACTACGGAGTTGCCATACTTCCAGAACCATTACAGCAGCCACCATGGCATAAGAGCCCCAAACATAAAGACCATAGCCACCCATGTGTATGAATTCACTCACGCTATTCCAGTTCATGTTTGCTCCTCTAAGCTATCTATCCATGCTGATTGCGCTTCGCGCTCGCGAATCAAAATACGGGTACGCGCTAATGCAGTCGCAATCGCATATAGCCAAAACGCGATCGCCATGATCAACATGCCAATTAACATAATGCTCGCCATACGCGGTGCGGCGGACACACTTACAGATGCACCTTGATGTAAGGTGTTCCACCACTTAACGGAAAAATAAATGATCGGTACATTCACGACACCCACTAAGGCCAATAAACTTGATGCACGGTCTGCTCGACGAGTATCTTGAATGGTGCTGTGTAAAGCCAAATAGCCTATATATAAAAACAGCAAAATTAATTCTGAAGTTAAACGCGCATCCCATACCCACCAAGCGCCCCAAGTGGGTTTGCCCCACAGCGCACCCGTCCATAGCGCTAAAAAACACATCAGTGCACCAGTCGGAGCGAGTGCACGTGACAGCATGAAGGCAAGTCGTGCATTAAACGCGAGACCAATTGCAGACCAAAAAGCCATAGCCACAAAAATCACCATAGACATCCAAGAGGCAGGTACATGGATGAAAATAATGCGATAAGACTCGCCCTGTTGAAAATCGGTGGGCGCAATCAATAAGCCTATGGTTAGACCGACGATCGCCAACAAGGTAGCAAGCACAGTGCACCAAGTAACAAGAATGCCAGCGAGTGGATAAAAACGCTGAGGCGCGGCATATTTAAACCAATTCATGCGAGGAAATTCCTTTCTTGAAAGTGCGCTTATTCTAGAGCAATACGACAAGCTGCTGCAGTGGCGAGTGGCGCCAACGGCAGAGCTAACAGCAATATCGCGCCTAACAAAGAGAAATGGGCGGTTAAACCTAAGCCGGCATTCGCAGCATCTACTGCGCCAGCTCCAAAAATTAATACCGGTATTACTAGCGGCAAAATCAAGAGTGAAAGCAAGGTACCTTGTGAGCGCACACCTAAGGTTAATGCGGCACCAATTGCACCCAACAAAGTCAGAATTGGTGTGCCTAAAAATAAGGAGAGCGCAAGTATCCACGTGCTTTCAGGCGACATACCAAATTGCATGGCTAACAGTGGTGATAGAAGAGAAAGTAAAAAACCACTGCATAGCCAATGTGCACAAACCTTAGCTAATACAAGTAAAGGCAGAGGCGTAGCAGAAAGCAGCATTTGCTCTAAGGTGCCATCAGCATAATCTTCACTAAACATACGCGCCATGCCTAGCATGGCTGAAAGCAGTGCGGCGATCCATAAAACACCACTGGCGATTTGTTTGAGTAGTGTTGCTTGGGGCCCTATACCTAAGGGGAACATGCTAGCGACAATGATGAAAAATGCGAGCGCAGCAAAGGTGTCACTACGCTGACGCAAGACGAGTTTTATATCGCGTTGAAACAGAGTGAGCATGCCAGCCCAGAGTCCTGAACTAGCGTTGGTTGGCATCAATGCCATGCTTGATGTTGGCGTCATAAAGCTAAGGTCTTTTCATGAATACCAGATGCGAGCGCAACGGGCTGATGACTAGTCAATATGGCGCTGCCGCCTCTCTGACAATGTGCGCTGATTTGATCTGACAACCAAGCACAGCCGGTTACATCAAGTGCATTGAAAGGCTCATCCAAAATCCACAGCACAGGCGCAGAAGGTAGGGCAGTACGCGCAAGATGCACACGTTTTTTCTGACCTTGTGATAGCTGGCGGGTGGGCATCATCTCGCGCCCCTCTAGTCCAGCTGCTGCTAACGCGCCACGCGCTTGAGCCGCTGTGATGCTGCGACCCGCTAAGGTTTCGGCAACTTGCAGATTTTCAATCGCAGTTAAATCCTCTTTTAAGCCACCAGCATGGCCTATGTATAAGAGCGAACGCGCATACTGTTCACGTACTTTGCTGATTTTTTCCTGTTGCCAACGTACTTCACCTGCTGTTGGTTCTAGTAAACCGCACAGCATACGGAGCAAACTGGTTTTGCCGGCACCATTTGAGCCAGTCACACGCAATAGCTCACCAGCTTGGACTTGGGAATTAATCTGGCGAAACAGTAAACGTGATCCACGCACACAGGCCAACTTAGTTATTTCGAGCATGATCTCTAGCAGGGATGAAATTGCAAGGTTGGCGATGAAGGTGTCAATTTTACTTGTCTATTGCCTTGCTGGGATTATTGCCGCCAGAAATCACTGATTCTTATTCATCTTGCAGGCTAAAAACTAGCATTAATCAGTCTGATTAAATCATTCATGAAATGGCAGGGCTAATCACTTCTTTCTGCTGAAATCTATAAAAGCGCAAGATTACGGTAAAAGTGTCTAAATTACTTGACACATTAGTTTGCCAACTGTAATTTACACCTTCACTAGGCGATTCTGCCTTGAGCGGAGGAAATATGGATAACAGCAAGCGTATCGAAGCGGCACTGTTGGCGGCAATAGAAGCACAAGAAGGTGCAGGCGGCCCACCCAAATTAGCTCAGGCAATTCGCCATGCCGTATTTCCAGGCGGTGCGAGGATTAGGCCGCATTTATGTTTAGCGGTAGCGCAAGCTTGTGCAGCCGATGATCTCGACTTAGCCGCATCAGCCGGCGCAGCTATAGAGTTATTACATTGCGCATCTCTTGTGCATGATGATTTGCCTTGCTTTGATAATGCCGCCACTCGTCGTGGTCGTCCTTCCGTATTCGCAGCTTATGGAGAACGTTTGGCTGTATTGGCAGGCGATGCCTTAATTGTCACAGCATTCCAGAGCGTAGCAGCCAGTGCGGCAACGCGTGCCGAACGACTGGTTCCCCTGATCAAAACCATTTCCGAAGCAGTTGGTGCGCCGCATGGCATCGTGGCAGGACAAGCTTGGGAATGCGAGCCACGTGTCGCTTTAACTGAATATCAACGCGCAAAAACAGGTGCCTTATTCGTAGCGGCGACAGCAGCCGGTGCACAAGCAGCAGGTGCTTCTGCTGACCCTTGGCGCGCATTAGGCGAATGGTTAGGCGAGGCCTATCAAGTTGCTGATGATATTCGCGATGTCGCTTCAGATCCGGAAACCTTAGGTAAGCCAATAGGTCAGGATGCTGCCCATGGCCGTCCAAGTTCAGCAGCTGAATTAGGTCTGTCGGGCGCGATTCAATATTTCGATCAGTTGATTACTTATGCGAGCGCATCGATTCCTAGTTGCCGTGGTTCAGCGCAGTTACGCACATTGGTGAGAGCAGAAGCCAAACGTCTGGTGCCAGTGGAAATGACGCGGTTGATTGCGCCCACCGTCACCCGCATCGCGGCCTAACTTTTGATGATTAGCGCTAGTTTGTCTTGGTCCGATCGCTTACTGGGATGGCGTGATCGCCTACTCGCCAATCCTGCTTTCTTGCGAGCAGCCTCCGGTTTTGTACTAACCCGTCCGATTGCGCATAAACGCGCTAGGGAAGTATTTGATCTGGTTGCGGGTTTTGTGTATTCGCAGGTATTAGCAGCCTGCGTAAAACTCGATCTGTTTACCAAGCTCGCAAATGGACCGCAAAGTTTGTCTGTGTTGGCACAGCAAATGGATTTGACGCTTGAAGCTGCAGAGAGACTATTGGCTGCGGCACAGTCCATTAAGTTAGTTGAAAAACGTGGCTTAGATGCTGATGGCAAACCCCGCTATGGACTGGGTGTACTAGGCGCACCTTTGGTTGGGAATGAAGCAGTTCTGGCCATGATTGAACATCACGCCACCCTGTATACCGACTTGGCCGATCCGGTTGCGCTTTTGCGTGGCAACGGACCGCCACCAGAATTATCTGGCTACTATCCTTACACCGCTGACAACGCACCTACCAAGGCCGCAGAGTTAAGCCCAGAAAAAGTGGCGAGCTACTCCCAATTGATGGCGGCATCCCAACCCCTGGTGGCGACCGAAATTCTAGATGCATTTCCACTTACGCGCTTTCGTAGTCTGCTCGATGTGGGCGGTGGCGAAGGGCGTTTTCTCACCAGTGTTGCAGCACGAGCACCGCATTTAAAACTCACTTTATTTGATTTACCTGCCGTTGCGGAACGCGCCCGTGCGCGCTTTGCGACCGCAGGCATAGCCGATCGAGCGCAAGCAGTAGGCGGCAATTTTCTCGCCGACACCTTGCCTACGGGAGCTGATATTGCCTCCTTAGTTCGCGTCATACATGACCATGACGATGAGCGAGCACTAACTATTTTGAAATCAGTACGTCGCGCATTGCCTGCGGGAGCCACCTTAATTTTGGCAGAGCCCATGTCGGGTACGCGCGGCGCTGAAGCCATGGGTGACGCGTATTTTGGTTTTTATTTGCTGGCCATGGGGCGCGGTCGTCCGCGTACCAAAGAGGAATTAAGCGCGTTAATCGAGGCCGCAGGTTTTGGTAGCGTTCGTTTATTGCCGACCAGAATACCGCTACAGGTCAGGCTATTAGTAGCACAGGCAAAGTAAAAATAAATAGACGAAATTAAATGTAAATAATACTTGACAGTATTTACTGTAAGTCTAGAATGACACTATCCCTACAAGCCAGGTGCAACATGAAAAACCTGCAAGACGAGACAAATAACCGCAGTTCAAACGCCCCAATGCGGGGTAATGTATGAACGCGCAAGCCGTCGTGCTAGAACAGCCATTGCAGCTCAGCGTGCGCGAGCTGCCATTAGTTGCAGCCACGGCGAATGATCTCGTGGTTGATATCAGCTGGAGTGGCATTTCTACCGGCACAGAAAAATTACTATGGTCAGGTCGCATGCCTACCTTCCCTGGCATGGGCTATCCATTGGTTCCAGGCTATGAGTCAGTCGGTCGTGTGACCCAAGCTGGTACCAGCACAAATTATAAAGTTGGTGAAATGGTGTTCGTGCCAGGTGCAGCATGTTTTGGCGATGTGCGCGGCTTATTTGGTGGTGCAGCTTCAAGGGTAGTGATTCCAGCATTACGCGCCATGCGCATCAAAGAAGAGTTGGGCGAACAAGGCACCTTATTGGCACTGGCAGCAACTGCCTATCACGCGCATTCAGCACCAGGATTAACCCAACCCGAACTCATTATTGGCCATGGCGTATTAGGTCGCATGATGGCAAGACTAGCTGTCATAGCGGGTGCGAAGCCAGTGGTATGGGACACCAATCCAGATCGTCGTACCGGCAATGTTGGCTATGACGTGATTGATCCTAAAGATGATCCTCGCACTAACTATCGCTGTATTTGTGATGTGAGCGGTGATGCAAAATTACTCGACACATTAATTTCTCGTTCCGCACCGAATTGCGAAATCGTATTAGCTGGTTTTTATGATCAGCCAATTTCATTTGCATTTGCGCCAGCATTTATGCGCGAAGCACGCATACGCGTAGCAGCACAATGGAAGCCACAAGACTTGCAATCTGTTGTGAATTTAGTCGAGTCTGGCCGTCTCTCATTAGAAAACCTTATTACTCACCGTAGCGCGCCTGATCAGGCTGATGCTGCATATCGCACTGCCTTCAGTGACCCGAACTGTCTGAAGATGATCCTCGATTGGAGAAATACGAAATGACGAATTCGATTCCTGCAACTGCAACAATAAAATTCATGCAAAAAGAAAATTTGCAAACAGAGAGTTTACGTGCTGAAGCAGCGATTGATCCTGATCCAGTTGCCACATCGCCAGCAACCAAAGAAACACAAATCATTGCGATCTATGGCAAAGGCGGTATTGGTAAAAGTTTTACCTTGGCTAACTTGTCTTACATGATGGCGCAACAAGGTAAAAAAGTTTTATTGATTGGCTGTGATCCTAAGAGTGATACCACTTCTTTGTTGTTTGGTGGTCGCGCATGCCCCACCATCATAGAAACTTCATCCAAGAAAAAACTCGCTGGTGAAGCAGTCGCCATTGGTGATGTGTGCTTTAAGCGTGATGGTGTGTATGCAATGGAACTAGGCGGTCCTGAAGTCGGTCGTGGTTGCGGTGGTCGCGGCATTATTCATGGCTTTGAACTACTCGAGAAATTAGGTTTTCATGAGTGGGGATTCGATTATGTATTACTCGATTTCTTAGGCGATGTGGTGTGCGGTGGTTTTGGATTACCAATCGCGCGTGACATGTGTCAAAAAGTGATCGTAGTAGCTAGCAATGATTTGCAGTCTCTCTATGTCGCCAATAACGTTTGCTCAGCTGTGGAATATTTCCGCAAGCTCGGTGGCAATGTTGGTGTGGCAGGCATGGTGATTAATAAAGATGATGGCACGGGCGAAGCACAAGCATTTGCTACGCACGCAGGCATTCCTGTTTTGTCAGCTATTCCAGCGAATGAAGATATTCGTCGCAAGAGTGCAAGTTACGAAATTATCGGTCGTCCTGAAAGTCAATGGGGCGAGCTGTTCGCAACACTTGCACAAAATGTCGCAGATGCTCCGCCAGTTCGACCTAAGCCAATGTCACAAGATGAATTATTAGGATTGTTTGCATCCGATGTGGTGGGACGTGATGTGGTGTTAGAGCCAGCGACTGTATTTGACATGGTAGGCAAAACAGAAGTCATCAAAGAAACCTTGGAAGTCGTGTACGACGAAGTTTAACCAATTGGTTAAATCGAGAGAGCACAAATCATGAGTCATCCCATCATTCCTATCGTAGCCAATCCCGACGCTTTAAAAAGCGATGGGCACGGCTGTCATTCTGGTAAAGATGAAATGCTTGCAGCAGCGCGTGCTGCAGGTAAGAGTGAAGCATTAGATCAGTACGCAAAAGATTATCCAAAAGGACCACACGATCAACCGCAAAGCATGTGTCCTGCATTTGGCTCATTGCGTGTTGGATTACGTATGCGCAGAACTGCAACAATTTTGTCGGGCTCTGCATGCTGTGTTTATGGACTAACCTTTACTTCCCACTTTTATGGTGCGCGACGTAGTGTAGGTTATGTACCGTTTAATTCAGAATCATTAGTCACCGGCAAATTATTTGAAGACATACGCGATGCCGTACACAAAGAAGCGAATCCAGATTTATATGACGCTATCGTCATCATCAATTTATGTGTACCTACAGCCAGTGGTGTGCCTCTACAAATTCTGCCTAAAGAAATAAATGGCGTACGTGTGATCGGTATCGATGTACCTGGCTTTGGTGTACCCACGCATGCAGAAGCAAAAGATGTCTTAGCAGGTGCGATGCTGAAATATGCACGTAATGAAGCGATGGCAGGTCCAGTTGCAGCACCACGTGAAAAACGCAGTGATAAACCAACCATCACTCTGTTAGGTGAAATGTTCCCTGCAGATCCAGTCGTGATTGGTATGTTGTTGGAGCCTATGGGCTTAGCAGCAGGTTCAGTAGTGCCTACACGTGAATGGCGTGAACTTTACACAGCATTAGATTGCGCAGCAGTTGCTGCGATACATCCGTTTTACACCGCAAGTATTCGTGAGTTTGAAACTGCAGGTCGTAGCATCATAGGTTCAGCACCGGTAGGTTACGACGGCACTGAAAATTGGTTACAAGCGATTGGCAATCAATGCAATGTAGGTCAAGACAAAATTGATGCAGCAAAAAATCGTTTTCTACCTGCGATTAAAGCAGCGCTTGCAGCAAAGCCGATCAAAGGTCGCATCACCATGTCAGGTTATGAGGGCTCAGAATTATTAGTCGCTCGCTTGTTAATAGAAAGTGGTGCGGATCTACGCTATGTAGGCACTGCTTGTCCACATACACCTTACAGTGAATTAGATCGTCAATGGTTAGAAGCGCGTGGTGTTCATGTGCAGTATCGCGCATCACTAGAACAAGATCTCGCTGCAGTACATGAATTTAAACCTGATCTTGCAATTGGTACGACACCGATTGTGCAAGCTGCAAAAGAACTCAGTATTCCAGGTTTGTATTTCACTAATCTCGTTTCAGCACGTCCTTTAATGGGACCAGCTGGCGCAGGTTCACTCGCAACAGTGATTAATGCTGCGATAGGAAATAAATCACGCTTCGATGAAATGAAAGCCTTCTTTGGTAATGCAGGTGAAGGTGATCGTGCAGGTGTGTGGGAAGGTGTTCCAGTAGGACGTCCAGAGTTTCGTGCTGAGACACGCAGGAAAATGGAAAAGCTAGCGAAGAAACGCAAAGCTGAGGAGATGATCTGATGTACGTCATCGACCACGACAGAGCAGGTGGATATTGGGGCGCAGTGTATGTGTTCACTGCGATCAAAGGCTTACAAGTCATCATTGATGGGCCGGTAGGTTGTGAAAATTTACCCGTCACATCCGTCTTACATTACAGCGATGCTTTGCCACCGCATGAATTACCTATCGTTGTAACGGGTCTCGCAGAAGAACAGCTCGGTCGCGAAGGAACAGAAGGTTCGATGAAGCGTGCGCATGCAGCACTCGATCCTGATTTACCTGCAGTGGTTGTGACTGGTTCTATCGCAGAAATGATAGGTGGTGGTGTCACACCTGAAGGCACCAACATCATGCGCTTCTTGCCGCGCACTATTGATGAAGACCAATGGCAATGTGCGAATCGCGCAATGTTTTGGTTGTGGAGTGAATACGGCATGAAAAAAGTGCCGGAACGTAAACCATTTGCTGAACGTCCTGCTGGTGAAAAACCACGCGTTAACATCATAGGACCTAGCTACGGCACCTTCAACATGCCGAGTGACTTAGCTGAGATACGTCGCTTAGTGCAAGGTATAGGTGCTGAAGTCAATATGGTGTTCCCATTAGGTAGCCATCTTGCTGATGTATCGCGTTTGGTTGAAGCCGATGTCAACATTTGTATGTATCGCGAATTTGGTCGCATGTTGTGTGAAGCTTTAGATCGTCCTTATCTGCAAGCGCCAATCGGTTTACACAGCACTACAAAATTTTTACGCAAGCTCGGCGAATTATTACATCTCGATCCCGAGCCATTCATCGAACGCGAAAAACACACCACCATTAAACCTATCTGGGATTTATGGCGTTCAGTCACACAAGACTTTTTTGGTACAGCTACTTTTGCTGTGGTGGCGAATGAAACCTATGCGCGTGGCTTGAGACATTTCTTTGAAACAGAAATGGGCTTGCCATGTAATTTTGCTGTCTCTCGTATAGCCGGTGAAAAAACCGATAACGAAGCGATTCGAAAACTAGTGCATGAGAAGCCACCGCTGGTGATGTATGGCAGCTATAACGAACGCATGTATTTAGCTGAAGGCGGTAGCGCTTCCCCTATGCGCCCTACTTTTATTCCTGCATCTTTCCCAGGCGCGATTATTCGTCGTCATACCGGAACGCCTTTCATGGGCTATGCAGGCGCAACTTATTTGATTCAAGAATTTTGTAATTCATTGTTTGATGCGCTGTTTCATATTTTGCCTTTGGGCAGTGAGATGGACAAAGTCGATCCAACCTTAGCTCGCGGTCAACAAACCCATAGTGAATGGGAAGACGAAGCAAATGACTTACTCAACGAATTAATCAGCACTGAACCAGTGTTAGTGCAAATCTCGGTAGCCAAACGTTTACGTGATCGCGCAGAGCGCGATGCACGCAAAGCCGGTGAACAGCGTGTTTCAGCAGAACGAGTAGCCCTTGCGCGTGAAGCAATGCGCATAGGAGAGCCAGCATGATTGAGCTGCAGGCTAAACAAATTGGACGTGAGGCGACTGTTTGCCCGTCCCACCTAATGTCGTGGCGTCATGCTGCGGCTGCCTCGGTTGCGCGGGCGTTGCGCACAACGGGCCGTAAGGCCAATTTGAAGGAGCGTTCTCATGGCTGATAGGAAGAGCATCTCCGGTCTGACTGACGAAGAGGCGCAGGAATTCCATGCGTATTACATGCAAGGCATGGTGGGCTTTACGGTAGTTGCCGTAATTGCACACATCCTGGTATGGGCATGGCGTCCCTGGATCACCTGATCTCGGTTAGCTAAAAAGCGAAAGGAAAAACTGTATGACTAATTCACCTCAACATTTCGACAAGCAATATAAGGATGCATCTGTATCTTTTTGGTTTGTTTTCTCATTGGGCTTTGTCCTAATTTCCACCATTGCGCTAGTCGGTACCATGACTGGTTTGCCATGGCGAAGTTGGTTGCCTGGTGCAGAGAGCTGCAAGTCCGTGTTCGGCGGTGTGCTGGCTGCGGTTTATTCAATCTTGTCTCAAACATCTTAGGGAGTAGGAACCATGTGGAGAATATGGCGCCTTTACGATCCTCTACGAGCCATGGTGGTTCAGGGGATTTTCTTGTTTGCCTTAGCAGCGATGATTCACCTCATCTTGTTAAGCACAAACAAATTCAACTGGTTGGACGGTGTCAAAGGCGCAGCGACTGCGCAAAACGCCGCGATGCCGAAGTAATCCACTTTGCAGTGGTGGGCAGGGATGTATTACATCAATACAACCCTGTCCTTTACAGAATATTTGAAGTTGGCGCACAGCGCGAATTTCGTAGGGAGGCTCGATTATGGCCATGCTAAGTTTTGAAAAAAAATACCGCGTACGTGGCGGCACATTGTTAGGTGGAGACCTGTTCGATTTCTGGATGGGACCCTTCTATGTAGGTTTCTTTGGTGTGACCACGATTTTCTTTGCCTTCTTAGGAACGGCGCTGATTCTCTGGGGTGCCTCGCAAGGACCGACTTGGAATCTGTGGCAGATCAGTATCGCGCCACCGGACTTATCGTATGGTTTGCGCGCCGCGCCGCTGATGGAAGGCGGGCTGTGGCAGCTCATTACGGTGTGTGCGATTGGCGCGTTCGGCTCATGGGCGATGCGAGAAGTTGAAATCTGTCGCAAGTTAGGCATGGGTTATCACGTACCGTTTGCCTTTGCAGTCGCGATTTTGGCCTATGTCACTTTGGTTGTGATCCGCCCCGTCTTAATGGGTGCATGGGGACATGGCTTCCCTTACGGGATCTTCAGTCATCTGGACTGGGTTTCTAACGTGGGCTACCAATATCTGCATTTTCATTACAACCCAGCGCACATGATTGCGGTGAGTTTCTTCTTCACCACCACACTGGCGCTATCCATGCATGGCGGCTTAATTTTGTCCTCTACCAATCCTCCTGGTGGTGGCGTAGTCAAAACACCTGAACATGAAGATACTTTTTTCCGCGACATCATCGGCTATTCAGTCGGCACACTAGGCATACATAGATTAGGTCTATTCCTAGCGCTGGCATCAGTACTCTTTTCTGCGCTGTGTATCGTAATTTCTGGTCCCTTCTGGAGCCGTGGCTGGCCAGAGTGGTGGGGCTGGTGGCTCAACATGCCGATCTGGCACTGACATTAAGCCAAACTGGAGACGAAGATGGCTGATTATCAAAATTTATTTACGACTGTTCAAGTCACCGGACCCACACATCATGGTGTTCCGCTGCCACCAGGCAATGAGGAGCGTGTTGGTGAGCCGATGATTGTGCATTTGCTGGGTCGCCTCGGCAATGCGCAAATCGGACCGGTTTACCTCGGCGGACTGGGGCTGATTTCCTTAATCCTCGGCACGCTAGCCTTCAATATCATAGGCCTGAACATGTTGGCTTCCGTGAACTGGGATCCGATCCAGTTTGTGCGCCAATTATTTTGGTTAGCCTTAGAGCCACCTGCACCGGGCAACGGTTTAGGATTGGCGCCAATGAATCAAGGTGGTTGGTGGCAGATTGCGGGTTTATTTTTAACCGCATCCATGTTGTTTTGGTGGGCACGTGTTTATCGCCGCGCTCGTCAGCTAGGCATGGGCACTCATGTAGCTTGGGCATTTGCTGCAGCAATTTGGTTGTTCTTAGTCGTAGGTCTAATACGTCCTGTCTTAATGGGCACATGGGGTGAGTCGGTACCATTCGGCATCTTCCCGCACTTAGATTGGACTGCCGCTTTTTCTCTGCGCTACGGTAATTTGTTTTACAACCCCTTCCATGCTTTATCGATCGCCTTCCTGTATGGATCAGCCTTGTTGTTCGCCATGCATGGCGCAACAATTTTAGCGGTCGGTCGTTATGGTGGTGAGCGCGAGATTGAACAGATTGTTGATCGTGGTACCGCCTCTGAACGTGCTGCTTTGTTCTGGCGTTGGACCATGGGCTTTAACGCCACCATGGAATCTATCCATCGTTGGGCTTGGTGGTTTGCGGTGCTGTGCCCCTTAGTTGGTGGCATAGGCATCCTACTTACTGGAACCGTAGTCGATAACTGGTATTTGTGGGCAGTCAAACATGGTGTAGCACCTCCTTATCCACCAGTTTTTGATCCTGTGATTGATCCCGCCACATTACAGGGAGCCAAGCCATGAAAATAAGAACACTACAAATCGCCGCCACTCTGTGCTTGATGTGGTTGCTAGCCGGTTGCGAACGCTTCCCTATGGATGCAGTTCAGCATGGATATCGCGGAACAGGTATGGTGCAGGTTTATAACCCGCGCATCTTGGCAACACAGGATGCACTCAACACCGCACCTGCTGCACTTCCTGCTGCTTCGACCGATGGCCCTAAATCCAAGGCCTTGTATAAAAATGTACAAGTATTAGGTGATTTATCGGGCGGTGAATTTATACGGCTGATGACAGCCATGACAAGCTGGGTGTCCCCGCAAGAAGGCTGCATTTACTGTCATAATCCTGCCAATTTCGCCGAAGATAGCAAATATACGAAGATAGTTGCGCGCAAGATGATACAAATGACGCGGCAAATTAATAGCGAATATAAAAATCACGTAGCTGAAACTGGCGTGACTTGCTACACCTGCCATCGCGGTAATCCAGTGCCTGCTCAAGTTTGGTTTACGCTGCCAGACCAAAACAAAGGTGCAGATTTTATCGGTGATTTAGCTGGTCAAAACACCCCAGGTAAATTAGTCAATCTGTCTTCCTTGCCGACCGATCCTTTGACACCTTATCTATTGGAAGACAAACCAATACGGGTAAATGGCACGACTGCACTGCCTTCAGGCAATCGTCAATCTACGAAGCAAGCGGAATGGACTTATGGACTAATGACCCATATGTCGAATTCACTAGGTGTGAACTGTACCTATTGCCACAACTCGCGATCCTTCTCGAGTTGGGAAAATAGTCCGCCGCAGCGTGTGACAGCTTATTACGGTATACGTATGGCACGTGATCTCAACAATGCTTACATGCAGCCTTTGACTGAAACCTTTCCTGATTACCGTAAAGGTGCCAAGGGCGACGTAGCAAAGATCAGTTGCGCAACCTGTCATCAAGGCGCCTACAAACCTTTATATGGTTACTCGATGTTGAAAAGTCATCCAGAGTTGGCGGCAACGCCATGATCTGGGGCGTTGGGTTGCATCATGCCTGACGCACAGCAAGCTCAGCCTAAGCAGGCTGGGCAGGAACCAACTGCTGTTCCAGCAGTCACCGTCAGTGGTGTAGTTTTACTACTGCTTGCAAAAATTAAACCGGCCTATTGGACTTGGGGCTGGAATCGCATCGCATTCGGGCGTTGGACCACAGGTCTAGTGCCCGGACTGCAATTCTCTAAAGTGATGGGTAGCGGTCAGAACGGTGGCTTTGGCCTAGTACCTAGCCCATCGCATCAAGGTATGTTCTGTATCTTCGACAACGAAGAGTGCGCAAGAGACTTTGTGCAAAACTCCAGCTTAGCCGCACTCTATCGTGAGCGCTCGGCTGAATTATTTACAGCCATGTTAAGAGTAGGATCGTCACGTGGATCATGGGATGGCGTAGCACTAGAAGCTGATGTGAACTTGCCTGAAAAAGGGCCGATCGCAACGCTCACACGTGCATCAATACGACCAGCGGCAGCCACTGCATTTTGGCGTCGCGCACCAGCCACTCAAGATAGTTTGCATTTAGCAGAAGGCTGTAAATTAGCAGTCGGACTGGGTGAAGCTCCATTGTTAAGGCAAGCTACCTTTAGTTTGTGGCAAGACACTGAAGCAATGAATAACTATGCACGAACTGGTGCGCATATGGATGCCATCAAAGCAGCGCATGAGCATCGATTTTTTTCTGAATCCATGTTCGTACGTTTTGTGCCTGTAGAATTTTCTGGCTCTTGGCAGGGACGCAGTTTTGGCTAATGCTCTAAATGAGCATAAAGTCGTCGTCATCGGTGCAGGTATGGCTGGCTTGGTCGCAGCCTTGCAACTCGCTCAAAAAAATCTCTCCGTTACCTTAGTAGAAGCAGCCTCAGCACCGGGCGGCAAAATGCGTCAGCTGATGGTCGATGGTGCGCCCATTGATAGTGGGCCTACGGTATTCACCATGCGTTGGGTGTTTGAACAAATTTACGCCAACGCCGGTGCCAAGCTAGAAGAAGAATTACATTTAACTGCCTTACCCGTGTTAGCGCGTCATGCATGGGGACCCAATGAATGCATGGATTTATTTGCGAATCCTGCACTCTCACGCGATGCCATTGCCCGCTTTGCAGGGCCAGCAGAAGCAGCACGCTTCATGCAATTTTGTAAGCAAGCGCGCGAACTCTACAACACCTTAGAAGGCCCCTTCATACGTTCGCAATCACCCACATTAGCCAGCATGGCAGGCGATCTGGGTATGCAAGGACTCGCCGTATTAGCAGCGTTGGGTCCTTTGAGCAGTTTATGGAATAGCTTAGGAGAATATTTCCATGATCCGCGCATGCGTCAATTATTTGCACGCTATGCCACCTATTGCGGCTCATCGCCTTGGCAAGCACCCGCCACACTGATGTTGATCACACAAGTCGAGTTGGATGGTGTGTGGTCAGTACAAGGTGGTATGCATGCACTCGCGCAATCACTTGCCAATCTAGCGATACGACAAGGTGTGAACATACGCTATGAAACACCGTGTGAGCGCATAGAAATCGATGCGGGAAAAGTGTGCGGCGTGCGACTTGCAAATGGAGAAATACTAGCGGCAGACAGCGTCGTTTTTAATGGTGATGTCTCAGCCTTAGGTCAAGGTCTGTTGGGTGATGCAGTAAAAAAATCAGCGAAAGCTATCAGGCCATCGAAACGATCTTTGTCGGCTTTAACTTGGTCGATACATGCACCCACCAGTGGTTTTGCACTCGATAGACATAATGTATTTTTTCAGTCGGATTATGCGAGTGAATTTACGGATATTTTTTCACGTGCACGTTTACCTCGACAGCCTACGGTTTATATCTGTGCGCAAGATAGAGGTGGAGATGACAAGCAAACCGAGCCAGAAGCAGATCGTTTGCTGTGCCTAGTAAATGCGCCAGCTGAAGGCAACGGCAAACCGCTAACTGATTCGGAGATAAATGAATGCGAACAAAAAAGTTTTGCGATGTTGGAGCGTTATGGCCTGCGCATTCAGCGCAATCAACAGAATACGCAACGCACAACGCCGGCACAGTTTCACCAACTTTTTCCGGGCAGCGGGGGAGCGCTATATGGCATGGCAACCCATGGTTGGATGTCGGCCTTCGCTCGCAACGGAGCGAAGACCAAGATACCGGGTCTATATCTAGCGGGGGGCAGCGTGCATCCGGGACCGGGAGTGCCAATGGCAGCGATGTCAGGGCAAATCGCGGCCGCGACGCTATGGGCGCACCTCGATTCGACCAGTCGGTCACGTCGGGTAGTTATCTCTGGTGGTACATCGATGCAATAAGTGATGATGGTCAGTATGGCTTGACCATTATTGCTTTTGTTGGCAGCGTGTTTTCGCCGTATTACGCACAAGCGATTAAACGCGGCAATGCCAATGCAAATAATCACTGCGCTTTAAATGTGGCGCTCTACAGTCGGCGTGGAAAACGTTGGACCATGACGGAGCGTAGTCAGCAAAGCATACAGCGCGATGCAACGCACTTCAAAATAGGACCTAGTCATTTGCATTGGAATGGTAGTGCATTAGAAATTCATATTAATGAACTCGGTGCACCTTTACCATTTCCAGTGCGTGGCATTGTGCGAGTACATCCTCAAGCATTATCAACTTATAGCACTGCACTCGATGATGGTGGTTTACATCATTGGGGTCCATTAGCACCTTGTGCGCGAGTCGAAGTTGAATTGAATAATCCATCACTGCGATGGAAGGGTCATGCTTATCTTGATTCGAATGAAGGTGCAGAACCAATTGATAGACCATTTCGCGAATGGGATTGGTCACGCGCTACCTTATCAGATGGCAGCACTGCCATCATTTATGACGTTCAACAAAAACAAGGTAAAGATCGTTTGTTGGGATTGCGCTTTAAGCCTGATGGCACACACACAGAGTTCACACCACCACCTAGACAAGTTTTACCCTTGACGGCATGGCGTATACCACGTCGTATGCGGAGTGAAGGTGAGCAGCGGGTAGAAATTATTAGCATGTTGGAAGACACGCCATTTTATGAACGCTCTATCTTACAAACAAAGTTATTTGGCGAAGAAGTCATTAGCGTGCATGAAACACTGAATGTGCCACGCTTAACTACGCCTATCGTGCAATGGATGTTGAAGTGGCGTATGCCACGCTTTGGATGAAAAAGTTAAATTGATGAATGCGTTAAGCTCTTTTTCTTGGAACTGATAAACGTTCAAATAAATCTATCATCCATTCCACACGCTCATCAAAATTCCGCTCACTCGGTGCGCTAGTATTAATCGTATGGTTGGAGTGGCTCTCACAGGCTTGAATTAAAAAAGTGATGGCATGCAGAGCTGGCGTTTGCATATCGCAGCGACTAGGTAATTGCGCGCGTGTCTTAGCCAAACAAAGCAAAGTGAGTTTACGTGCTTTGCTCACCACAGCGCGTTCATCAATAGAGTTCATGCAATTTTTTGCAACTACTTGTCCGATTTCGCTATAAATCATGGCAGCAGCCAAGATAGCGCTACGACAGTCACGCGGTAATGCAGCAACACCGGTACTAGCTTGCTTATATAAACGATCCGCTTCTAATAACACTCTACCAATCACACTCGCAAGTTGTGGTGTAAACACAGGATCTGCTAACCATGCTTGTGGATCGATGCCGGCTTCACGCATCCAACTACGCGGTAGATATAGTCGGCCATTGCGTGCATCTTCACCGACATCACGTGCAATGTTAGTAAGTTGCATAGCATTACCTAATTCACAAGCACGTGCTAAGACTTGTTTATTTTTCACGCCCATGATTAAACCCATCATGGCGCCTACACTACCGGCTACACGTGCACAGTAGTCATGTAATTCATCCATGGTTTCATAATACCGACCTGCAGCATCCCACGCAAAACCTTCTAATAAGGCGGCAGGCAATTCGCGCGGCAATTTATATGCACGCACCACCATGGCTAATGCACGATCTTCAATGATATTGCCGGGACGACCTGCATATACATCATCTAAACGTTGCAAAAGATGTTGCATCGCATGTGGATCATCAGGATGTAAATCTATTGCATCATCTGCCACACGACAAAACGCATACAAAGCAATGGCAGCAGTGCGTATGCGTTGTGGCAGCAAGCTACTTGCAGCAAAAAAAGATTTAGAGCCGCCGCGCATTAATTCTTCGCAAGCAGCCATATCTAATGGCATTTGTTCAGGAATGGTGTGTGACATCGGGAATAACTTTCTCGAGTGTTTTCGCAGACATTAGTACACCAGGCACACCTGCACCAGGGTGTGTGCCTGCACCCACCATGTATAAGCCGGGCACATCTTCACTACGATTATGCGGACGGAACCAAGCACTTTGTAATAACAAAGGTTCTAGTCCAAAAGCAGCGCCTTGATAAGACCAGAGCCTATCTTTGAAATCTTGTGGCGTCATGAGTTTTTGTGAGATCACTTCAGCGCCTAATCCAGGCATCACCGTTTTTTCTAATAAATCTTGTATAGCCTGACGGAAGGGCTCTGCTTGTTTACTCCAATCTGTACCACTACCTAAATGAGGAACCGGTGCCAACACATAAAAGGCATCACAACCTTCAGGTGCTACAGAAGGATCACTCGCGCTAGGTCTATGTAAATACAAACTAAAATCATCCGCCAATTTATGGCGCTTAAAAATATCAGTTAATAGTTCACGATAGCGTGGACCCAACATAATCATATGATGCGGCACATCGTGATATTGTTTTTTGGTGCCGAAGTACCAGACAAATAAACTCATAGAATATTTGCCGTTCGCGATTTTTCTATCAGTCCAATGTTGTCTATATTTTTTGTCTACGAGATTTTTATATGTCCATGCCGTGTCAGCATTTGACACCACAATATCTGACTTAAGCTGTTCACCGTTTTCTAATTCCACACCAACAGCACGTCCGTTTTCTATCAGTATGCGTGTGACAGGCGCATCACAACGTACATGCGCACCACGCTCCTCTAGTAAATTCACTAAGCCTTTAATTAATGCACCAGTACCACCCATAGCCCAGTGCACACCAAAGCGACGCTCTAGCGTGTTGATCAGGCTATAGACAGAGGTCACAGAAAATGGATTGCCGCCTATGAGTAAGGGATGAAAACTAAACACCATACGTAGCTTGGGGTTTTGAATATGTTTAGCGACTAAGGTATAAATACTGCGCCATGCACGCATGCGCACCATGTTAGGTACGGCAGCAAGTAAATCCCAAATCGAGTCAAAGGTCACACCGCCTAATTCTTCGAAACCTAATTTATGCGACATATTCGCTTCCACCATGAAGCGATCGTATCCCGCTAAATCATCGGAAGCAAAACGCGCAATTTCAGCGCGCATAGTTTTATCATTGCCACTGTAATCAAACCAAGTACCATCATCAAAACGGATACGATAAAAAGGCTCCATCGCTTTGAGCGTAATGTCATGACTAAATGTGCGACCACATAGCGTCCACAATTCTTCTAACAAATAGGGTGCAGTAATGATGGTAGGACCGGCATCAAAGGTGAAGCCATCTTGTTTATGCACACTAGCGCGACCGCCAGGCGCATTTAATTTTTCTAGTACTTGGACCTGATAGCCCTTACAGGACAGGCGGACAGCAGCAGCGAGGCCACCAAATCCGGAGCCGATTACAATGGCGCTCGGCTTAGTCATGCCTTATTTTCCTAGGCTAGGTGTAGGTGGTGTCAACAAACGCGAAAACACACTCACATTGGTAGGACCAAATGCTTCTAAATCTATGCGTGCATTGGTTGCAGGATCATGCAATGTCAAACGACCATCTTGTCGAGCGATTAATTCAAATGGCTGTTCAGAACCCAGACCATTCTTTTTGCGTTCACGCGCTAAAGCACGTAGTACACCGCGCATAAAACCTTGTTCGCCTTGTATGCTGAGTATCTCTGATCCATTCTTAGGATCAATCACTGCAATCGAACCATCTATCTTGTCTTCAAAACGCAGTGCACGTGATACGAGCGGCGCTTCATCTTGTACGTGAATAGTTTGACCAGAAAGCCGTACCCAAATAACACTCACTAAGCAGACCAATACTAAAGCTGCGAGCGCCATAGCAGGATGAAAACTATGGCGTGCAGGTTCGGTTAAAACAGGCGTGGTTGAGGAAGAATTCATTGCGCCACCGCCGTTGTAGAGACTGCAATAGGCTTACGCTCAACACGCAAGGAGTTTGAACCAGAGTGCGAACTGAGACTACTATTGTCAACGGTGTGCCGACCTTTTTCCCAACTACTATGCAATAAGTTTCCTACTTCAGCGACGTTAGCTAAAGCACGCAGCATAGGTTGAGGTTGTTTCAATTCCCATGGCCTAGCATGTGGCCATAGATGTAAATAGGCGATTCGATCAGGTCCTTGTAAATCGAGTGCGATATCACCCTTTCCATGCTTACTGTTTTTAATCTGTGCAGCTTGAATGCGTGAGAATGGAAGATTAAAAGTCAGCGTCAGTACAATACCTATGCGCATCACGATACGTTTGTTAGTGATGGTATAGAGCGTAGTGGTCGCAGATAGCCAAGCAGTGAGAGCGAGTAAACCTAAGGCCACACAAGCAAGTAGTGAACTGGTCAAGAGTGCCATGAGATTTTTTGATAAACCAAGTGCAGCATCCCATGACAACACAGCTTGCAAAGCTATCATTAATGCAAAATAAATCGATAGCGTTTTTAAATGAAATGCTTCATTGCCTAACAAACGCCAGTCTGGACTGCCTTGCCATAAAATTTTTTCTGTAGCAGGCAGCGGCTCGGGTAAACCCGGTGCCGCTTCAAACTCATGTTCGTGATTGGGCATCATGCTAATGGCTCCTGACGGAATGGATCTGCATACAGCGTACCTGCGCCGTAATAAGCCATGATTTTTTCTTCTTCTAACATCGTGATCTGGTCTGCAGTTCGAACACCTGGTACATCTGCAAACTGATCAGCATAAATTGCTTGAACTTTGACGCTGTCTTTGGTGATGCGTGCAAAATTAATTGGTATCAGTACCGCTTTGCCAGAGTCAGCTAACTTAACTTCGATGTAGCGGAATAACATTTCTGAGCGATCTACCCATAACTCGCCTACTATGCCTGCCACTTCATCATCGGCACCTAATACAGGTAAGCCACGTGGATCGCGATCTTGGCTGGCAACGCCAAATTCTGGATCAGCGCGTAGCGGAACAATTTTAGGATCACCATGGAAGGTGGTGTCTGGAATATCAGCACGGTTAGCCCACGAACCTGGACCTACACCGGCCAATAAAGGATTACCAGTCGGCTCTAGTGGAGCACCGAGTAAGCGATGACTAGGCTCAGCTTGTAAAAACTCTGGAGGTCCTGGTGGCGGTGGCGAAAGCATTTCATGACCATTCGCCAATTTGAATACCTTAGGACTAGGCACCGGAGGCCAGCCCTCAATATGAACGGGTGGATTCCGACCTGAATCCATAGGATAGCCTTCGCGATGATTCTCGCGCAGCAGGTAATAAACCAAACCTGCGAAAAATGCCCAGAATGCGTAGAGCACGAGCTGAGCTACGTCTATGTATTGCGTTATTGCGCCTGTTTCCATGATGCGTCTCCTTCTTCACAAATGAGTTAACTGGGGAATTCAGCTAGCCCGAATCTGGTCGTGTTTATTGGCGTATTGCGCCGTCTGACCAAAGGCCCGATGGCTATGAGTACAAAGAATAAAACGTACATCTCTATGTGATACACAAAGCTATAACCGGTGACCGGCGAAATCAGGCTCTCACCCAACCAGCCAGAAGTAGCCAGAGCACTTACTGCATCTTTAATTAGTCCACCTGCTGCAATCGATAGTCCGGCAGCGGTGGCTTGCACGGCACCCCAAGCACCTAAAGCCATGCCGGCATCTTCACCTTGCTGCAAATCCATCGCCATGGTCAGCGTTCCAACTGAAAACAGACCGCCACCTAAGCCGATTAAGACAGCGCCGGCACGAAATAAATTTGGCGCATCCAAAGGTGCTGAAAAAATCACCAGTGCAAAGGCAGGTAAGCCAAATAATGCACCTGCAGCAGCAACGCGGCAGGCATCGGCACCCCGCGACAACAATTTAGCGGCAATCGCAAACGCGACTAAAGCACCGGCTGCGGTTAAAGCTGTTAATGCACTTGTAGCACCTACATCCAAATGCAAAATTTGGCCGCCGTAGGGCTCCAAAATAATGTCCTGCATATTGAACGCACAGGTACCGGCGCCGACTGTCCACAAAAATCGTTTTACGCCTGGACGCTCTGAAAATGCACGCCAACTTGCAGCAAAATTGTTCTTTTCCTTCTCAAAACGGGCTTTTGCACGTTCTGCATTGCGGCCTTCTTGCTTCCAAAGAGCCGCTAAATTCATCCAGATCACCACCACTGCTGAGCCCTGAACCACTTGAATCAAGTGAAACGGACTGAAATCCGCCAATAGCCAACCAAACACGGCACCACTACCGACCAGACCTAATAACAACATGGTGTACATCAGCGCCACCACGCGCGGTCTTGTTTCAGGCGTCGCCAAATCCGTTGCCAGAGCTAGACCTGCGGTTTGGGTAATTTGCATGCCTGCACCAACCAATAAAAAGGCTAGTGAGGCACCGATACGTCCGACCCACAACATACCGGGCTGTGGCTCAGCAAGGGCGAGCAATGCAAACGGCATAATCGCCAAGCCACCAAATAACAAAAGACTGCCCATCCACATATAAGGTAAGCGACGCAAACCTAGCGGCGAGCGATGCGTGTCAGAGCGAAAACCAATCAGGGCGCGCATTGGTGCAAACACCAGTGGTAAAGCCACCGACAAAGCCACCCACCAAGCCGGAACGCCCAGTTCAACAATCATGACGCGGTTTAATGTGCCAACCAGTAGCGCAGTAGCCAAACCTATAGACAGCTGAAATAAAGACAGCCGTAATAAGCGCGGCAGCGGCAGATCTACCGTTGCCACATCAGCAAAAGGCATCCACTCCTTGCCTAATTTAGCAGCCAATTTTTTCGAGTAATGCAGCAATGGCTTCATAAAGTAGGTCGACGTAAAAATAATGGCGACAAATTATTCATGATTGCACTTTAGAATGCAGCATTGAAACTGTCAACTAAAGTTTACTTTTTATTTGTAAATTATCGTTGACAAAAAAGGGGAGATCTTTCAAGCTTACGTTTGCATGCAGAACTATATGGGATGCATGTAGAAGTTGTAATAAAGAGCACAATCTCCTCTCAAGGCGCCTTTTAGGCGCCTTTTTTTATTGTTCGTAAGAGGGAGATTGCAGAAAATGCAGAGTGGAAGATGGAAAGTAGAGGGTGATCATTGCTTTTTCAATAAAAAGCCCCCCACTAAAACCATGCAATCAGTAGCTTGCTCACACTGCATATTGAAAGTGCCCGCCAATTCAACCGGAGCAATGCCGGTGCCACCAGTTGTGATGGGACCAAAAAAGCGTGCACCAACTCCGCCTTTCATGCCTGAAAAATCTAGCTCGCCACGCAGATAATTCTTGATCTTCTGCCTATCTAAAATGAGCGTAGTTTGCACTGGGGGTAAAAAGATATCTGAATACTCATTTTCAGCAGTACGGCTTTTGCTAAACACAAATTCAGCTGTGTTATTGGCGAAGTTGACGGTTACGTTTGCATCTGCAAAGAAGGGAACAAAGCTAGCTGCATAATCATAATTCAGCCAGCCGGTGACTTTTCCACTATAAACAGCTGTGCCTGATTGAGGAATGCGCTCTGGAAGACTCACCGTTCCAAATGCCATCGTGCCAGTTATGCGTTTTTGCACATCCTTACTGCCACCCCAAGCTTGCATATTCACCATATCTTGCGTATCCCACACACCAAGATTAGACCAGCCATAACTCCATTGCGTATATTGACGAAAACCCTGTGCACCAGGAGTCAGGCCTCCTAATATGGGGGGGGTTCTGTAAAAATTTCAGGAATATTGATGGTGCGAGATAGCAGATCAGAACCAACTTCCACCGCGCCATCTAAATGTTCATGGCTTGCAAATAATTTATCAGGTTTGATACCGCTATTTTTCCAGTCACCAAACTCAATAACTAGGGGAGGACTCTCAGTTAAGAGGCAAGTTTTTATGTTTCTATCTGAGCATGTCCCATCGAGTGGGCGAGGGAAATAAACATTATTTGCATAATGACTTTGCGTTGCAGCTGTACCGCGCAGAGCGAAATCGAAAAAACTTACATCATTAAGCGCAGGCAAATCTTTATTAAGTAAAAAACCGTTACTGCTTAATTCGACGCGCTTGGATGTTTGTGAAAATGTTTCAATGATGGGCGGACGCTCAGTCTTGCCATCCCAAGATAAACCTATATTTGACAGAATTAATATTGGGTCGGAGGGCGTGCTGTTTTTACTGCGATTAGTTCGCACTTCTACCGTTCCGCCAGACGCTATTTTTAAGCCGGCTGAATTTGTTAGCGTCTCTTTGGAGAAAAAATCAGTGTTAGAGGCGCCATAAGTATGCACACCGGAGGCAGTCACTGTGATGTGATTATCGATTTGCAGAGTGCTTGCACCGCTGCATTGAACACTCGCATCGCCTTTGCAATTATTTTTAGGTAGCGGTTCAGAGGGGGCAACGTTAGCAGTCAGAGCTGGATCAATGGCGGGATTAAAAATTGGAGTCTGTGAAATGCTCTCGCTTTCTATGGTTCCGGAAGTACTGGAAGTGGAGTCTAATCGTTCAATAGTTGAAGTGGGATTACTTGTTTGTCCCGAAGAAGTTGTATTGCTTAGTGCAGAGCTAGCTGAAGTTCCTGATAATTCGCCGCTGTCCGAACCACCGCCACATGCACAAAGTAAAAATAAAAGTCCTAAGCAGCCAGCTTTATGAATAAAAGAAACAATCATGCTTGCCCCCAAAATGAAATGTTATGAAACCGCGCGGCGCGCATTTCAACTTGAAAACATAGTGGAGCAATGGTGTCAGCGATTGATAGTGGACAAGTAAATACTGAGATGATTGAACTAATCGCTATTGGACGCAAAAAGGTTGCGTTAAAAACGAAACGCTAGCTAAGGACAAACAGACCAGCAAGATAAGCAACAGGAAAATTTTGCAACAGCTAGCCGGTATAATCGTGGTTTTAAGCGAAGTCTGATTCATTTTTTCAGCATCGCGCCTTCTTAACTTTCTCATGTCAACCGATCCCAAAGAGCAGATTGCTGCATTGTTTCAGCAAGCCTTAACGCCGCATCTTGCGGGTACTGAATTATCGGCGCCACCTATTATTCTGGAGCGCCCACGCGATCCATCGCATGGTGATTTTGCCTGCAACATCGCTATGCAATTAGCCAAGGCATTAAAAAAGAATCCACGCGAGTTAGCGCAAGCCATAGTTCAGGATGTGATGGGCAATCCTTTGCGGGAAGGCTTGATCGCTAATGTGGAAATTGCTGGTCCCGGTTTTATGAATGTGCGTCTGGTGGCGGGCAGCAAACAAGCCATCGTCACGCGCGTTTTGCAAGAGGGTGCGGGCTATGGAAAAACGAAGGATGCAGCAGGACAGAAAGTATTAGTTGAATTTGTCTCAGCCAATCCAACGGGCCCTTTACATGTGGGACATGGTCGACAGGGCGCACTAGGCGATGCGATTTCAGCTTTATTGGAAGCGCAGGGTTATCAAGTACAGCGCGAGTTTTACTACAACGATGCCGGCGTGCAGATTGCAACCTTGGCCAATTCTGTACAAGCGCGTGCTTTGGGTAAGAATCCTGGCGATGCGGATTGGCCAGAATCTGCTTACAACGGTGACTATATTGCTGACATCGCCGCCGATTTTGTGGCTAAAAAGACGGTATCTGCTGCTAACGGCGAGCCAGTCACTGCCAGTGGAGATGTCAACGACATAGAGACCATACGCCGTTTTGCCGTGACTTATCTGCGCCATGAACAAGATTTAGATTTGCAGGCCTTTGGTGTGCGTTTCGATCACTACTATTTAGAGTCGTCGCTGTATAGCGATGGCAAAGTCGACGCGACAGTCAAGGCGTTGATGGCTGCGGGAAAAACTGTCGAACAAGATGGCGCGCTGTGGTTGAAAAGTACGGAGTATGGCGATGATAAAGATCGCGTCATGCGTAAATCCGATGGCACTTACACCTACTTTGTGCCGGACGTGGCCTATCACATCACAAAATGGCAACGCGGATTTGAGCAAGTCATTAATGTGCAAGGCAGTGATCATCACGGCACCATAGCGCGAGTACGCGCTGGCTTACAGGCAGTCGGCATGCAGATTCCGCAAGGCTATCCAGATTATGTGCTGCATAAAATGGTCACCGTGATGAAGAATGGCGAAGAGGTAAAGATCTCTAAGCGCGCTGGTTCTTATGTCACCTTGCGCGACTTAATTGAATGGTCTACCGGTGAGGCAGAAGGTGAAATAAAAGAGCAGCGTGATTTAACACGTGGTCGTGATGCCGTTCGCTTCTTCTTAATCTCCCGTAAAGCCGATACAGAATTTGTGTTTGATGTCGATTTGGCTTTGGCGCAATCCGATGAAAACCCTGTCTACTATGTGCAATATGCGCATGCACGTATTTGTTCAGTGTTGGCGCAATGGGGTGGCGATGAAACCGGATTAGCTGAGGTCGATCTCTCACCTTTGCTCGCGCCTCGTGAAGCGACCTTAATGTCTAAAATTGCTGAGTATCCAGAAGTCTTAAAGAAAGCGATGCAAGAATTAGGTCCGCATCAGGTTGCGTTTTATTTACGTGATCTAGCAGGTGAGCTGCATAGCTACTACAATGCAGAGCGTGTATTGGTGGATGATGAAGCCTTGAAAAAAGCGCGTCTTGCTTTGTTGTGTGCCACACGTCAGGTACTAAAAAACGGTTTAACACTGTTGGGTGTTTCATCACCATCAAGAATGTAAGAATTTGCAAAATAAGTCCGAAATTAAAAATCGTTTTATAAAATTACATCGCTAGTTTTTGTCTACATGCATTGGATCCTATTTTGAATATGCATAGCCTTATTTCTTATCGAGCTGAAGGTCGTTCTATGGCACGTCAGGCGGGTGGTACTGTCGCCGGACTCATCATAGGTTTAATCATAGGTTTAACCATTGCAGTTTGGGTGGCGATCACCATCATGAAAACGCCCTTACCTTTTGTGGACAAACTTGGTAAACAAAATGATGCTGCTGATACTGCAATCGATCCTAATGCCACCTTGCCGGGCGGTGCACGTGATCGTCGTGTAATACCAAATGCCGAAGAAGGTTCGCCCCTAGGTGAACAAAAAGTAGCGCCTACATCAATACCAACCACAGCGGCGGCACCCAACGCTGCAGCCAAAGCGCCAGTAGCACCAGCGGCGGCTGAAAACGCTAAAACAGAAAAGGCAGCGACCACTACGGCTAGTGACGAAAAAAATATATACTTTTTACAGGCTGGCGCATTTAGAGAAATAGCCGATGCCGATGCAGCCAAAGGTCGTCTCGCATTATTAGGTGTTGCGGCCACCGTGTCAGAACGTCGTATAGAAACAGGCACCCTGTATAGAGTGCGTGTAGGTCCATTTAAAGATACTGACACCATGCATAAAATGCGTACGCGCTTATATGACAACGGTATCGATGCAGCAGTAGTCAGTGTGCCTAAATAAATTTCATTTAATTTTTATATTTCCAACACCGTAAAGCATGTTTTGCTTTTATTAGAGGAATTGCTATGTCTACCTTACGTCGCTACATTGCTTTAGTTGTTTTTGGTTTGTTGTCATTACAGGTTGCAGCTTCACCAACTGAGCCGGTAGAGGGTGTCGAATACACACGCTTACAACAAATCCAACCTACAGATAGCGTCAAAAAAGTCGAAGTATTGGAATTTTTTTGGTACAACTGCCCGCACTGTTTTGCTTTTGAACCGCAATTAGCAGAGTGGGTAAAAAAACGCGGCGACACCATATCCTTTAAACGTGTACCAGTTGGTTTTCGTGAGTCCTTCATTCCACAGCAAAAACTGTATTACACCTTAGAGACCATGGGTAAGCTTGATACAGTACATCGCGCAGTGTTTGAAGCGATTCATGTGCAGCGTATCAAGCTAGATAAAGAAGACGCGATCGTTGATTTCGTAGAGAAACAAGGTGTTGATAGAAAAAAATTCTTAGAAGTCTATAACTCCTTTACTGTGCAAGCTAAAGTTGCACGCGTCGCTCAACTACAGCAAGCCTACAACATTGAAAGTGTGCCTACAGTTGCAATTGATGGTCGCTTTATTACTTCACCTTCCATGGTGGGCGCAGCTATCCGCGGTGCATCTGAACATGCTATGCATGCTGCCACATTGCAAACCATAGATGCCTTGATTGCGCGTAAAAAATAAACATATGTGCATGTAACTGAGCCATCTATGAAGCGTATTTTTATCACTGGTGCATCGAGTGGCTTAGGTATGGCACTAGCGATGGAATATGCAGCGCAAGGTGCGCAATGTGGTTTGCTCGCGCGGCGAAAAGAAGAACTAGAGTCGCTTCGTCTATCCTTACCTAATCCAGACAAGCATATCATCTATGCTGTCGATGTTTGTGATCATCAAGCGTTGAATGCAGCAGCTCAAGATTTTTTACAACGCACAGGCGGTATAGAAGTCGTTATAGCGAATGCTGGTGTGTCTTATGGCACGCTGACTGAGCGCAGTGAAGATACAGCAGTATTTGAAAAAATCATGGCGATTAATGTGTTGTCTGTAGTTGCTACCTTTAGTGCTTTTATAACGGCGATGCAATCACAAGCAAAAACAGGGCAGCGTGATTTACGCTTAGTTGGTATAGCAAGTATTGCAGGCATACGTGGCTTGCCAGGTGCAGAAGCATATAGCGCATCTAAAGCTGCTGTGATTAGTTATTGTGAATCGCTGCGAGTAGAGTTGCGAGCGAGTGGGATTAAAGTCGTCACTATTGCGCCGGGCTATATTGATACACCGATGACGCAAGTGAATACCTATCCTATGCCTTTTCTCATGCCAGCTAAAAAATTTGCTATAAGTGCAGTGAAAAAAATAACTATAGGCAGTAGTTATGCTGTCATACCATGGCAGATGCGTGGTGTATCTTGGTTGTTACGTTTATTGCCGAATAGCTTGTATGATTTTATTTTTGCACGCGCACCTTATAAAGCAGCGATGCATGAAATTGAGCCTGCATCTAAGCAATCAACTAAGCAGTCAAAAGAATGAGTGTCCTGATTGATGCAATTGGAACGCATCATGTTCCAGTAGCGCGCTGTGATGATGGAACATTAGATTGTCGTATTGTCTCTCTTGTGCCTTCATTGACTGAGTTATTGTGTGAGTTGGATTTAACGGCATCACTAGTAGGTCGCACAGGATTTTGCATTCATCCAGAACAGCAACTTGCTCCTATTCCTAAAATAGGCGGCACTAAAGACGTCAACATTGAAAAAATCCGTAAGCTAGCACCTACGCATTTAATTGTGAACATCGATGAAAATGAAAAACCTACCGTCGATGCATTAGCAGAATTCATTCCACACATCATCGTCACACATCCGAATACGCCGCTGGATAATGTAGCGCTCTATCGTTTATTTGGCGCGGTATTTCATGCGCAAGAAAAAGCAGAAAAACTCTGCAGTGATTTTCAACATGCTTATGATGCATTACAAACGCAGCATAACAACAAGCCGCAACGAGTTTTATATTGCATCTGGCAAGATCCATGGATGACAGTCGCTCGCGATACTTATATCGCAAACATGTTGGCACTCATAGATTGGCGGCAATGGGAAGCTGCTGATTCAACACTTCGCTATCCACAATTTACATGGACACAGCAATTAGTTGAAGACATTGATTTGATTTTGCTTTCTAGCGAGCCCTATCGTTTTACCGACGCACATTGCGAAGCGTTGGAAAAACAATCTGGCAAGCCAGTTCAGTTACTTGATGGTGAAATGCTGTCTTGGTATGGCAGTCGTGCTATTGCAGGTTTGCGTTATTTGCACCACCTGCAAGCAGAGTAAGAAGGTTTTATTTTTTTCTATCCATGCGCACAAGTAAGCGTATGAATTCAAATACCAGATGGCGATTCTCTTCATCGAGCTGACGCAGGCTAGCAATAATTTTTGCATCACTGCTATTGAGTGAGCTATTACTATTGTTTGCACTAGCTGTGCCGAAGCGTAACCACTCCGCAGTAACATTCAACCATTTTGCAAGTGAGCGTAATTTTTCTTGCGTGGGTATGGATTCACCCATCAACCATTTTCGTGCAGCATGCACAGTCACAGGTTGGCCTGCAAAGCGTGCATTAAATTCTCGGGCTAGTTGAGTGGGGCTATCGGGAGAGTATTCAGCAGAACGCAGCGCTTGCTGTAAGCGTTCACTAAACTGATGCCGTTCATCTGTAGATGTCATGAGACTGACTATTGCATGAATGCAGTTAATAGTCAGTTAACGTATGTACTACCTTTTGTAAAAATCAAACAGTTGTAATAAAAAAATCATGACAAATTGGTTATATCAAAATTTTTTTAATCCCCTCTTTTAATGAGCAACATCAATTCTGACAAAGCGCTGAATACCATCATTACCAAGTTTGCGTGTTAACTTGCCCTTTGCCCATAAATGATGCAGATGCGCCAGCGCTTCACCAAGTGCAAATGTGAGTTGATGCACATCTAGTTTGCGTGGAAACATAATAGGAACAATATCTGCAGCGGAGTGCGGTGTATTGCAAGCAGTCATCACTTCATCTAAACGTTCTTGATGATGAGCATGTAGTTGTTGTATGCGGGTATGTAAACCTCGAAAAGGTTTGCCATGCGAAGGTAAAACTAAAGTATGTGCAGGCAATGGTAGAAATTTATTGAGCGATTCTAGAAATGCACCCACAGCATCAAACTCAGGTTCTATCGCAAAGACGGAAACATTGGTTGAAATGCGCGGTAACACCATATCACCCGAGATCAATACCTGATCTTCTGCTCGGTAAAGTGCAATATGTTCAGGCGAATGACCGAAACCAGAAATTAAATCCCAGTTCTGTCCATTAATAGACAGAGTTTTGCCATCTTGCAGTCGTATAAAACTATGGGGTACAGCAGGCACGAGTGTGGGGTAATAAGAATCGCGTGCACTGAGCTCAGCTATTAAATCAGGATCGGTTAAGCCATTGCGCTGAAAATGGGGCAGTGATGCAGGACCATCTGCACCGGGTAGGCCAGCTGACATTATGCGTGCAAATGCATATTCACCGGCTGACATATAGAAAGGCGCATTCCACTTCTCACACAACCAGTTGGATAAACCCACATGATCGGGATGGCAGTGAGTGGCGATCACTCTCAAAACAGGCAATCCGCGCAATTCTTCTGCAAACAACTGTTCCCAAGCGCTGCGTGTAGCAGCATTACTGATGCCGCAATCGACGATAGTCCAACCCTTTATTAATTCATCTTGTGCATTTGGCAGCTTATCTTCTAAAAGCCAGAGATTAATGTGGTTGAGGGCAAATGGCAGACCCATGCGCAGCCAGCGCACACCCGGAGCGACATCTACACAGCGACCGCTTTCAGGCAGGGTGTCACCTAGCACATAGTCGAGTTCTGATTCTAGAGGATTCATGAGTAATTAAATAAAGTTAACACTATTTAAATGTAAATTAGAGGAAATTAATGGAAATTAAGGATTTATAGGCTGATCGGTAAAGACTAAAAAAAGCTCAAATTTTGTCCCTGAAAATGACTGCGATGCGGGGTTTCCATTTACATCTCGCCCGCCTACAATAACGCTTTAGTTGACGTTTACGTAAACGTACATTCTACCTGCAGATCCTATGGCGACTTATACCATCACCGAACTAGCCCGTGAATTCGACATCACGCCACGCGCCATTCGTTTCTACGAAGATCAAGGTTTAATCAGCCCTAGCCGTGAAGGTGCGGGTGGTCGAACTAGAGTTTATGGTGCGCGTGATCGTACGCGTTTAAAACTCACCTTACGTGGCAAGCGTCTGGGATTAACGCTCTCAGAAATTAAAGATTTAGTGGATATGTATGACTCGCCGCAAGACTCTGCGGCTCAACTGAATCGCTTTCTCACCGTCTTATCACGACATCGTGAATCATTAGAGCAGCAGCGTGAAGATATAGAAATTACTTTGGCTGAGATCGCCGCACATGAAGATCGATGCCGCAATATGCTATCGCAAGATAAGCAGAACGAAAAAATAAAAAGTGGATTGCTTAGTGCTTCTAGCGCACGCAACGCAGCCTAATCCATCTAACTGCATTAAAAGTTTGAACAGGAAAATAGTATGAATAATCTGCCAGGCCTAAGTTTTGATCATGGCGAAGATATCGCAGCACTACGCGAAGCAGTCCAACATTTTGCGGCGGTTGAAATCGCCCCACGTGCAGCAGAGATTGATCGCACTGATCAATTCCCTATGGACTTGTGGCGCAAGATGGGCGACTTAGGTTTGTTAGGCATTACAGCAGATGAAGAATATGGTGGTAGTGCTATGGGTTATTTAGCCCACATTATCGCTATGGAAGAAATTTCACGTGCTTCTGCATCGATAGGATTGTCGTATGGCGCGCATTCAAATTTATGTGTGAATCAAATTCGTCGTAATGGCAGTGAAGAACAAAAGAAAGCATATCTTCCAAAATTAATTTCTGGAGAATACATAGGTGCATTAGCGATGTCTGAGCCGAATGCAGGATCCGATGTCGTGAACATGAAATTACGTGCTGACTTCAGAGGCGATCGTTGGATATTGAATGGTTCAAAGATGTGGATCACCAATGGCCCTGATGCCGATGTGATGGTGGTATATGCAAAAAATGATATTGAAGCAGGGCCACGTGGCATCACTGCATTTTTAATTGAAAAAAATTATCCTGGATTTTCAGTTGCACAAAAACTCGACAAACTCGGCATGCGTGGTTCACACACAGGTGAGTTAGTGTTTCGTGATTGTGAAGTGCCCGCTGAAAATGTATTAGGTGGTTTAGGTCGTGGCGTGAATGTTTTAATGTCAGGCCTAGATTATGAACGTGCTGTGTTGTCTGGTGGTCCACTAGGCATTATGCAAGCTTGCATGGATGTCACTGTGCCCTATGTCCATGAACGTAAACAATTCGGCCAACCCATCGGTGAATTCCAACTCATGCAAGGCAAGTTGGCAGATATGTATTCCACCATGATGGCATGTAAAGCGTATGTCTACGCAGTTGGCCAAGCATGTGATCGCGCAAAAACACCGGATGCAGTGCGCGCATTACGTAAAGATGCAGCGGGTACGATTTTATATTCAGCAGAAAAAGCCACATGGATGGCAGGCGAAACCATACAAGCCTTGGGTGGTAATGGTTACATCAATGAATATCCTGCAGGACGTTTATGGCGTGATGCAAAGCTGTATGAAATTGGCGCAGGTACCAGCGAGATACGTCGCATGTTGATTGGTCGTGAATTATTTGCTGAGACTGCCTAAAATGCCAGATTCACAAGTCGCCTTTCCTAAGCTACTGTCATCGCAAATCGCGTTTGATATTGCACGTGTCATTCTTGATGGCTTTGATAAGCACTATCGCTTATTTAGACTTGCTAGCCAAGAAGCGAGAACACACTTCGAGCAAATGACATGGAAAGAAGCGCAAGCTGGAGCGCGCGACAGAATTGCATTCTATGAGCATAGAGTGAAGGAATGCGTACAAAGCTTAGAAGATGAATATGAAGAAGAAGAGCTTACAGACAGTGTATGGCGTGAAGTGAAGCTGCATTACATAGGCTTGTTAATGGATCACAGACAGCCTGAATTAGCGGAAACTTTTTTTAATTCTGTGTGCTGCAAAATTTTGCATCGCACGTATTTTCATAATGACTTTATTTTTGTGCGCTCAGCTGTTTCAACAGAATATATAGAGCCTGCTGAAGCAACGCCTGTCTATCGCGTCTATTATCCAAAAACAGATGGTATGCGCTTAACCCTGCGTCGTTTAGTCAATAATTATCAACTGGCATGTGAGTTTTACGACTTAGATCGTGATATCGCTTTTATAGAAGAACGTTTGCAAGCATTATTGATAGCGCGAGCGACAGAGGCGAATTATCAAATTCAAGTGTTATCTGGTCTTTTTTTCCGCAATAAAGGCGCGTACATAGTTGGAAAAGTCATTAATGGCAATCGAGAGCATCCCTTTGTAATTCCTATACTGCATAATCGCAAAGGTGATTTAGTTCTGGATGCAGTGCTGACCGATGTCAATCTCATCACCATGTTGTTTTCATTTACACGCGCCTACTTCATGGTTGATATGGAAGTGCCATCGGCCTATGTGCAATTTATACGCAGTATGTTACCGAATAAGCCGCGCAATGAAATCTACACAATTTTAGGTTTACAAAAACAAGGCAAGGCCTTGTTCTACCGTGACTTCTTACATCATCTGCGTCATTCCTCTGATCGCTTTGAAATAGCGCCCGGTATTCGTGGCTTGGTGATGGTGGTGTTCGCATTGCCTTCCTTCCCGTATGTGTTTAAAGCCATTAAAGATAGTTTTCCTGCGCCTAAAGAAACTACGCCTAAACAAGTAAAAGAAAAATATTTATTGGTGAAGTATCACGACAGAGTAGGTCGTATGGCCGATACATTGGAATATTCCAATGTTGCTTTTCCGCGTTCCCGCTTTTTAGAAGAACTGCTTGCTGAATTAAAGTCAGTTGCGCCTTCTATTGTGGAAGAAGATGGTGAACAAATTATTATTCGCCATCTCTATATAGAACGCCGCATGACGCCATTAAATATTTGGCTGACAGAGGCCGAGCAAGCAGGAGATGAAGCAGCAATAGAACATGGTGTGCGTGAATATGGCAATGCCATTAAAGATTTAGTGGTAGCGAACATCTTCCCCGGAGACATGCTGTATAAAAATTTTGGCGTGACGCGTCAGGGCAGAGTCGTATTTTATGACTATGATGAAATCGAATACATCAGTGATTGTAATTTCCGCGATATACCAGCGGCACGCAATGAAGAAGATGAGATGGCGTCCGAACCTTGGTATCACGTCGCAAAAAATGATGTCTTTCCAGAACAGTTCAGTGTTTTTTTATTAGGCAATCCTAAAGTACGTAAATACTTCATGAAGCATCATGCCGATCTACTGACAGCAGAGTATTGGCAACAACGTAAAACCCGAATACTTGATG
>CAMCXB010000021.1 GCA_945883145.1 Bordetella parapertussis | reverse complement strand
GATACGATACTTCGATAATGCTTGTGCACACTCAGGATAATCATTGAGTAAAGTATGTCCGTTATAATGAAAATCACCCACTAGAGGTACATCGATATCCATTTTTTCGAGTTGCTCACGTATAGCAACGACTGCAGCAGCTGCTTCCGGCGTGTTAACTGTGATGCGTACTATTTCGGATCCTGCACGCGCTAATTCTTTCACTTGTATCGCTGTTCCAATTACATCGGCTGTATCGGTATTCGTCATGGATTGCACAACGATAGGTGCATCCCCTCCGATAATCACTTCACGTGAACCATAACGCACACTAACACTGCGTCGTGAGTGACGATTTTCAGGACCTGAAGCAATCTGATTTTGATCATATTTAATCATGGCGCGATTACTCTTAACAAAGTACTGGGTAAATTCAACGGCGAAGCTACTAACCAACCCATGTCATGCGCGAAAAGTGCGAGCAGCATTACACTCAACACCATCATCGCAAAACGCATTAAGTTAGCACCAAGACGGCTACGCTCAAGTGAGGTATGGTTAATCGCTGAGACACTCGCCGCTGGCAAAGGGCGACGTAAGACAGGATCATAATCAGCGCGTACTTCATGCGTTACCATCTGAACTAAGGGATCAGGATCTAAACCTAGCAATTTTGCATAGGAGCGAATAAATCCCTTTACGGTTGTAATCCCTGCAAGTGCAGCAAAATCATTGACCTCAATTGCTGCAATTTGTCGTGTACTTAACTTGAGCGTTTGTGACACTTGCTCTAAAGTTAAATTCAGTTCACGACGACGCGTAGCTAATTTTTCCCCTGGCAGTTCTATCTCAGAATAGGGATCTTTTTGAGAGTGATCCTCTTCTAACTCGACACCCGCAACAATTTTTTCGTTGTTCTTATCACTCATCAAGTTCACCACCAAAATACCCTGCTGCTTTAGGTGCATCGGGATACAGTCGTTTGAGTTTAGAAACCAAACTCTTTTCAGCTGCACGATCACCTAATTTACGTTCAATATGAATAGCCATCATCAAATCTTCGACAACAACTTTTTCGCTTTGTACTGCAACTAAAATATGTCGACGCGCTTGCGCTAAATCACCGCGCTCGAAATAAATTTTAGCTAACTTTACCCGTGCCAAAACAAGATTAGGTTCGAATTGTAAAGCGCGCTGAAAATAAAATTCTGCATTGATTACATCGCGATCTTTTAAGCTACACAATCCCGCATTGAGCAAAGCTTTTTGCGGTGAGCTATACGCTTTATTAGCAAGCGCTTGTAAAAAATAAGGCATGGCTGCTTTAGCTGACTGACGCTGACAAACAAACCAACCCATATTGTTTTGCCAATCTGGATTTTCTGGCGCAAGTCGTAAAGCTTCACGCAAACTGCGTTCTGCTTGTTTGTCTTGACCGGTTTGCATCAAAACCAAACCACGTAAACCATGTGCCCCCGCCAAGCTGGGATCAATTGACAGTGCAGTGTCCACTTCTTTTAGTGCTGTACTGTATTGACCTTCAGCGTAGTAAGCAGAAGCAAGCTCAACACGCAGCTCCGCACGATGACGATTATCATGCTCAGCACTGTTTGCGCTCTTATCTTGCATTGATGGCTGTGCACACGCAGCAAGTAAGAGCGCTACCAATAAAATGAAAACTCTCACCCTGGAATCTCCACAATACGACCAAAATCTTTGCCATATTTTTGTTGATAGTCTTGCATGCGTTGCATTCGTTCCTGCACATGCGTTCTATCTTGTATATCGCCAGCTAGCTGACCACATGCAGCATCAATATCATCACCGCGTGTTTTTCTTACAGTCGTCACAATACCTGCATCCATCAAGATTTGAGCAAATGCTTTAATTCTGCCTGCAGCTGAACGTTTCAATCCAGACTCCGGAAAAGGATTAAACGGAATGAGATTAAACTTACAAGGCAAATCGCGCACCAACGAGAGCAACTCTCTTGCATGTTCATCGCTGTCATTCACACCATCTAACATGCAGTACTCCAGCGTGATGAAATCTCTGGGAGCGAATGCAAGATAACGTTTGCAAGCAGCGATTAGTTCTGACAAATCATGTTTTTTATTCAGCGGTACTAACATGTCACGCAATTTGTCGTTCGATGCATGCAAGGATACGGCCAAAGCTACTGGACAATCCTGTCCCAACTTATCCATCATTGGCACCACACCACTCGTCGACACCGTTACTCTGCGACGAGACAAGCCATAAGCATGATCGTCTAGCATGAGTTTTAATGCAGCGATGGTAGGTTCATAATTCAGCAAAGGCTCACCCATGCCCATCATCACGACATTGGTTATTTGACGTTCACCTTTAGGTCCAGCAGCTTCACCCTTAGTCCGGCGCAATGTGAATTCAGCCATCCACAATTGACCAATAATTTCAGCCACAGTGAGATTGCGTGAAAAACCTTGTTTACCAGTCGAACAAAAACGACAATTGATCGCGCAACCAGCTTGCGTGGAAACACACAAGGTGCCGCGATTTTCTTCAGGGATGAATACGGTTTCGACTGCATTGCCATTGCCAACGTCGATTAACCATTTACGAGTGCCATCAGTTGAAGTGTGATCACTAATAATGGCAGGCGCTGTGACACAGGCGTGAATTTTTAATTTATCGCGCAGCGATTTTGCCAAATCAGTCATAGCGTCAAAATCACTTACGCCAAACTGATGTACCCAACGCTGTAATTGCCTAGCTCGAAACGGTTTCTCTCCAAGCTGACCGCACCAAGCGACCAGCCCTTCTGAATCAAGATCCAGCAAATTGGTGAGTGTCGTCATGGCATTTGATTCCAACGCATTTGTTATATCTATCACACCATACAAGCATGCAGCTTATAACAAATGCGTTACTGTCCAATCAGCGGGTATAGACGTTTAGCGCAGGGAAAAAGTAGCTGATCTCAGTTTTGGCAGTATCTGCCGCATCTGAACCATGCACTGCGTTTGCATCAATCGAATCAGCAAAATCAGCACGGATCGTACCTTTGTCTGCTTTCTTAGGATCGGTCGCGCCCATTAGTTCACGATTTTTCAAGATAGCGTTCTCACCTTCGAGCGCTTGCACCATGACGGGTCCGGAAATCATGAAATCAACGAGATCTTTGAAGAAAGGACGCTCACGATGCACGGCATAGAATCCTTCCGCTTCAGCACGTGAAAGATGCATCATGCGTGCTGCGATGATTTTCAGGCCTGCGCCTTCAAATCGGGAATAAATCTGGCCAATGACGTTCTTCGCCACAGCGTCTGGTTTAATAATCGACAGGGTGCGCTCGATTGCCATTTGTAAAAACTCCAATAAAATTAATGGGATAGGAAAACACAGAAGATTTCTGATTAACCCCGAATTTTAGCATGAAACCCCTGTAATTTCCCTCTGAGATAAGCTAGGTTCACCTTGCAACGTCAGTTCAAATTTGCGGTAAACTTCGACTGCTGGTTTCAAATAGATTATATTTTTGGCATCACACTACCACTCTGGTAGTATTGTTTCTGGCAACTTTATGGAGGCTCTCATATGAACCAATCCTTTCCTTCAATTTATGAAACTTCTGCAGATACGCTAGCAGTTAGACATCGCGTACTGCGCAACACTTACTGGCTATTAGCTCTCTCCATGATTCCAACCGTGCTTGGCGCTTGGATGGGTGTGCAGATGAATTTCGCTTTCTTTGCTGGCAGCCCGTTTATCGGCATGTTAGTTTTCATGGCTATCGCATTTGGCTTTTTCTATGCGATTGAAAAAACTAAGAATTCAGCTGCTGGTGTAGCCGTGTTACTTGGCTTTACCTTCTTCATGGGCTTGATGCTGTCAGGACTGATCGGACGCATTTTGAATTTCTCGAATGGTGCCTCGCTCGTCATGACCGCGTTTGGTGGCACTGCAATCATCTTCGCTGTAATGGCTACGATTGCGACCACGAGCAAACGTGATTTTTCAGGTATGTCTAGCTGGTTGTTCGCAGGCGTGATTGTTTTGCTATTAGCCAGTGTCGCTAACATCTTTTTGCAACTCACCATCTTGCAATTAGTTGTATCAGCAATTGCTGTGCTGATTTTCTCTGCTTATATTTTGTTTGATGTTCAACGTATCATCAACGGTGGCGAAACCAACTACATTACCGCCACTCTTTCTATTTACTTGGATTTATATAACGTGTTTGTGAATCTGTTATCGATTCTAGGCATCGTTGGCGGCGACAAAGACTAATTTGTCTAAGTTGTCAGTCCACTAAAATGCCGGCGTTACGCCGGCATTTTTTATTCTTCAACTGGCTCTATCGAACACCGCAATCGACTCCACATGTGCAGTGTGGGGAAACATGTTGATGACACCCGCTTGTGATAACACATAGCCCGCTTCCACCAGTATGCCGGCATCACGAGCTAGCGTAGCCGGATTACAAGAGACATACACAATACGACTAGGACACTGATTGGGCTCTAGCTGCATCAGACTTGCTATGGCATTGCATACTTCCATCGCGCCTTCACGTGGAGGATCAATTAGCATGCGATCAAATTTTTTCAGCGCACGTAAATCTTCCAACGTAAAAGTAAATAAATTACGGCTAAAAAATTGTGTCTTGGCTTCTAACTGATTATGACGTGCATTTGCCATCGCTCTTTCAGTCAGCGCATCACTACCTTCTATACCGATCACTTCTTGCGCCAAGGTTGCCAAAGGCAGTGTGAAATTACCTAAACCACAAAATAAATCTGCCACTCTATCGGTGGGCTGCACATCCAGTAAACGCAAAGCACGTGCAACTAATACTCGATTGATTTGATGATTCACTTGCGTGAAATCAGTCGGCTTAAAAGGCATAGTGATGCCAAATTCCGGCAAGGTGTAATGCAAAGGATGTATATTCGGATAAAACGGCACCGCAGTATCAGGTCCTTTAGATTGCAACCACCAATGCACACCCCACTGATCTGCAAATGCCATTAACAAGGCTTTGTCTTCTTCAGTTGGTGCAGCCATCACTCTAAGCACCATCACGATGACTTTGCCATTTGGTCCATCACCCAAAGCTAATTCGATTTGCGGCAACTGATCACGAATACTCAAAGCTGCAATCATTGCACGCATGGGCATCAACATTGCCGACACACTAGGCGGCAAAATTTCGCAAGACTTCATATCCGTAATGAAGCCGGATTTCTTTTCATGAAACCCTATCAAGACCGTGCTTTTTTTTACGACGTAACGAACTGAGAGTCGCGCTCGGTAACGATAACCCCAATTCGGACCATGTATGGGACGCAACAAGGTAGAAGCTTGTACCTTACCGATGAAACGCAAGTTATCTTCTAAGACACGCTGCTTAGCAGCGACTTGCGCAGAAGGCTCAAGATGCTGCATAGCGCAGCCACCACACACACCGAAGTAAGTACACTTGGCTTTGACTCTGAGTGAGGACTCACGCAACAATACTGTCATGTGCGCTGCTTCCCACTTAGATTTTTTGCGAAAGGATTTAAATTTAACGATCTCACCCGGCAATGCAGCTTCAACAAAAATTACTTTGCCCGGTGAACCGTCTTCATTATCTAAGTGTCCTACGCCACGTCCCTCCATATCGAGGGACTCAATGGTGATCGTATCTTGTAGTGACTGAGTAGGCGGAGTGTTCATGAGACTAAAAAAGCGAGCACTATGGATAAGTGCGATAAAGAATCAACGAGCAGGTAGAAGTGATGCAGGATCAACTGGTTTACCTAACTGACGCATTTCAAAATGCAGTTTGACGTTATCGCTATCCGTATTCCCCATCTCTGCAATTTGCTGACCCTTGGTTACCGATTGACCTTCTTTCACTATCAGAGATTTATTGTGCGCATAAGCTGAAACAATACCATCTGCATGATCAATGATAACTAGATTGCCATACCCACGCATATTATTTGCATATAAAACAGTGCCGTCGCCTACTGCCACAACTGACTGACCTGCTTGTCCGCTGATATCAATTCCTTTTTTATTCGCTTCGAAATTTTTTATGACTGAACCATTGGTTGGCCAAATAAATTTAGAAGGACTAGCAGTCGTTGGACTATTTGATGCTGCTGACGTTGGTGCATTACTAGGGGTGGGAGTTGGCGCAGTATTAGGCGCAGCATTAGATGAGGTACTGGCAGCAGTACTCACTGGCTCACTTTTTAGTGAATTAGGATTGACCTGTTCAGAGTAAACAGTCTTATTACCTAGTGGCCCTTTTTTATTGACCGGTGGTTGTGCCAGCACAGGAGCGCTATTCCCATTTAAAGGTTTGACTTCTATGCCCGCATTCAAATCAGCAGGAGCAACGCTAACGCCCTCTTCAGGTTCAATACGCAAAACCTGTCCGGCTTGAATTGCATTTGGATCGCTTAATTTATTCCAATCGACTAAATCAGGCAGACGTTGATTAAACTTCTGCGAAATACGACTTAAGGTGTCACCTTTTTTTACAGTATAAAAACCAGGCTTATCGATGATCACTGCTTCACCTTCAGCTTTATCTTCTTCTGATTTTGTTGTTTGATTTTTTGATTTAACTGGATTCGTACGATCATCTATCGGTGCATTACTAGGTAAGCCACCGCACGCACTTAAAATGAAAGTCGCACATAACAACAAGCCAAAAAAAATAGTCACTCTTTTCATAAACTAAGACTCGCTTCTCGCAATAAAAACAAGCTACTCAACCCAGCGTACCGGCTTTCAGCGGTACAAAGTGACAAGTCTCCAGGGTTTCGGTTTTCCATTCAAATACACCTGTGCGCAGCACTAATTTCAACACTTGATTTTTATCTCCTATAGGGGCAATCAATCTGCCGCCCACTGCCATTTGATCTAACAAAGCCTGCGGCACTTCTAGACCAGCTGCTGCGAGAATAATGCCATCAAAAGGCGCCACCTGAGGAAAACCCAGCATACCATCGCCATAATGTAGGCGTAGATTCGGTATACGTAATTGACGCAAATTATTGCGAGCTAATTCATGCAAGGGCTTGATACGCTCTATGGAATAAACTTCCTTCGCCACATGCGCTAACACCGCTGCTTGATAGCCACATCCCGTACCAATTTCCAATACACGATTGAGTTTACCTGTGGTCTGCTCTCGCAATATCTCAATCATGCGCGCGACAATATAAGGCTGTGAAATTGTCTGGTGATAGCCTATCGGAAGTGAAGCATCGATATAAGCCTGACTAGCAAGACCAGGCTCTAAAAAATAATGACGTGGCACCGCTTCCATCGCAGCTAATACCATAGGGTCTTGCACACCCTGCTGCTGTACACGCTTGACCATCGCTTTGCGAATTGCTTCTGAAACCAGCGTCATGTTTTCATCGCGCTTAACCGTGTTAGTAACATTCGCTACCGGTTTTTCAATCTGTGTATTCACTACAGAGGGCGGTACAGATTTCACTAACACTGGTGCACGTGCTGCTACATTTTTTACTGCAGTCTGGGTGCTATTCAAGCGTGGCGCAACACTAGAACGCGAGCGAGCCGCTTTATCTGTGACCGCATCTAGCGTCAAAGGAAAACGCTTAGGCTTAGCGCCAGATGGTTGATCACTCATGATAAAACCTGTTGCAATCTTTCTAGCTGACTAGCGTGTGTCAAATCAATTTGCAACGGTGTGACTGAAACACAGCCTTCTGCAGTTGCATGAAAATCTGTACCTGCACTCGCTTCTTTAGCCTTACCTACAGGGCCTATCCAGAAAATATCATTACCATGTGGATCTTGGGTTTTAATCACAGGTTCTGATTCATGACGCTTACCCAAGCGCGTTGCAACTACATGCTGTAATTGTTCATACGGCAGATTAGGAATATTCACATTCAACAAAAAAGGCTTGTGTAATGCTTCGAATTTTCTCAGCACGATGTCTTTTGCAACGCGTGCCGCTGCATCTAGATGTGCCCAACGATGATCAACTTGAGAAAATGCTATCGCTGGTATGCCAAATAAATAGCCTTCGGTGGCGGCCGCAACCGTACCTGAATATAAGGTGTCATCACCCATATTCTGACCTTGATTAATCCCTGAGACCACCAGATCAGGACGCTCCGTCAATATTCCCGTCAACGCAATATGCACGCAATCACTAGGCGTTCCATTAATGGAGTAAAAACCATTAGCCGATTGCACAACACGTAAAGGTCGATCTAAGGTGAGTGAATTCGACGATCCTGATCGATTGCTATCGGGTGCGACTACGACAATATCTGCAATCGTGGCTAGTTGCTCAGCTAGCGCAATAATTCCAGGAGCTAGGTAGCCATCATCATTACTAATTAAGATTTTCATAGAGAAGTAGCGTGACACCTAGTATGTGAAAATTTACATTGAGCGCTCAGACTCACTGCGGCAAAGACTTACTCAAATATATTCATGCAGATTTTACCTGAGGACGGCAAGTGATTCATGTCAGATTAATGAAATCTCGCGCCTTATCTAGCATGCACAAATAGCAATGCAATTTAAGACAATTTCTATGTCTTTTACAGATCCTGCTCGTCGCTAGGCGCAGTTTGGCTGCCTAGGTCACGTTGTAAAAAGCTAATAACGGTACCCAATTCTCGACTACGTGCAAAAGGTGGCAGGCTTTGCCAAATGCGTTTACCGTAGGGTTTAGAAATTAAACGCGGATCGCAAATCATCAACACACCTCGATCGGTTTCATCGCGTATTAATCGTCCTGCACCCTGTTTTAAGGTAATAATCGCTTCCGGTAATTGATGATGCATAAAACCATTCATGCCACGCTTTTCCATCTCTGCGATACGCGCTGCTAAAACAGGATCATCTGGTGGTGCGAAAGGAAGTTTATCGATAATCACTACGGACAACGCATCCCCTCTTACATCCACACCTTCCCAAAAACTTTGACTACCAATCAACACCGCATTGCCTGCACTGCGAAATCTATCGAGTAATTCAGTGCGACCTAATTCACCCTGCACTAATAAAGGCCAATTCCAATCGCGTTTTTTAAATTCTTCAGCTAAGCGTTCAGCAGCACGTTTCACAGCACGTAAAGTGGTACACAATAAAAATGCTCTACCTCCTGCCGCCTCTATCACAGGTAAAGCTGCATCAATCACAGCATCAATATAGCCAGGGGAATTTGGAACAGGCAAATCAGTAGGCACATATAACAAAGCTTGATTCGCATAGTCGAAGGGACTAGGCCATGATAATGACACTTCATCTGACAAACCTAGCTGACTGCTGTAATGACTAAAATCATTTTTTACAGCTAAGGTAGCGGAAGTAAATATCCAAGCACGAGGTGTGCCTTCACGCTGTTTACTAAAGATAGGGGCAATACTCAACGGCGTTTGATGCAATTGTAATGATGAAGAAAAAGCTTCTATCCATAATACATTTGCAGACTCAACATCGTCATTCGATTTTGTGGCTTGACTTGCTGCTGCACTCCAAGATGCATAGTGGCTTTCCATTTCTACTGCGCGCACTCTACATTGCTCAATCGTTTCAGCACGCTCTGCTTGCGATGCCAGCGTTGTGATCATTTGCTGCAGCATCGCGCGTAAATGTGCCAATGCCGGAAAAAAATCGCTACTCGCTGCTAACTGATTTACAGCTAAGTGCGTAACTTCGACAGGAAAGGTCAGTCGCAAATCACGTGCAGCTTTTTCCACACCTGTGACAACCTTGCCCCAATCGGCACCATCACGTGCATGCGTTAAGCCTTCCGCTAAGACATCACGACACAACTCCAGCACTTGTGAGGTGGAGATAGATTCACCAAAAAATAATGTGGCTGTATCAGGTAATTGATGCGCTTCATCAAAAATGACGGTATTGGCTGTTGGAAGTAATTCCGCTACGCCCGTATCTTTTAACGCCACATCAGCAAAAAATAAATGATGATTCACCACCACTACATCTGCTTGCTGTGCTTCTTTACGCGCTTTCATTACAAAACAATCTTTATAACTGGCGCACTCTGCACCTAAGCAGTTATCACGCGTGGAAGTCACTAAATTCCAAATCAAAGCATTTTCTGGAATCTTTGCTAATTCTGCTTTATCACCAGTGGTGGTGGTTTTCATAAATCGTGAAATATCACGCAAATAACCCACATCTTCACGTGCAGTCAGCCTGCCGTTTTGTAAGGTGCGATCAAGATGAAAATGACAAAGATAATTTGCCCGCCCCTTAAGCAATGCCACCGTCACCGGTGCATTCAAGGCTTTGCGCACAACAGGAATATCACGCAAAAAAAGCTGATCTTGTAAATTTTTTGTGCCGGTGGAGATAATCACTTTACCGCCCCACAGTAAAGCAGGCACAAGATAGGCGAATGTTTTCCCAGTTCCGGTACCGGCTTCTGCTAATAAGGTTGAAGGCTCTGTAATTGCTTGCGCAATTGCCCGTGCCATATCAGTTTGAGATTGTCTAGGACGGAAATTAGCGACTGCAGTAGCGAGCTTACCATCGGCAGAAAAAATAGCATCGATTTCTGCACAATGGATGCCGCTATCTGGGGTCGCTGTAACTTGATCAGTCAAAATGGAAGGCACTCATGAATAACAACAAAGGCGGCAAGGCTAGGCCGTGAACCGCATTTTACAGCGTGCAAGGGTTGTATATTGCAAGAAAAAATTAGGCCGGAATATCTGGCACTAATTGCATTTTTAAATGAATGATCTGATCTTTAATTTGCAATTTGCGTTTTTTAAAACGTCGCAACTGCAAATCATCCAAACGACCTACTTGAATTAATAAATCAATCGCAAGATCAAGATCTCTATGCTCAGTCTCTAATGTCACAAGCTGCTCTCGAACTTGATCAGGATCTTTAATCACTGCTATTGACCCACTTGATTGGGTTGATTATCTGGGGAGCTATCGGGCAAACGAATAATTTTTCTACCCTGTGCTTGTTCTGCTTGCCGCTGACGCTCTGCTATACCACGATCGCGTTCATCTGCTTTATCTTTACGTAAGAAGGCATTCGCTTCGACTTCCACAGCGCGAATAATTTTCTTTGCTTGACGTTGAGTTTCCTTGGCTTTATTTAAACATGAAGAGACAAAAAACTGCTTCAAACACTCATCTTTGGCATCTAAAAAAGATTCTTGCGAGAGCGCGCGTTCTCGATTTACTTCATCTAAAGCTTGATTAGCTTGCTTTACTGTCTGTATGGAGCCAGCTGGATAACGTTTTATCAGAGCTGTACTATCAGCAAAACTGGATGAGCCACACAACATGAGTAAAGCGCTTAGCAAAACTAGCCTAGATGGTATTTTCATCTTAATCACTTTTTTAATCATTTTTTTCAATGTATCTTGGTCAGGACTCGTTGCCGACACACTTTATTATGCAATCGCTTCCGCAGCCTGTCGCCGACTACTTTCTTTGTATGCGAGCGACTGCATTTCAACAATGCGTGAAACGGTACGATGGAATTCATTCGACAATGTACCTTCCACATAAAGCAGGTCTGGCGCTACGGCTGCAGACATAATACATTTCACTCGATGATCATAGAGTATATCGATAAGCCAGGTAAAACGCCTAGCTTCGGATGCCATGGCTGCAGTTAACTGCGGAATATCAGAAAGTATAACGGTATGAAAACGCTGCGCTATTTCCAGATAATCATTTTGTGATCTGACACCACCACATAAATGGGCAAAACTAAACCAAATCACACCGCCCGCACGTCGCACACATTTCACTGTCCGAGAACCCAGTTTTAGCTGACCTTCATCTTCAGAGCGGTCAGCTATACGGGAAAATGCTGCACTCAAGGTCGCATCCGTTTTTTCACCTAAAGGCTGATGATAGATATCGACTTCTTGCATTACCTGCTGTCGATAATCCACACCCGCGTCAACATTCACTATATCGAGTTTATCTTTTAGTAATGCAATCGCGGGCAAAATACGATCGCGATGTAAGCCATCTGGATATAATTTTTCAGGTTCGTAATTAGAAGTCATCACAAACGATACGCCTAGATCAAATAATGCTTCTAGCAAGTTATATAGAATCATGGCATCCGCTATATCAGATACATGAAACTCATCAAAACAAATCAGTCTATATTTTCTAGCAATACGCTCTGCAACTTTTTTTAATGGATCTTCTACATCCTTTTGTTTATCGAGTTCACGGTGTATGTCACGCATGAATTCATGGAAATGCAGGCGTGTTTTACGCACTACTGGCACTACCAGGTAAAAGCTATCCATTAAAAAAGATTTACCACGACCCACTCCACCCCATAAATAAATACCGCGAGGTACATCAGGATGATTCACTATTTTCTTCAGACGATTAGAGCGTTTATATTTAAAACCTATCCATGCATCATAGGCTTTTTGTAAACGATGTACTGCACCGCGTTGTGCATAATCTGACTTAAAGCCTCGCTCTCGCAGAGCTTGCTCGTAATAGTCATACACATCCATATGCGAGGTAATGACTGGCATTATTTTGTAGCAGGCGTCATATCGACGACGATCTCATTAGGATAAGAAAATTGTGTATCACCCAGTGGCAAGCCAAAGCCAATTGATAAACCCATACCACCACCACCTGATCCACCCGCTGCACCGACTGCAACACGTGATGCACTCCTACCTCGTGCGCCTGAACGAAAAATCACTTCTGAAGTGCGATAGCCTTGCAACTCACACACCACATGTAAATCGCCTGCAATCTGTCCAACAGGTGCAATTGCTGGCGTGATGATGGTCCACTTACCTGCATCGGTTCGTACTTCGCAGCTCGCTCCCGTCACTGGCTGGGAAAGACTGGTGGTAGAAATTGCGATCTTGCCTGAGTAAGGTGGCAGCGTACTGCATGCACTGAGCATGCAAACAAAGAATAAAGATAGGAAGCGGTGAGTGATGGCACCATGAACACTGATCAACAAACGATATCTGTTAAGCACAAGTGAAATCATGATGCCGATTGAATTAAGAAACTCAAACTCAGAAATTCAACGCACGTTTATCAACTGCGAGTGCTGCTTCTTTAGTCGCTTCTGAAAGTGAAGGATGAGCATGACAAATCCGTGCAATGTCCTCTGCTGAAGCACGGAATTCCATAGCAACCACTGCTTCTGCAATTAACTCTGAAGCCATAGGCCCTATGATGTGCACACCCAGAATTTCATCAGTTTTAGCATCCGCTAAAAACTTCACCATACCTGATGTGTCACCTAAAGCTCGGGCACGACCATTTGCCAAGAAGGGGAAAGTTCCTGCTTTATATGCAATACCTTCTGCTTTTAGTTGCTGCTCTGTTTTACCTACCCATGCAATTTCAGGTGAGGTGTAAATAACCCAAGGTATGGTGTTGAAATTAACATGACCATGTTGACCCGCAATGCGTTCTGCTACGGCCACACCTTCCTCTTCCGCTTTGTGTGCCAGCATAGGACCACGCACGACATCACCCACTGCCCACACATTCGGTAAATTGGTGCGACAATCTGCATCGACTGCAATGAAACCACGCTCATCCAATTTCAAACCGACTGCTTCTGCTTGTAATCCTATGGTGTTAGGTACACGTCCTATAGAAATAATGAGTCTGTCAAACACGGCTTTATGTGACTCACCTTTTGCATCGGTGTATTCAACACTCACATCTAGCTTGCTTGCTTTAATCGCACCTATTTTCACGCCTAAATGAATACCTAAACCTTGTTTCTCAAACAGCTTATGCGCTTCTTTTGCAATTTGCTCATCGACAGCACCTAAGAATGAAGGCAAGGCTTCTAGTATGGTGACTTCAGAACCTAAACGACGCCACACACTACCCATTTCTAAACCAATTACACCCGCACCAATTAAACCTAATTTTTTAGGAACAGCTTCTATAGCAAGTGCACCAGTATTCGATAAAATTAATTTTTCATCAAAAGCAGCACCTGGTAATTCACGTGGATTCGATCCGGTTGCAATGATGATGTGTTTGGCTTTTAAGATTTCATTATCTTTACTAGTCACAGAAATTTCATAACCTTCTGCATCTGCTTTGGTAAATGCACCACGACCATGAAAGAAACTGACTTTATTTTTCTTAAACAAATACAAAATGCCATCGTTGTTTTGTTTTACAACCGTATCTTTCCTACCTAGCATTTGTCCAAGATTAAGTTTTAAACCTTTGACTTCAATACCGTGTTCTGCAAAGCCATGTCCAGCATGTTCAAAATGCTCAGAGGATTGAAGCAAAGCTTTGGAAGGAATACAACCTACATTCGTACAAGTACCACCAGGTGCAGGACCACCTTTTTCATTTTTCCACTCATCGATACAAGCTGCAGAAAAACCTAATTGTGCAGCACGAATTGCTGCAATATAGCCGCCGGGGCCACCACCGATTACGATGACATCGAAATTTTTTGACATGATGATTTCCTTGAAATCTGATCGCATTCCATTAAGTCAGACTTAGCACACTGCTCTATCTGACGTACTGAGAAAAATTCTGAGCCTGATACACCTAGGTGTGTGATAGGCCGCTAGCTTTTCAGTACACAGCTAGCGGCATCATTAGAGGCTCGCCTATGATTAGAGATTCAACAGCAAGCGCGCAGGATCTTCCAGCGCTTCTTTCATTGCCACTAATCCTAAGACCGCTTCACGACCATCAATAATGCGATGGTCATAAGACATAGCCAGATAGTTCATAGGACGAATAACGATTTGTCCATTTTCAACGACAGCTCTGTCTTTGGTTGCATGTACACCCAAGATAGCGGATTGAGGTGGATTAATAATTGGTGTTGAGAGCATAGAGCCAAACACACCACCGTTGGATATTGAGAAAGTACCGCCGGTGAGTTCATCGAGTGTGAGTTTGCCGTCTTTTGCTTTCACACCAAACTCACCAATTTTCTTTTCAATTTCAGCGATAGACATTTGATCGACATTACGCAGGATAGGCACTACCAAACCACGTGGTGAACCGACTGCGATACCGATATCAAAATAACCGTGGTACACCACATCATTGCCATCAATCGATACATTTATCACAGGGTATTTTTTCAGCGCAGCGACAGCAGCTTTCACAAAAAAAGACATAAAGCCTAACTTCACACCATGCTCTTTTTCAAATTTATCTTTGTACTTATTACGCAAATCCATCACAGGCTGCATATTGACTTCATTGAAGGTGGTCAATATCGCATTCGTTGCTTGCGATTGCAGTAAGCGTTCTGCAATTCGTGCACGCAAACGACTCATAGGCACACGTTGCTCTGGACGATTAACAAGATCAAGATTAGTAGGCACTGCAACTGCAGGTAATGCATTCACTGTACGCACAGAAGGAGCAGCACTAGAAGCTACAGATGAAGCACCAGATGCTTTTGATTCCAACGCACCAATCACATCACCTTTCGTGACACGACCATCTTTACCAGTGCCAGCGACTGCATTAGCAGACATATTATTTTCAGCGAGCATTTTTGCTGCTGCAGGCATCGCAATCGAAGATGCTGCTGAGCTTGAAGCTGCAACGGGTGCAGATGCCGTCGCCGCTGTAGCTACTGGAGCGGCTGCTGCTGCAGGTGCTGCTGTTGGTGCAGTTGTTGCGGTCGCTGTTGCTTCGGTATCTATACGTGCAATCAATTCACCGGCAACGACGCTACTACCATCACCTCTAACGATTTCAATCAACACACCTTGCGCTGGCGCTGGAAGTTCTAACACTACTTTATCGGTTTCTATATCAATCAGATTTTCATCACGAGCAATGGCCTCACCTACTTTTTTATGCCACTGTAATAAAGTCGCTTCAGCGACAGACTCAGATAATTGAGGAACGACTACATCAAGAATTGCCATAACACTCTCCGTTTCGGGTTGTTCTAACGAGGCACCGGCATCCAGTGCCCCGTCGGGTCATTATTTAGTTAGTACAAAGCCTTTCAGCCTTGAAAACGCGGTATCGATTAAAGCCTTCAACTGGGCATAGTGCTTGTCGTAATAACCCACTGCTGGTGATGCACTAGCAGGACGACCGGCGTACGCTAATTTTTGACCATCGGTTAGATTTTCAAAAATATTATGTTGAATCTGGAACCACGCTCCCTGATTTTGCGGTTCATCTTGTACCCACACTAATTCATTAAAATTAGGGAAGGACTTGAGTTCAGCAGCGAAAGCTTTATGTGGGAATGGATATAACTGCTCAACACGTATGATGGCAATATCGCTTGCATCACGTTCTTTACGTGCATTCACCAAGTCGAAGTAAACTTTACCGGAACATGCGAGTACACGTTTTACTTTCTTATGATCGATCTTAGTATCAACTTCACCTATCACGGTGTGGAATGAACCCTTTGCTAATTCAGATAAAGGTGAACCTGCATCTTTATTTCGCAACAGTGACTTCGGTGTCATGATGACCAAAGGCTTGCGGAACAAACGTATCATTTGACGACGCAGCAAATGGAAAATCTGAGCTGCAGTCGTAGGCTGTACAACTTGCATGTTGTTGTCAGCGCATAGTTGCAAGAAACGTTCTACACGCGCTGAAGAATGTTCTGGCCCCTGTCCTTCATAACCATGAGGCAGCATCATCACTAAACCAGAAGCACGACCCCACTTCACTTCACCTGAGCTTATGAATTGATCAATCACCACCTGCGCACCATTGGCGAAGTCACCAAACTGTGCTTCCCAAATAGTGAGTGTGTTGGGTTCTGCAGTTGAAAAACCATATTCAAATGCCAGTACAGCTTCTTCTGATAAAACAGAATCAATCACTGTGAAAGACGCTTGTTGTTCAGAGATATTTTGCAAAGGGATATAACTGCCTTGATCCCAGCGTTCACGATCCTGATCATGCAGTACTGAGTGACGGTGTGTAAACGTGCCACGACCCGCATCTTGTCCAGTAATACGAATTGCATAGCCGGATGACACCAATGAAGCAAAAGCTAAGTGTTCACCCATACCCCAATCGAGATTGATTTCACCTCTACCCATCGCAGCACGATCGGCTAAAACTTTTTCAACTAAAGGATGCGGTTTGAATTTTTCTGGGTAATGTGTAATGCGATCAGAGAGTCGCTTTAATTCTGCAACCGGCACTGCGGTATCAGCAGCATCGGTCCATTTGCGATTCAAGAAAGGCATCCAGTCCACTGCATACTTACTCTTGAAATTAGTAATCAAAGGATCGACTGTGTGACGACCTGCATCCATTGCATCACGGAAGGCTTTGATCATCGCATCCCCACCATCAGCAGGAATCACATTCTGTGCAATCAACTTATCGGCATACAGTTTTCTTGTACCAGGATGCTGACCAATTTTCTTGTACATCAAGGGCTGCGTTAATGCCGGTGTATCTTGTTCGTTATGGCCTAATTTACGGAAGCACACAATATCGACGACCACATCTTTTTGGAATTGCATACGGAAATCGAGAGCAATTTGCGTAGCAAAGACCACTGCTTCAGGATCATCACCATTCACATGCAATACAGGTGCTTCAATCATTTTCACGACATCAGAGCAATACAATGTAGAACGTGAATCACGTGGATCAGACGTAGTGAAACCAATTTGATTGTTAATGACGATATGTACCGTACCACCTGTGCCATAGCCACGGGTTTGGGCGAGGTTCAGTGTTTCCATCACCACGCCTTGACCTGCAAAAGCAGCATCGCCATGCACTAAGATAGGTAAAACCTGATGACCATCTGCATCACCGCGACGTATCATCCTGGCTTTGACTGAACCTTCAACTACAGGATTCACAATCTCTAAATGTGAAGGATTAAAGGCTAGTGAAAGATGTACAGGGCCACGTGCAGTGGAGATGTCACTTGAGAAGCCTTGATGATATTTCACGTCACCTGCAGGTAAATCATCACCATGCTTACCTTCAAATTCAGCAAATAATTCTTGCGGCATTTTGCCCAGAATATTCACCAACACATTTAAGCGGCCACGATGCGCCATACCGATGACGATCTCTTGTATACCTTGATTACCTGCACGCTGTATGGTTTCATCTAAAGAAGCGATAAAGCTTTCACCACCTTCTAATGAGAAGCGTTTTTGACCTACATACTTAGTATGTAAATAGCGTTCTAAACCTTCCGCTGCTGTTAAGCGATCAAGAATATGTACTTTTTGCTCACGCGTGAATGCAGCACTAGCTCGAGTCGATTCCAATCGTTCTTGTAACCAGCGTTTTTGTGCTGGGTCGGTGATGTACATGAATTCTGCACCTATGGAACGACAATAGGTGTCACGTAGCGCATTGAGTAAATCACGCAAGGAAGCAGTATCACCACCAAAATAAGTATTACTGATGTTGAATACCGTATCCATGTCGGCATCACTAAAACCATAAAACGATGGCTCTAGTTCAGGAATAACAGGACGTTCTTGACGTTGCAGTGGATCGAGATTCGCCCACTGGGTTCCTAGAAAACGGTACGCTGCAATCAACTGAGTGACTGCAACACGCTTACGACCCATTTCTGCATCAGCCGATGCAGTGATAGTACGTATAGGTCCTTGCTTAGCACGTTCCGCAAAGGATGCAACTACCGGAGCATGCGCTACGTCGGGTCTGTCGCTACCATCAACTGCTGGCACGTGTTGCATGGCGTCGAAATAAGCGCGCCAATTATCAGGAACTGCACCGGGATTTAGGAGGTAGGCCTCGTAGAGTTCTTCTACGTAAGGCGCATTCCCACCAAATAGATAGGAATTGGAGAAATACTGCTGCATCATTTTGCTCACCTTTTCTTCGCGTTTCGCGAGATTAGCGGGTTAGGATGATCTCTGATGCAAGTCATCAGAGACTTCCGAAAGGGTCAACTCTGACCCACCTTCACCTTCTGTTTAGCGGGCTTTCCGCATTACAGATTGCACAACATAATCAAGCCGGAGAATAGCATAGGAAACACCGGCCAGAATACAAAAACGGGCCACTAGGGCCCGTTTTCATAGCATAGTTTTATTATCTTTTTGCCATCGGCAGTACATCTCTTTGAGCAGAACCGACAAACAGCTGACGGGGACGTCCAATTTTTTGTTCAGGATCTGAAATCATTTCATTCCATTGCGCTATCCAACCTACAGTACGCGCCATAGCGAAAATACCGGTAAACAGCGAAACCGGAATGCCTAATGCAGATTGCACAATGCCAGAATAAAAATCAACGTTAGGATAAAGTTTACGGGAAACGAAGTACTCGTCTTCCAACGCGACTTTTTCCAATGCCATAGCGAGCTTGAATAATGGATCATTTTGCAGACCCAATTCATTCAAGACTTCATGACAAGTTTCACGCATGAGTTTAGCGCGTGGGTCATAGTTTTTATAAACACGATGACCAAAGCCCATCAACTTAACACCAGAATTCTTGTCTTTAACTTGTTTGACGAATTCACCAATCTTGTCGACAGATCCAATTTCTTTCAACATAGTGAGTGCAGCTTCATTTGCACCACCATGCGCAGGACCCCATAGGCAAGCAATACCTGCTGCGATACAAGCAAAAGGATTGGCACCGCTAGAACCAGACAGTCTTACTGTAGAAGTAGATGCATTTTGTTCATGATCCGCGTGCAAAATCAAAATACGATCTAAAGCACGAACTAGCACTTCATTGACTTTGTATTCTTCTGCTGGTGTAGCAAACATCATACGCATGAAGTTCGCGCTATAAGACAAATCATTGCGCGGATAAACGAAAGGCGCACCGACAGAATATTTATATGCCATCGCCACTAAGGTTGGCATTTTCGCGATCAAACGAATCGCTGAAACTTCACGATGATGTGGATCATTGATATCTAAAGAGTCGTGATAGAAAGAAGCTAAGGCACCGACTGTTCCCACCAATACAGACATAGGATGCGCATCGCGACGGAAACCACGGAAGAAAAATTGCATTTGCTCATGCACCATCGTATGACGGGTGACGGTATCAACAAATGTTTTCTTTTGATCTGCTTTCGGTAATTCACCATTCAACAGCAAGTAGCAAGTTTCAAGAAAATCACAATTCACTGCTAACTGCTCGATAGGATATCCACGGTATAACAATTCACCTTTATCACCATCAATATAAGTGATGGATGAATTACAAGCCGCTGTAGACATAAAGCCAGGATCATACGTAAAGCGACCTGTTTCTCCATAGAGCTTGCGAATATCAATTACGTCAGGTCCTATCGAACCTGTATAGATAGGGAAATCTATAGACTTTGAGCCGTCGGAAAACGAGAGCGTTGCTTTAGCGTCGGATGGTTTCATGGTTCTACCCTAAAAAAATAGCGAACATAGCTTTTTTAAATACATCAATTTTTTTGCAAGCTTTGGTTTTCAGGCTTGTCTTAACCTGATTAACAAGGCATGGACATGCGGCTGATTTAATTCATCAACAGGTTCGTTTTGTCCCAACAACAAACCCATTAAATCATTGTCTGGCAACTCCATTAATTTGGTGAATGCATCGACATCATCATCCGTCAAACTTAATTCATGCGCATCAAGAAAACGCGACAAGATCAAATCGTTTTCTAACAAGCCTCTACGACTACGCCAACGTAAGCGAGTACGTCTTGCTGGATCATCTTGATGGGCAACCTTAGACATTAAACAGCACGTCTCACCAGTAATTCTTTAATCTTACCTATAGCTTTGTTGGGATTGAGTCCTTTAGGACAAACATCCACACAATTCATGATGGAGTGACAGCGGAATAAACGATAAGGATCTTCTAAATTATCTAGACGTTCACCGGTTGCTTCATCACGGCTATCTGCAATAAAACGATACGCTTGTAACAAGCCAGCTGGCCCTACAAATTTATCAGGATTCCACCAGAATGATGGACATGATGTAGAACAGCAGGCACACAAAATACATTCATATAAACCATCCAACTCTTCACGCTCTGCAGGCATTTGCAAACGCTCTTTTTCAGGTGGAATCGTAGTATTAATTAAAAATGGTTTGATCGAATGATATTGTTTGAAGAAGTTCGTCATATCGACGATCAAATCACGTATCACTGGCAAGCCTGGCAATGGACGCAATACGATAGGCTCACTCAATTCATTCAGGTTGGTAGTACAAGCCAATCCGTTTTTACCATTGATATTCATGGCATCCGAACCGCATACACCTTCGCGACAAGAACGACGCAAGGCTAATGAATCATCTACATCGGCTTTAATCCGCTGCAAAGCATCCAACAACATTTTGTCGGTGTCTTGCAGGGTCACGGTTAAGTCCTGCATGTAAGGCTTGGCGTCCTTATCTGGATCGTAACGATAGATCTGGAATTTCACTGTACGTGTCATGGTTAGGCTCTTAGAAAGTACGTGCTTTTGGCTTAAAGGTTTCTACAGTCAATGGCTTGGTGACGACTGGCTTGTAATCCAATCGATTGCCCTCGGAATACCACAGGCTATGCTTCATCCAGTTTTCATCATCACGTTTTTCGAAATCACGATGTGCATGCGCACCGCGTGATTCTTTACGTGCTGCCGCTGAAACAATAGTGGCTTTTGCTGTCTCGATCAGATTATCGAGCTCCAATGCTTCTATACGTGCGGTATTAAATACTTTGGATTTATCTTTATAAGAAATATGCTTACGACGTTCATCGAGTTGCATAATTTCTTTAGTACCTTCATCCAGTAATTCTTGTGTACGGAACACACCGCAGTAATGCTGCATGGTTTTACGAATATCATTCGCCACATCTTGTACACGTTCAGAGCCAGTCGATGCTTCTAGATGTGCCAAACGTGAGAGCGCTAGATCTGCAGGATCCGCAGGTAAATCTTTAAAGCTTTGATCTTCTAATTTGCTTGCCACAATATGATTACCTGCAGCACGACCAAAGACCAATAAATCTAACAAGGAATTTGTACCTAGACGGTTTGCGCCATGTACTGAGACACAAGCGCATTCACCAATCGCATACAAACCACGTACGATTTCTTGGCTACCATTCTTAGGCGCGACAACTTGACCATGAATGTTGGTAGGAATGCCACCCATTTGATAGTGAATAGTAGGCACAACTGGAATCGGTTCTTTGGTTGCATCGACGTTCGCAAACTTATGACCAATTTCTAAAATTGAAGGCAAACGTTTGCGTATGGTGTCGGCACCAATGTGACGCAGATCTAGCAGCACATGATCTTTCTTAGGACCACAACCACGACCTTCTTTAATTTCTTGGTCCATGGAGCGTGAAACGAAATCACGCGGCGCGAGATCTTTCAATGTAGGCGCATAACGTTCCATGAAACGCTCACCTTCACTGTTAATCAAAATACCGCCTTCACCACGCACACCTTCGGTAATCAACACACCCGCACCCGCCACACCAGTCGGATGAAACTGCCAGAATTCCATATCTTCAAGTGGTAAGCCTGCGCGTGCTGCCATGCCCATACCGTCACCAGTATTAATGAAGGCATTGGTAGACGCTGCCCAAATACGACCTGCACCACCGGTAGCAAATACCGTGGTCTTGGCTTGCAAGATCATAGCCTCGCCAGTTTCCATCTCGAGTGCGACGACACCAACAACATCACCATCTGCATCGCGCACTAAATCAATCGCCATCCACTCTACGAAGAAATGTGTTTTTGCACGTACATTACGTTGATAGAGTGTGTGCAACATAGCGTGACCAGTACGGTCCGCTGCAGCGCAAGCACGTTGAACAGGTTTTTCACCAAAGTTTGCAGTGTGACCACCGAATGGACGCTGATAAATCGTGCCATCTGGATTACGATCAAATGGCATACCAAAATGCTCAAGCTCGTACACCACTTTCGGTGCTTCACGACACATGAATTCAATCGCATCTTGATCACCTAGGTAGTCACTACCTTTGACGGTATCAAACATATGCCAGTACCAATTGTCTTCTGACATATTGCCCAGTGATGCACCGATACCACCTTGTGCAGCTACGGTATGTGAACGAGTTGGAAAAACTTTCGATAACACGGCGACATTCAAACCCGCTTCAGCTAACTGCAAAGAAGCGCGCATGCCAGAACCACCGGCACCAATAATCACAGCGTCAAAACGACGTGTAGGAATGGAGGATTTAATAGCTGACACGATTTACACGCTCCAAAGAATCTGTACTGTCCAGGCGGCACAAGCGACCAACCAGAGTATGGTGAAAACTTGCAATAACAAACGCACGCCAACTGGTTTAACGTAATCCATCCAGATGTCACGCATACCTACCCAGACGTGATAGTACAAAGCAAGAAAGGTCACCAGTGACAATAACTTAAACCATTGCATTGCAAATAAACCAGCCCAACCTTCATAAGTTACTTCATCGGTAATCAAGTAAGCGACCAGCAAAACTAAAGTAAACAGCGCCATCACAACCGCTGTGACACGCTGAGCTAACCAATCTTTTAAACCATAATGCGCACCAACCACTAAACGCTTAGGCCCTATACGTTCGATCGTCATATTTACGCTCCAAATAATTTAAGGGCGACTAATGCCGTTAAAGGCAAACTCACTGCAAAGACGATGCGCGCAGATTTGCGTGCACCTTCTTTGGTCAAGCCTATATGCGCATCCATGATCAGATGGCGTATGCCACCGCATAAGTGATGCAGATATGCCCAGCTCAATGCAAGAATTGCCAACTTGACTGACCAATGGCGCACATAACCTTGCAAATAGTTGAAGGAAATTTCAGAGGTAATACTTTTATCAAATAGATAAAGGACGAACGGCAGCAATAAAAACATTAATGCACCACTCACACGATGCAATATCGACACCACACCTGCTAAAGGCAAGCGGTAGTGCATCAATTGCGTAATGTGAATATTGGTAAACCTTCTTGCTGGCTTGGTAGTCACTTCAGACATATGCATCCTTCTAGACTAAAAGTTTCCTAAACACACTAAAACCGCTTGATTCTATCTGTTAAAACACTTCTTTGATTATCACTGCCTGACTTGCCTAATTTGGACAGCGATATCGTCGATTTTTTTCAAACCAAAAGTCTTAACTCAATTCATTTTGGTAATGATGCTGCGCTGTGACATATAAAGCACGTCTCACTTCTACCGGCTTTTCACCATAAGTAAATGCCACCCTATCAACGCTCAGTAAAGGCACGCCAAGTGATACTTTTAATAGAGCTGCAGCAGCTTCATCAGCGGCAACCGCCCTTACTTTTTCCGAGGCATGAATCATTTGCGTGCCAAATTCGGCTTCAAATAATCCATACATCGGACCTTTGTACTCATCTAAACGCTCAACAGTTAGTCCTTTAAATAGACTACCGGGCAACCAGATTTCTTCCAAAATAATGGGCGTGCCATCAAAAAATTGTACGCGCTTGATGTAGACCACGGAATCACCGGCCTTCATGTCCAACAAACGCGTTACTTCTGCTGGCCCGCGCATGCGCTTGACCTCAATAATATGATTTTCCGGCTGCTGAGCATCGCCATTATCTGGCATTAGTCGCAAAAACCGAAACTGCACTTTTGCCTCATGATGCGTCGCGACAAAGGTACCCTTACCCTGACGCCGAACAACCAAATTTTCAGCCGACAATTCATCAATTGCTTTGCGCACAGTTCCTTGACTAACCTTAAAGCGATAAGCTAACTCAACTTCACTAGGGATCAACTCGCCCGGCTTCCACTCACCCGATTGCAGGCTTTGCACAATCAAGGATTTAATCTGCTGATAGAGCGGACTAAATGTGGGTGAGCCGGAGGCATTGCTAGTCACACCAGAATTGCTTGGTGCGCCAGTTGGTGCCGAAGGGAGAACGGTCTGGGTCATGGGTAGTGATTTCACCACAAATGCACCGTTACCGTCCAGAAAATTGTGCAGTACTATGTCTTATATAAGATATAAGATCAGGATTGACACAGCAGATCGACAGGCCTACACTCGCGAGCAAACTTTCTGGCAGGTAAAGTCTTAGTAAAACCCCTCTTTTCTTATCATTTTGATCACATTGGAGATGTAACATGGCTAAAACCCCCATGCGTGTTGCTGTCACTGGCGCCGCAGGCCAAATCGGCTACTCACTATTGTTTCGTATTGCGAATGGCGACATGCTGGGTAAAGACCAGCCAGTCATCTTGCAATTATTAGAAATTCCAGATGAAAAAGCGCAAAAAGCCTTAAAAGGCGTGATGATGGAAATCGACGATTGCGCGTTTCCACTGTTAGCAGGCATGACTGCGCATGCTGATCCTATGACTGCTTTCAAAGATATCGATGTTGCTCTGTTAGTTGGTGCACGCCCACGTGGCCCAGGCATGGAGCGTAAAGATTTGTTGGAAGCCAATGCACAAATTTTCACCGTACAAGGTAAAGCACTCGATGCAGTCGCTTCACGCAATGTAAAAGTACTCGTAGTGGGTAATCCAGCTAACACCAATGCTTACATTGCTATGAAATCTGCGCCTAGCCTGCCTGCTAAGAATTTCACGGCGATGTTACGTCTAGATCATAACCGCGCACTGTCGCAAATCGCAGCGAAAACAGGCAAGCCAGTGGCTGCGATTGAAAAGCTCTGCGTATGGGGTAATCACTCACCAACTATGTATGCGGACTATCGCTTTGCCACTATCGATGGCAAATCCGTTAAAGACATGATTAACGATGAAGCATGGAATAAAGACACTTTCTTAACTACCGTTGGTAAACGTGGTGGCGCCATTATCGAAGCACGTGGCTTGTCATCCGCAGCATCTGCCGCTAACGCAGCTATTGATCATATTCATGACTGGGTATTAGGCACACACGGTAAGTGGACCACCATGGGCATTCCTTCCGATGGCTCCTACGGCATTCCTAAAGATACGATGTTTGGTTTTCCTGTAACGACAGAAAACGGCGAATATAAAATCGTACAAGGCTTGGATATTGATGCATTCTCACAAGAGCGTATCAACCTCACTCTCAAAGAATTAACAGAAGAGCGTGATGGCGTAAAACATCTGCTACCTTAATTGACTATGAGCGTTGCACCAGACTTTCTAGTGCAACGCTTTTTCAAATACAGCGCGCAGACTTCTGGAATTTGATGCATGTGCACCCTTCCGTAGTTCTGTTTAAAGAATCGAACATAGCGTTAACATTACCGATATACGATCACTATGCAGGGTCAAAAAATTATGCGCAAGCAGCATCACGGATACCGTTTTAATTAATTTTTACTTTGAAAAAGCAAGGAGAGCACATGTCCCACAATACGCTGAATACGCTCAAAGAATTCAAAATTTCTGGTACTAAAAAAGGGAAGTTTTATTCACTCCCTGCACTACAAAAAAAATTAGATATCAATATCGATCGTTTGCCGGTCTCTATCCGTGTCGTGCTTGAATCCGTTTTACGTAATTGTGATGGAAAAAAAGTTACTGAAGAGCATGTAAAACAACTCGCTCAATGGAAACCTAAAGCAGAACGCACAAATGAAATTCCTTTTGTTGTAGCCCGTGTTGTGTTGCAAGACTTCACTGGTGTGCCTTTGTTGGCTGACCTCGCTGCTATGCGTGGTGTTGCATCAAAAATGAGCAAAAATCCCAAGAACATTGAGCCACTGGTTCCAGTTGATCTGGTTGTAGATCATTCTGTGCAAATTGATCACTTCCGTGAAAAAGGTGCGCTCGATCTCAACATGAAATTGGAATTCCAACGCAATAACGAGCGTTATCAATTTATGAAATGGGGTATGCAAGCCTTTGATACCTTCGGCGTTGTGCCTCCTGGCTTTGGTATCGTGCATCAAGTTAATCTGGAATACTTAGCACGTGGTGTGCATCATAAAGAAGGTGTGTATTACCCTGATACGTTAGTGGGCACTGATTCCCACACCACCATGATTAATGGTATTGGTGTAGTTGGTTGGGGAGTGGGTGGTATTGAAGCTGAAGCCGGCATGTTAGGTCAGCCAGTGTATTTCCTTACACCTGATGTCGTTGGTGTGAATTTAACGGGCATCTTGCGTGAAGGCGTCACCGCAACCGACTTGGTTCTCACTATTACTGAACTGCTGCGCAAACAAAAAGTGGTGGGTAAATTTGTTGAGTTCTTTGGTGAAGGCACAACAACACTCTCACTCACTGACCGCGCAACCATCGCCAACATGGCACCTGAATACGGCGCAACCATGGGCTTCTTCCCCGTTGATGAAGCAACGATAGAATATTTCCATGGCACTGGTCGTAGCAAAGCAGAAATCGATGCCTTTGAATCTTATTTCAAAGCACAAAAATTATTTGGCATTCCAAAAGTAGGTGATATTGATTACAGCAGCGTGGTTCAACTCGACCTTACTACTGTTGCACCTTCACTTGCAGGACCTAAGCGTCCACAAGACAGAATTGAAATTGGTCACGTTAAAGCAACCTTCGGTGATTTATTTTCTAAGCCAGTTTCTGACAATGGCTTTAATAAAAAAGCAGAAGATCTGGATGCGCAATACACCACTAGCGATGGCGTGAATGTTAAAAATGGCGATGTTTTAATCGCTGCTATTACTTCTTGCACCAACACCTCTAATCCTAGTGTCTTACTCGCAGCAGGTTTATTAGCCAAGAAAGCAGTTGCAGCAGGATTAACTGTTGCACCACATATCAAAACATCACTCGCTCCTGGCTCACGTGTTGTTACTAAATATCTCGAAGCAGCAGGCTTGTTACCTTACCTTGAACAATTAGGTTTTGGTGTGACTGCTTATGGTTGCACAACTTGTATTGGTAATGCAGGCGATCTGACACCGGCTATGAATGAAGCTATCGTCAAAAACGATATCGTTGCTTCAGCAGTCTTGTCAGGTAATCGTAACTTCGAAGCACGTATTCATCCTAACATTCGCTCTAACTTCCTCGCCTCCCCTCCATTAGTTGTGGCTTATGCTATTGCAGGCAATGTCACACGCGACTTAATGACTGAGCCAGTTGGTAAAGGCAAAAATGGTAGAGATATTTATCTTGGTGACATTTGGCCAACCAGTGCAGAAATCGGCAAGCTCATGAAATATGCGATGAATGCAAAAACCTTTAAATCAAATTATGCAGATGTTAAAGGTGCACCTGGCAAATTATGGGAAGACATCAAAGGTGTGGCTACGGGCGAAATTTATAACTGGCCTAAATCTACTTACATAGCAGAACCACCTTTCTTCCAAGATTTCACAATGGAGCCTAAGGCTGCAGCAACGGGTATTGCGAATGCACGTGCACTGGGTGTATTTGGTGATTCAATCACCACTGACCATATTTCTCCAGCAGGTTCAATTAAAGAATCAAGTCCAGCAGGTAAATGGTTACTCGCTAATGGTGTATTAAAAGCTGACTTCAATTCCTATGGCTCACGTCGTGGTAATCATGAAATCATGATGCGCGGTACGTTTGCAAACGTGCGTATTAAAAATCTCATGATTCCTGCGAAGCCAGATGGCTCACGAGTAGAAGGCGGCGAAACTATTTTTCAACCTAGCGGTGAAGCAATGTCGATTTACGACGCTGCAATGAAATATATTCATGATGGCGTGCCCACCATGATTTTTGCAGGCGAAGAATATGGTACAGGCTCTTCACGTGACTGGGCTGCTAAGGGCACACAATTATTAGGTGTGAAAGCAGTAGTTGCTCGTTCCTTTGAACGTATTCATCGTTCTAATTTAGTTGGTATGGGTGTACTACCTTTACAGTTCTTAGGTAATGACAGCATTGAATCCTTAGGCATTACAGGGAATGAAAGTTTTGATTTGCTTGGCATAGAACACAGCATCAAGCCACAGCAAGAAGTGACTTTGGTGATCAAGCGTGCCAATGGTCAAACTCAACAAGCTAAACTTTTACTGCGTATTGATACACCGATTGAAGTAGACTACTACCGTCATGGTGGTATTCTGCCTTTCGTACTGCGTCAATTACTCGCAGCGTAAATCAAAATAATCTGACTAATGGAATGCATTAGTTTTCGAACGATTCCGTTAGTCAGATAACACATCACGTTAGAAAAAATTTCGGAGACATTCATGATAAAAATTTTCATAGCTTTCGTTATCTTTGCTGTTATCTCAGTTACCTTATTACTAAAAATGGGTGATAAAGTGGATATGCAAGGTGAATCACACGGCGTCCCTACGGAAACCTCCGCGCCTGCTGCGACAGAAACACCAGCAGCAGCGACACCTGCACCAGAAAAAAAATAATTGTTTTTGTTTCCCAAGAGCGTGGACTGTGAATCACAGTGCCACGCTTTTTTTATTTTGATTTACTCGTAACGCAATTCACCCCAACTCTATTAGAATTCATCAACTTCAACTTATCTACACGATAAAGTCTATGCGCCGGCCTACCAAGAGCTCTTCTCGTAAAATTTCTGCTGATAGTCAGCGTCTAGTCACGTTGGCGCAATCGCATGGGCAAGCCGCTAGTCGTATGGAGCAACGCGAATGGGAACGTCAACTCGAACAACTTCTACAAGCCCAGCTAGCGAGTAATCAGCAATTAGCGATTGATAATGCGCTTGATCATTTATTTCATGCAGATGGTGAAGCTTATGATGATTTACTCGACATTGTAGAAGCCGTAAGCTGTAGCTGCACCCTAGAGCACAATGGTAAATACTTTGATGCTTTGCTCATCGCTATGCCTATCCTTAGCTGGACTCGGTTTACGATTGCATCTGGCCCTATCCAAATCGAACTCCTACAAGCACTCACTACGCAGCTCATAGCTCATATCTTAGCAAGCGATGTGCATATCGCGATTGCGCCACATTTATTTTCTATTGATCAGCTACCACGCAGTTATTGCGAGACCTATGCGCTCACACGTCGTATGGCACAAGCTGCGATATCGCAAACAGCCTTCGCCATGCCCATAGAAATACCAGACACTGCACCTTTTTTAGCAGATACAAGACAACTCCTTTTTGTCGTTACAGCAGAACACAGAAAACCACTACTGCGCTGGCAAGAAGACAATATGAACAGCAATCTTCAAATCAGTACCCAAGCTGCACTCACACAATGGCAAGTGCATGCAACACCCATCCTACAAAAATTATTACCTGGTTGCGGTATTGAGCTACTGTTACCTGAAGCTTATTTTGTCGCTTGTAGAAATGCAGACAAAATGATTCGTCCTATCTCACTACGTGCAGCAGTGCATTACTTGACGCATGCGCTGAATATCGATGCAGGTGAACTCCAAGCCGTGGTGGCATCAGTGGGTGACGATAGTCATGAATTACGTATCGATGAATACCGCGTCAGTTTTAGCGTTGTGAATAATCCTGATGTATTTTATGGTGTGATCTGGCCACTGTATGACGAAGAAAGTGGCGAAGAGGATGCACAACTTAGCAGTAGTCATGCATTGAATAAAAGCACGGTCTCGCCATTGCAGCAAATCGTCATCTTATTACGTGAATCAGGAATCACGCAGATCACCAAACCTGACATGCTCTTTCCACCTGAATGTTGTGATGACTGTGGTGCCCCTTTGTTTTGCGATCATGCAGAAGAAATGGTACATGCAGAAATGCCAGAAGATAGCGTGCAACAGGGTGGGCACTTACATTGAACACGATTTCACTAATTACGCCATTTGATTGCAAAGTCCCTCTGCTATAATTTGCGGCTCGTCGGGGCGTAGCGCAGCCTGGTAGCGCACTTGCATGGGGTGCAAGGGGTCGCGAGTTCGAATCCCGCCGCCCCGACCAATAAAAATTAGGAACTTACCGAACAAATACTTACAGTTGTCAGTCTCACTCCTAATTTTTCGGGACTAAATTGATCACTCTAGTGCTTCAATCCGATCAGACTCCACATTAAAGTAATCAATCAATGCTATTGCTGTCCGCCGATTTGGTCTGCCTTAGCCAGCAGTGCCTCAGCCATACGGATGCTGGCAATATCAATCATACGACCATCCAGACTGACGGCGCCCTTGCCAGCTTTAGCGGCCTCTTCCATCGCTTGCATGATACGTCGAGCGCGTGTAACTTCAGCCTCGGACGGTGTGTAAACCTGATTCGCTAATTCGATTTGTGATGGATGAATCGCCCACTTGCCTTCATAGCCCAAAACCGCAGCGCGGTTAGCCGCAGCCAGATAACCATCCGTATCGCTAAAATCACCGAAGGGACCATCAATGGGACGCAGACCGTAAGCACGGCACGCCACCATCATGCGCGTTTGTGCTGCATGCCACGGGTCAGTCCAAAAGTATTCGCGATTACCATCTTCGTCACGGTCAGTCAGCACACCAGAATCTTTATTGACGCCACCAATCACCGTGGTGCGCGCGCGCGTCGATGCAGCGTAATCTGCCACACCAAAGGACATGGCTTCTAGCCGCTTGCTGGATTGCGCAATCGCTTCAACATTCGCCATACCGAGCGCGGTTTCGATCAAAACTTCAAAGCCGATACGTTTGGTGCGCCCCATCGCGGTTTCAATCTGCGTCACCATCATGTCGATGGCATACACATCAGCTGGGGTGCCAACCTTTGGTATTAAGATCATGTCTAAGCGAGGGCATGCTTCGACTATATCCACTACATCGCGATACATGTAGTGCGTATCCAGACCATTAATACGGACCATCATGGTCTTGCGACCCCAGTCGATATCATTCAGGCCTTGAATAATGTTCTTGCGGGCCTGTGCCTTATCATCCGGTGCAACTGCATCTTCAACGTCTAGGAAAATAATATCTGCCGCTGATTTAGCAGCTTTCTCGAACATACTTGGATTAGAGCCAGGAACCGCTAGTTCAGAGCGGTGTAGCCGCGCAGTCGCCTGCTCGATGATGGTGAAGCTCATGACATCTCCTTAGTTAATTTATCCTGTCCAACCGAGACCGGCTGCTGCACAATTAATCGAGGTCAGTAATGCCTCGCGTACTTCGCTTCCGCCCTGACCCTCGCGTAGCTGACGCAATAGTTGCACCTGCTCACGGCTCACATGATTGAGTGTCTCCAGACGACGCGACAAGCGTCGCATAAATTGTGGAAAACGCTCACCAAGAATCGTCTCGCCTGAAACTGATTTAAGCATCTCGGCCGTTAACTGGTACTCCTGCACGATCTGTTGGAAAATTTCTTCGCGTGTGCCTTTTTCAGCCACCAGATTCGCGTACTCGCGTGCGATATCAAGATCTACTTGGCACAGAGCGCGCTCCACCTCATCCATCACACTTCTAAACAAAGGATATTCTTTAAACATACGCTGCAACAGCTTGAGTCCGCTTTGCTCACGCACATCGAGAAATGCACGGATGCCAGAACCTACGCCGTACCAACTAGTCACCATGTGTCGGTTCTGAGTCCAAGCGAACACCCAAGGAATAGCGCGCAAGTCGGACAGTGTCTGAGCCTGTGTCCGTCGCGCCGGACGCGAACCAATGTTTAGCATCGATAACTCTTCCAGCGGAGATGACCCCTGAAGATAAGCCAACATATCCGGACGCTCCATCAGCTTGCGATAAGCCGTCCAAGAGGTGCCAGATAAAGCCTCCATCGCCTCTTCATACTCATGCAACGGCTGCTTCTCAACCGCTTGCTGCGACAGCAGCACATGATTAAGCACCGAAGCACCGAGTAATTCAGTTTGGTAGAGCGCCGTGCCACGGTTGGCGTATTTGAGCGATACCACTTCACCTTGATCTGTCAGGCGAAACATGCCTCGAATAGTGCCTACCGGTGTCGCCTCAATCGCGCGACTCGTTGGAACACCACCGCGGCTCACCGAGCCACCGCGACCATGAAAAAAACTAATCGAGACACCAAACTCTTCCCCAACGCGCACCATCTGGCGCTGGGCTTTGGCTAACTCCCAATTCGCAGCGAAGTAGCCACCGTCTTTATTCGAGTCGGAATAACCGACCATTACCTCTTGTACTTTGCGTTGCCTTGCCAGACTGCGTTGCACCACGGGTACCGAAAGTAGTTCGCGCAAAATCGTTGGTGCGCGACGCAGATCGGGAATTGTCTCAAGCAGCGGTACCACTGGCAGGGTGCAGCCCTCCATGCCCGCGCTGTCAGTGAAGAGACCAGCTTCTTTAGCCAACAGATAAACGCCAAGCACATCAGTGGCACTGTGGGTCATTGACAAGATCAGGGCACCAAATGCTTCGCGATCAATGGTCTGACGCAATTCGGCAATTACGCGGAAGGTGTCGAGTGTTTCACGTGCCTCTGCAGATAAATCGGAGACTTCGCAAACCGCACCGCGTGGTGTCGATAACTCATTGAGAATCCAGCGCTTCCATTCCTCGGAGTCAGATGCAGGCGCGTCGGCATTTTGGCTGCGGCGATATAGTTCAGAAAGCGTTTGATTAATGCGTAGCGTATTCTCACGAATATCAAGTCGCACCGTAGAAAAACGGAATATACCCACCTCACGCAAGAGAGGCAGCAGCAGCGAATCAGCAACACTCGCTATGCCCGCTTCTCGCAACGCGGTGTTCATCAACTTAACATCTTGAATCAGCGCATCCGCTGAACGATAACCCAAGTCTGGATCTGGTAACGCACGATTGGTGGACTCTTCCAGCGTTCTTATCAGCTTAAGTCGCATAAAACCCAAAAACTGACGGAAAATTTCGCCAGGATTACGCTCTGCTAGATTACGCGCGGCAGGCATCCTGTCGAGACACTCCGTGACATATTTCACAAAGTTATCGGGAATACTAATCGAGCGCTCGGAAATACTCAGTACACGAATGAGCGACGAGATACGATCGATGTAGCGACGTAGGGCAGCTTCACGCGTCTCCCACAGTGAGCGACGCGTAACTTCGCTGGTGACATAGGGATTGCCATCCCGATCTCCACCCACCCATGAACCAAAACTGATGAGTGCCGGCGTCTCAAGTTCATGCTCAGGGAAATAACGCCGAAATTCGGTTTCGATTTTTGCCATCACTTGTGGCACGACGTCGTACAAGTTCTCCTGGAAAAAATACAAACTCCAAGCTACCTCTTGCTCAACGGTGGGCTTTTCAAGTTTTAGCTCGCCGGTCAGCCATAACAATTCAATCTCGATACAGATCGCTTGCTCCAACTGCTCTCGTTCGCGGGGAGTCCAGTAGTTGGATTCCAGCTCATGCAGCTTGAGATAAATGCGGCGATAACACTCCAGTACCGTGACTCGCTTCGCCTCGGTGGGATGTGCAGTGATAGTGGGCCGAATACGTAGTTCATCCAACGCTTCTTGAATCTGCTCGGCCTTAATGCCCTGCTCACGCATCTGCTTGAAGGTATTAGCGAACGTCCCAGGTACATTATCAATACCGTGATCAGTCTCGGTGAAGCGACGATTACGCATATCGCGGTTTTGCTCTGCAATCGCAAGTAGTTGAAACCAGATGCCTTGTGCACGTAATGCTTTGCACAGCAAACCCGAGTTGATACCCGTAAATGCTCGATTTATCTCAATCAAAGGAACCAGTTCCGGTTGCAGACGCTGGAATACAGCGAGATACAACTCACGCAACAGGGTAGTGCGTGAGAAGCCATCACCAGCCAGCGGGGACAACTCCACTGTTTCTGTGACGCCGAGGGTCACCATATTATTCACTGATGGCTCTCTTACTTGCCGATAGTAGCAAGTGCTTTTTGCACCGTTATACCAAGCTCGGATGCACTTGGCGAAACCAGCAAACCGTAGGAAGCCATGATCTCGGATTTTTCAAGTGCGGTATCACCTTCACCCGAAATAATCGCACCTGCATGGCCCATGCGACGACCTTTCGGTGCTGTCAGGCCAGCGACATAACCTACCACCGGCTTGGTCATGTTTTCTTTGATCCACTTGGATGCTTCAGCTTCCTGCGGACCACCTATCTCGCCGATCATCACCACGACCTCAGTTTCAGGGTCTTCCTGAAAACGTGCCATATGATCAAGAAACGAGCTACCGTTGATCGGGTCGCCACCAATACCTACGCTAGTCGTGACGCCGATGCCCAGTGCTTTCATCTGTGCCGCTGCTTCATAACCGAGTGTGCCAGAGCGAGAAACAATGCCGACATTACCTCGAATATAAATATTTCCCGGCATGATGCCGAGCATGGCTTTGCCCGCGCTGATGA
>CAMCXB010000020.1 GCA_945883145.1 Bordetella parapertussis | reverse complement strand
TCTCAAACGACAGGTGGATCCCGAGTTAGCAAAACGTATTCTCGATTTAAATATTCCCGGTATACGTACGAGTAAAGAATATAAACGCTCCTATCCAGCAGGCCCCGCTGCAGCGCATGTATTAGGCTTTACGGATTACCAAGATGTTGGAAAAGAAGGTATTGAATACATACAGCAAAAATCACTTGCCGGTGTAACAGGAAGTCGGCGTGTGATTCGCGATCGTCAAGGACGCGTAGTTGAAGATGTAGAGCATTTGCGTGAACCACGTGATGGCAAAGATTTAACGCTCTCTATCGATAATAAAATTCAATATCTCGCTTTCACACAACTACAACAAGCGGTCGATAAATTTAATGCGAAAGCAGGTGCGATTGTTGTGTTGGATGTGAAAACCGGTGAAGTACTAGCCATGGTTAACATGCCGACCTTCAATCCAAATAATCGACAAGGTGTAGATCCTTCTGTCATGCGTAATCGCGTGATGACAGACACCTTTGAACCTGGCTCCACCATGAAGCCATTTACGATTGCGCGCGCCTTAGATAAAGGCTTAATTACACCAGACACCGTAATTGATACGCCACCTAAATTAACAATGGGACCAGCAACGATAGGTGATTCACATCCGCATGCATCCTCAATGACAGTCACCAACATCATCGGACAATCATCGAATGTAGGTACAGTAAAAATTGCGCAGAAATTAGAGTCACATGATATGTGGGACATCTTTACTGCAGCAGGCTTTGGACAACAACCACGATTCGGATTTCCCGGTGCAGTAGCAGGACGAATGAAGCCCTATAAGAGCTGGCGTCCGATTGAACAAGCGACTATAAGTTATGGACAAGGTATATCTGTATCGCTCATACAATTAGCGCGCGCCTATATGATGTTTGCGCGTAATGGCGAGATGATTCCTTTGAGCTTTCAAAAATTGGATCGTCCACCTGTAGCGCAACGCGTGTTAAGTGAAAGAGCAGCACGTCAAATGCGCTTGATGATGGAAAAAGTAGTGAGCTCAGAAGGCACAGCACCATTTGCCCAAGTTCGAGGTTATCGTGTCGCCGGTAAAACAGGAACTGCTTATAAAGTTGAAGGCGGTCAATACGTTAAAAAATATGTAGGGTCATTTGTAGGCTTAGCACCGGTATCTGATCCACGTATCATCATCGCCGTCATGATTGATGAGCCTTCAGGTCCACAACATTTTGGTGGTCAAGTTGCAGCACCTGCCTTTGCGAATGTCGCAGCGGGTACTTTACGACTGTTGAATGTTGCGCCAGATGCGCCTGTGACCAATGTAATTTTGCCGGCTGCGCCGCTCACGGAGACCATGTGACGACAGCACAGCAACTCCATCCAGAACAAATCACTGAGTGGATCAGAGGTGCTGTATCGACTACGGCACAAAAGAATGTGCATTTAACTACTGACTCACGACGTATTAACGTAGGTGATGTGTTTATTGCATATCCTGGTGACGCGGGTGATGGGCGAGATTACATTGCGCAAGCAATTCAAGCAGGTGCGAGTGCTGTGATATATGAAGCTGCAGATGAACATGCTGCATGTAACAACATCAGCGTGCCGCATCTAGCTGTGCATGAATTAAAACAACAAGCCGGTAGCATCGCTAAATTTTGGTATGGTCAGCCTGATCAATCTTTATTTTCGGTAGCAGTTACAGGCACCAACGGTAAAACTTCATGTACCCAATGGATAGCACAGGCCTTATCTCGCGATGCGATACCAACCGCAGTGATTGGTACCTTAGGAAGCGGCTTATTTAAACAAGGTGAAGTTAATCATTTTGAACAAACAGGTTACACCACACCTGATCCTGTACAGCTACAGCGACAGTTAGCGACGAATAAACAAGCTGGCGCAAAAGCTTGTGCAATTGAAGCGTCATCAATTGGATTAGATCAGGGTCGATTAAATGCTTTGCATATCGATGTTGCTGTGTTAACCAACTTTACACGCGACCATCTCGATTACCACGGCAGCATGGCTGCGTATGAAGCGGCTAAAACGCGTTTATTTGATTGGCCAACCTTAACCCATGTTGTTATTAATCTTGATGATGCAATGGGTAGTCGCTTGCTAGAGCATGTGCGTAAAAAATTTCCAGCGCTAACGATTTTTGCTTACAGCATAGAAGGTGCAGCATCGTCTGAAAATATTCTTATGTTGAGCGCAAAAGACATACGCATTACACAAAACGGCATGAGTTTTCAACTCATCACGCCATTTGGTCAAGCGCAGATTCGTTCACATGTCATAGGGCGATTTAATGTCAGCAATATGTTGGCAGTTGCCGGTGTTTTATTAGCACGAGGCTTAACGCTACAAAAAATCACGACCTTGTTAGAGTCATTGCTTGCTATCCCAGGTCGTATGCAGCAATTAGGCGGCGTTGAAGCACCGTTAGCAGTGATTGATTATGCGCACACACCAGATGCCTTAGAAAAAACGTTACATACCTTGCGTGAAGTAGCAAATGAAAGAGAAGGTGCGTTGTGGTGTGTGTTTGGTTGTGGTGGTGATCGTGATCCAGGTAAGCGTCCACAAATGGGCGCTGTTGCTTGTGCAGCAGATCAGCTAGTCATCACTAGTGATAATCCGCGCAGTGAAGATCCTACTCACATCATTCAACAAATAGTATCTGGTATACCAGAGTCTATGCAGCAAAAACCAGAAGTCATACCTGATCGTGCGAGTGCAATTTTATATGCCATACGTCATGCAGCAAAAAATGATGTGGTACTCATTGCAGGAAAAGGTCATGAGAACTATCAAGAAATCAAAGGTCGTCGGCTCGCATTTTTAGATGCCGATCACGCTGCATTAGCACTAGCAACGTGCGCAACGCGCCATGGAGGCCATTAATGCGCGCACATCTGAATGATCTATTGATAGATTTACCAGAAGCGAGTTTAACTTCCTCAGTTGAATTCACAGGCGTTTCAACGAATAGCAAGGCGATTAATAAAGGAAATTTATTTGTCGCTCTTGCTGGTGAGCGTTTTGATGCACATACATTTTTGCCTGAAGTTGCAAACAGTGGTGCCGCTGCAGTGGTAGCACATGCTGTTCCTGAACATTATCCTTTGCCTGCTTTATTGGTCAGTGATACACGTTATGCATTAGGACAAATAGCACATACATGGCGGCGTCGATTTACTCAGCCTGTGATTGGTGTCACAGGCAGTAATGGAAAAACCACAGTTAAAGAAATGATTGCTTCCATTTTGCATACAGCATTTGGAGGTAACCACTATTTAGCTACACAAGGTAATTTGAATAATGAGATTGGTGTTCCACTTACTTTGTTCAGACTACAAGCAAGCATGAAAGCAGCAGTCATAGAAATGGGCATGAATCATCCTGGTGAGATTGCACGCTTAGCAGAGATTGCCGCACCTGATGTTGGCTTAGTCAACAATGCGCAACGTGAACATCAAGAATTTATGGCCAGTGTTGAAGCAGTGGCGATTGAAAATGGCGCAGTGATTCTGCACTTACCTGCGAATGGCTGTGCTGTGTTTCCTGCTGATGATGTATATACCCCGTTATGGACATCGTATGCGGGATCACGTCGTATCTTAAGTTTTGGTTTAAATGAACAAGCACAAGTACGTTGTACTTATGAGGTGAAAGATTTCGGTAGTGTTTTACACATACATGCAGAAGGTCAGCAATTCGATGTGCAACTAGCTGCTGCTGGTGTGCATAACGTACGTAATGCTTTAGCTGCTTGTGCAGCGACGCTTGCAATCGGTATTACTTCAGAAAAAATTGTACAAGGACTGCAAGCTTTTGCACCTGTAGCAGGACGCTTGCAACGTAAGAGCGCTAAAAACGGCGCACTAGTCATTGATGATACCTACAACGCCAATCCTGATTCTGTTCGTGCTGCGATTGATGTATTAGCTGTTGCGCCGTCACCGCGCACATTGATCTTAGGTGATATGGGTGAAGTGGGTAGTGAAGGCGTAGCGTTTCACGAAGAAATTGGCGCATATGCAAAAGCCAAACATATCGATGAAATTTTTACGCTTGGCGAGTTAGCACGACATGCCAGTACAGCTTTTGGCAATCATGGACGACACTTCAACGATATGGATGAATTAAATAAAGTCGTGGGTAATCTTGCACCCACAGCCAGTGTTTTGATTAAAGGATCGCGCTTCATGAAAATGGAAAGAGTCGTTCAGCATCTAACTGGTTTGTCAGTGGGAGGGCATTGATATGTTGCTTTGGCTGGCACAACATTTTCAAGATCAAATCGGCGCACTGCGTATTTTTAACTTCATTACCTTTCGCGCAGTGTTTGCGACGCTGACTGCATTAATGATAGGTCTGTTTGCTGGACCGGCAGTCATACGTATGCTGACGCGATTAAAAGTCGGACAAGCAGTGCGTACCGATGGACCACAAACCCACTTAGTGAAATCAGGCACACCCACCATGGGTGGTGTGTTGATTTTGATAGGCATTGCGATTTCCATGCTGTTATGGGGCGATTGGAGTAATCGTTTTATTTGGCCCGTATTAGTTGTCACGCTAGGCTTCGGTGCAATTGGTTGGGTAGATGACTATCGCAAAGTCGTGCATAAAGATCCAAAGGGCATGGCCTCACGTGAAAAATATATGTGGCAATCCATCATTGGTTTATTGGCTGCCTTGTATTTAGCTTTTTCTGTTTCTGGCCCCACCAACGATAAAGTCTTAGAGCTCTTTGTCGCTTGGGTGCAATCTGGATTTGAAATGGATTTACCACCTAAGGCCGACTTGATTGTGCCTTTCTTTAAAACGATTACTTATCCCTTAGGTGTATGGGGATTCATCGCTTTAACGTATTTCGTTATTGTCGGTACCAGTAATGCAGTCAACCTTACCGATGGCTTAGATGGTCTGGCGATTATGCCGACTGTGATGGTGGGCTCTGCATTAGGTTTGTTTGCTTATCTTGCGGGCAATGCGACTTATTCAAAATATTTATTTATTCCGCATATACCAGGCGCAGGCGAATTATTAATTTTCTGCGGTGCGATGGCAGGAGCCGGTTTAGCATTTTTATGGTTTAACACATATCCCGCACAAGTCTTTATGGGTGATGTAGGTGCACTCGCATTAGGTGGTGCACTCGGCACCATAGCAGTGATTGTACGTCAAGAGATTGTGCTCTTCATAATGGGTGGCGTGTTTGTTGCAGAAACACTCTCTGTCATGTTGCAAGTTGCTTACTTTAAGTACACAAAAAATCGTACCGGTGTAGGTAAACGTATCTTACTCATGGCACCGCTTCATCATCATTATGAACAAAAAGGTTGGAAAGAAACGCAAGTTGTTGTGCGTTTTTGGATCATCACGATGTTGTTGGTGTTGTTAGGTTTATCAACACTCAAACTGCGTTAATTTTTAGGATAAGAGAAAACCAAGCATGCAATATCGCGATAAACATGTGCTCGTATTAGGACTCGGTGAATCGGGTCTGGCAATGGCGCGTTGGCTCACGCATGCGCAAGCTCGACTACGCGTTGCGGATACTCGTATAGCGCCTGAACGACTCACTATTTTGCAAACTGAAATGCCTACGGCGAAATTCATAGGTGGTCAATTTACGCCCGCTTTGTTAGACGATATCGATTTCATTGCAGTCAGTCCTGGATTAAATCCACACAATGAATTGGCAGAGTTGTTGCCACTAGCAGCAGAAAAAAATATCCCAGTCTGGGGTGAGATTGAATTATTTGCGCAAGCTTTAGCTGCTTTAAAAGAAGAGCGTAAATATCAACCTAAAGTGATTGCGATTACAGGCACCAACGGTAAAACCACAGTCACTAGCCTCACAGGTTTGCTTTGTAAACAAGCAGGTCTATCTGTGCAGGTAGCAGGCAATATAAGTCCCGCTGCATTGGATGTATTACTTGACGCAGTCAATCAAGACGCATTGCCAGATTGTTGGGTGCTAGAGCTCTCCAGCTTTCAATTACACACCACCTATAATTTGCAGGCTGATGCAGCAACCGTGTTGAACATCACACAAGATCATCTGGACTGGCATGGTGATATGCAGTCCTATGCAAAAGATAAGCAACGTATTTTTGGTGAGCACACTGTTAGAGTCTTAAATCGACAAGATGCACAATGCATGAAAATGGAAGAGGCAACTGCAGACTGTGTCACGTTTGGAACCGATCTACCTGATACACCAGATGCTTTAGGTTTAGTGACTGAACATGGTATGCAATGGTTATTACTAGCAGTCAGTTCAGAAGAAACAGAAAAAACTGAAAAGCGTAGACGTAAAAATACCAAGCAAGAAGCTGAGCTGTATATGAATAAGCTCATGCCAGCAGATGCATTAAAAATTCGCGGTCAACACAATGCCACTAATGCCTTAGCTGCGATTGCCTTGTGTAGAGCAATAGGATTGCCATTAGCGCCTTTACTACATGCAGCGCGACAGTATCAAGGTGAGCCGCATCGTGTTGAGTTAGTCGCCAGAATTCGTGATGTGGATTATGTCGACGATAGCAAAGGCACCAATGTGGGTGCAACGGTTGCGGCATTAAAAGGTTTAGGTAGAGACAGCAACCCACGTTTGATTTTGATTGCAGGTGGTGATGGCAAAGGCCAAGATTTTTCACCGCTCGCAGAACCAGTGGCTGCACATGTACGTTCAGTGATCTTAATTGGTCGCGATGCACCAGCGATACGTCAAGCATTAGCAAATACTCCAGTACAGATACGTGACTGCACTTCATTGTTTGAAGCCGTCATGCACGCTGCTTCCATTGCAAATCCGGGCGACACAGTTTTACTCTCACCTGCGTGCGCCAGTTTTGACATGTTCGCAAATTATGCAGAGCGTGCCAAAGTTTTTATTGATGGCGTGCGTGAAATAGGTTTATCGCAGGGTGAGGTAATGGCATGAGGATATGCACATGAAACTCGGTGTAACTGAACTATTTCAAAGTGAGGCGAGCTTACCGGAGACTTCTCTGGGACAGCGCTCGCGCATGATGGAATTTGATCAGTTACTAGTATGGGTAACAGTGTTGTTATTACTTGCCGGTGTCGTCATGGTGTATTCAGCATCGATAGCGATGCCAGATTCATCTGGTACTGCAGCCGAAGTAAAAGGTCAATACTACTTATCACGACAAGCAGTATTTGTAATGGTGGGGTTGTTTGCAGGACTGTTGGCGTTTCGCGTGCGTATAGAGACTTGGCAGCGTTTAGCACCTTATATGTTAGTAGCAGGTTTAGTGTTACTCGTTATTGTACTTATACCTGGCATTAGTAAAGAAGTGAAAGGTGCACGTCGCTGGATAGGACTAGGCAATCTTAGATTTCAACCTTCTGAGTTAATGAAACTAGTCTTTGTAATTTATGCAGCTGACTACACCGTGCGTAAGCAGCAATACATGGACAAGCTACGTAAAGGATTTTTACCAATGGCTAGTGCTGTTGGGGCAGTTGGTGTGCTTTTGTTGTGGGAACCGGATCTAGGTGCATTTGGTGTCATCGTTTGTATTGCGATGGGTATCTTGTTCTTGGGTGGATTTAATGTAATTTGGTTTGGCGGCATGATGGGTTTGCTAGTCAGTATTTTTACATTAGCGATTCTTTTTTCGCCATGGCGACAAGAACGCATGATCGCATTCTTTAATCCTTGGACAGCTGATCCTTTAGGTAAAGGTTATCAACTCACACATTCCCTGATTGCATTCGGTCGCGGTGAATTATTTGGTGTGGGGTTAGGTGCAAGCGTAGAAAAATTACAGTACTTACCTGAAGCGCATACAGATTTCTTACTCGCTGTGATTGGTGAAGAACTAGGTTTAGCAGGTGTATTGATTGTCACGTTTTTATTTTATTGGATAGTCAGACGTGCATTTGAAATCGGTAGGCAAGCCATTGTGCTCGATAACACCTTTGCAGGATTGACTGCAAAAGGCATAGGCATTTGGATAGGTGCGCAAACATTCATCAACATGGGTGTGAATCTAGGTCTGTTGCCAACTAAAGGATTGACTTTGCCTTTAATGAGTTATGGCGGTTCAGGCGTGCTGATTAATTGTATAGGTCTAGCTATTTTATTGCGCATTGATTATGAAAACCGATCCATGATGCGAGGCACACGAACATGAGTGCTCACATCAAACATCTCATGGTCATGGCAGCAGGAACCGGAGGCCATATCTTTCCTGGTCTTGCTATCGCAGACACCATGCGTGCTCGTGGTTGGCAAGTGTCTTGGTTAGGTACCACTCGTGGTATGGAAGCAGACATCGTACCGAAACATGGAATCACGTTTGATGCGATTGATTTTAGTGGGCTGCGTGGTAAGGGGCTGAAACATAGTGCAATTGGTTTTATAAAAATGTTCAAAGGATTGCTCAGTTGTCGCGCCATCATTCGTCAACGTCAACCGGATGTAATCGTAGGTATGGGTGGTTATGTGACTGTGCCTGGTGGACTGATGGCGAAATTATGTGGTGTGCCGCTAGCTATTGTGAATGCTGATGCATCGTTGTTGATGTCAAATAAAGCTCTCGTACCCTTTGCTAGAAAAATTTTATTTGGCTTCACCACAGCGAAGCAGAGAATGAATCCAAATAAATTTATTGTCACTGGCAATCCAGTGCGCAAAGAAATTCGTGAACTCACTCAGCCAGAGCAACGCTATGGTTCGCGCACAGGAAAATTACACATCTTGATTATTGGTGGCAGTTTAGGTGCGCGTGTATTGAATGAAACCGTACCTGCTGCATTAGCGTTAATGCCTGAGGCGCAGCGACCAATTGTCGTGCATCAGTCAGGTAAGCAGCATATAGACGCATTAAAAAATGCTTATGCCAGAGCGGGAGTGGAGGCAGAAGTACTGCCCTTTATTGATGATATGGCACATCAATATAGCCAAGCTGATTTAGTGATTTGTCGAGCAGGTGCCATCACAGTGTCAGAGCTGTGTGCAGCAGGTGTGGCGAGTGTGTTGGTGCCTTTGGTTGTATCGACCACAGCTCATCAACGCGATAACGCGCAATGGATGGCACAGGCGCATGCTGCGATTCATATGTCGCAAACAGAATTATCTGCTGCTTCATTAGCAGCGCTGTTACAAAAGATCACGCGTGAGCAATGTCAGCAAATGGCAATCGCTGCACATCAGCAAGCACGAAGTGATGCGAATGAAGCGATAGCGAATGTAATAGAAGAGTTGGGTCGTGGTAATAGTTTGAGTGAAATGCATAGTTAGAAAATATAAATAAACTCGATGAAGCATAAAGTTAAAAATATTCATTTTGTAGGTCAAAGCGGCGCGGTCGCGCTGCGCTTTTTTAAAGAGCAAAAGCCGGAGCTAGTTGTAAGAAGAATTGATAAAGCAGATGAAGCATAAAGTTAAAAATATTCATTTTGTAGGCCAAAGCGGCGCGGTCGCGCTGCGCTTTTTTAAAGAGCAAAAGCCGGAGCTAGTTGTAAGAAGAATTGATAAAGCAGATGAAGCATAAAGTTAAAAATATACATTTCGTAGGCATAGGTGGGTCGGGTATGAGCGGCATCGCTGAGGTGTTGCTCAATCTCGGCTATACCGTGTCGGGCTCTGATCTTGCAAATAATGCTGCAAGTCGTCGTTTAGCTGAGTTAGGTGCGCAGATTCATATTGGTCATTCGCCAGACCATGTGCAGGGTGCGGATGCAATTGTGACGTCGACTGCAGTCAAACCAGATAACCCTGAAGTGATTGCTGCGCGTGCGCGTCATATTCCGATTGTGCCACGTGCAGTTATGTTGGCTGAGTTGATGCGTTTAAAAAGTGGTATTGCGATTGCTGGTACCCATGGAAAAACAACCACGACCAGTTTGGTGGCGAGTGTGTTGGCGCAAGGTGGTTTAGATCCTACCTTCGTCATTGGTGGTCGATTAAATAGTGTAGGTGCAAATGCAAAACTAGGTGCAGGTGATTTTATTGTGGCTGAAGCAGATGAATCAGATGCTTCATTTCTGAACTTATCGCCCACGATAGAAGTCATTACCAATATCGATGCCGATCATATGGAAACTTATGAGCATAGTTTTGCAAAGCTTAAGCAAGCGTTTATCGAGTTCACCCAAAGATTGCCGTTTTATGGTGTTGCCATATTATGTCTCGATGATGCGAATGTACGCGAGATCATGCCCTTCATTTCTAAGATGATTGTGACCTATGGCTTTCATGAAGAAGCAGATGTACGAGCTGTGAATGCAAAAGCTGTGAATGGCCATATGGAATTCACAGTGATACAAAAAGATTATCCAGACTTGCATGTGCATCTCAATCAGCCGGGTATGCACAATGTACAAAACGCGTGCGCTGCGATAGCTATCGCTAGAGAAGTCGGCGTGGAAGATGCTGATACACAAAAAGCGTTAAGAGAATTTACTGGTGTTGGTCGACGATTTACGCGTTATGGTGAATTAGCTTTACCTGCAGCACAAGGACAGTTTGCATTAGTGGATGACTATGGACATCACCCAGTAGAAACAGCTGCCACGATTGCAGCAGCACGAGGTGCGTTTCCTGGTCGTCGTTTAGTGTTGGCGTTTCAACCACATCGCTATACACGCACACGCGATTTATTCGAAGATTTTGTCAAAGTGTTGTCGAGTGTGGATGTGCTCTTATTAGCGGATGTGTATCCGGCAGGAGAACAACCGATTCCAGCTGCAGATGGTAGGTCGCTTGCGCATGCATTGCGTGTGGTGGGTAAAACAGAATTAATTTTTGTAGAAAACATCACTGAGATGGCGGAGTCGGTTTTACAAGCAGCGCGCGCAGGTGATGTGGTGATGACGATGGGTGCGGGATCGATTGCGAATGTGCCCGCTCAATTGCAAGAGATGACAGCTAAGAATGAGTAATGAGTAAAAAATGATGAAACAAGAATTTGGAAAAGTCGGTGTGTTGTTTGGTGGTCGTTCGGCTGAGAGAGAAATCTCCATCATGTCCGGCACGGGTGTGTTATCGGCTTTACAAAGTCGCGGCATCGACGCACATAAGTTTGATCCTGCTGAGCGCTCATTAGCCGATTTAGCGAGTGAAAAATTTGATCGTGTATTTATCGCTTTACATGGACGTTATGGTGAAGACGGTACTTTGCAAGGCGCATTAGAGCAAATGGGCATTCCTTATACCGGCCCTGGTGTGTTGGCTTCTTCTATCGCCATGGATAAAGCGATGACGAAGCGTGTTTGGTTATTCAATGAATTAGCGACACCGCGGTTTGAGATGTTGCATGCAAAATCAGATTGGAATCATGTAGCAAACACTTTAGGTTTGCCGTTGATTGTGAAGCCTGCACATGAAGGCTCTACCTTGGGCTTAACGAAAGTAACCGATGCCGCACAACTACCTGCGGCTTATGCATTGGCAGCGAAGTTTGATTCAGCTGTGATGGCGGAAGAATTCATTAGTGGCATGGAGTTAACCTGTCCATTGTTAGGTGTAGGTGATGAGGCAAGAGCATTACCTGTGGTGCGCATTATTGCGCCTGATGCGAATTACGATTATCAAAATAAATATTTTACAAACGATACGCAATATCTCTGCCCAAGTAATTTGCCGCCAGAGCAAGAAAAAGAAATTCAAGCATTAGCGTTAGCAAGTTATCGCACACTGGGTTGTCGTGGATGGAGTCGCGCTGATGTGATGGTGCGCGCTACTGATGGTAAGCCATTTTTATTAGAGATTAATACTTCACCCGGTATGACAGGACATTCCTTAGTGCCGATGGCAGCGAAGGCTGCGGGTATATCGTATGAAGATTTATGTATAGAGATTTTACGAACGGCGCAATGTGATTTAAAGCCTTTGCCGGATTGGAAAATCAGTAAATAGGAACGTAAAAAGACTTAAAGCAAACGAAAAATAGCCATTATGTTGAATGACATCAGACTCATGAATTCTCTCACTCGCGCTTTACTCGCGGTGTTGATGCTTGTGCTGCTGTTTGCTAGTTATCGTTGGCTTGCATTACAAACGTATTTTGATTATCGCGTGATTATGGTGCGTGGAGCGCAGCAGGTAGCGTTACGCTATGTAGATGATGCAACGGTGAGAAGTGCTGCATTACCACGTTTGCGAGGTAATTTTTTTACAGGTGATTTACATGCCATGCGTGCTGCATTTGAAACTGTGCCTTGGGTACATCATGCTTCTGTGCGACGTGAGTGGCCAAATAAATTACAAGTGACGGTTGAAGAATATGTCGCGTTAGGTACGTGGGATGATATTGAGGGAAGGCTGTTATCAGTGGATGGTGTGATTTTTTCTGCCAATCTAGATGAAGCTGAGCAGGAAGGTAAGTTACTTGAGTTGGCTGGACCAGATGATAGTGCAGCAGAAGTCGCAGCACGTACTTTAGATTTACAAGTGAGTTTATCGACTATTAATCTTAAATTACGCGCTTTAACTTTATCGAAGCGTTACGCATGGACAGCGAAATTAGATAACGGTATTACTTTATATCTAGGGCGCGAACAGAATGCAGGAGATTTAAAAATGCGTATAAAAAAATTTATCAGTGTGTATCCGTCACTTGCTGCGCGATTTCCTAATCGTATAGAAAGTATTGATATGCGTTATCCAAATGGATTGGCGCTACGTCAGCGGGGGCAAAGTGCGCCTGCAAGCAGTTTAAAGAATGAAACATGATGATAGAAATCTTGGTGAGCTCTATTAACTTTAACGCTGTAGTTAAAAAGTCAAAAACGCTATGACAAAAGACGCAAAAAATTTAATTGTAGGTCTCGATATCGGCACCTCAAAAATCGTGGCGGTAGTAGCCGAGGTTTTACCAGACGGTCGCCATGAGGTGATTGGTTTAGGTCAGCATGAATCGAAAGGCCTGAAAAAAGGTGTGGTGGTAAATATCGAAGCCACAGTGGAATCTATACAGCGCGCTCTAGAAGAAGCTGAATTAATGGCGGACTGTCAAATACGTAATGTGTGGACAGGTATCGCTGGCGCACATATACGCAGCTTTAATTCTAGTGGCATGGTTGCGATTAAAGATAAAGAAGTAACAGCAGCGGATGTGAGTCGCGTGATTGAAACTGCTAGAGCAGTGAATATTCCTACTGATCAGCAATTGCTACACACCGTGCGTCAAGAATTTATCGTCGATAGCCAAGAAGGTGTACGTGAACCGATTGGTATGAATGGCATACGTTTAGAAGTCAGAGTGCATATCGTTACAGGTGCAGTCTCAGCGGTACAAAATATTTTGAAATGTGTACGCCGTTGCGGTCTGGAAGTGGTTGATTTGATTTTGCAACCTATGGCATCAGCAGATGCCGTGTTAACGCTAGATGAAAAAGAACTCGGTGTTGTTTTAGTTGATATTGGTGGTGGTACGACTGATGTTGCTATTTTTACTGAAGGCGCGATTCGACATACCGCAGTTATTCCTATTGCGGGTGATCAAATCACGAATGACATTGCAATGGCCTTGCGTACCCCGACGGCAGAAGCAGAAGAAATCAAAGTACGTTATGGCGTTGCGAAACAAGTGTTGGCTGATCCAGGTGAATCCTTTGATGTGCCAGGTTTAGGCGATCGTGCAGCCCGTGCTTTATCACGCCAAGCATTGGCTGCTGTGATTGAGCCACGTGTGGAAGAGTTGTTTTCGTTAGTGCATCAAGTGGTACGTGAATCAGGATTTGAAGAAGTACTTTCGTCAGGCATCGTACTCACAGGTGGTAGCGCGATGATGCCCGGCATGATGGAATTGGCAGAAGATATTTTTCTTAAGCCAGCACGTGTAGGTATACCTGATTACAACGGTCAGTTAGCTGATGTAGTGAAGAGTCCGCGTTATTCAACTGTATTAGGTTTGTTATTAGAAGCAAAGCAGCAGTATTTACGTGGTCAAGTTGTACATCGTCAGGCGAGTTCGGCGGGTGCAGTTTTACAGCGCATGAAAGAGTGGTTTTTAGGTAATTTTTAATAGGTACAATTTTTTAATTTTGAGTTTGTTTTAATCCGCAGTTGGTAGTTGCTAGCCGTCATGTCCAATGATGGCTATTGACTAAAAACTGCTTCACAAAGGGAGTCATCATGGAAATCACAATGCTAGAAAATACTAAAGGTACGGTGATCAAGGTTGTGGGTGTTGGTGGTGCTGGCGGTAACGCTGTACAGCACATGATTAACAAAGGTGTATCTGGTGTCGAATTTATCGTCGCCAATACCGACGCTCAAGCTTTATCTCTTTCTAAAGCACACAATGTTATTCAAATCGGTGAAACTGGTTTGGGTGCAGGTATGAAGCCTTCACTCGGTCGTCAGTTAGCTGAAGAAACACGTGGTCGTATTGAAGATGCAATTCGTGGTGCGCATATGGTCTTTATCGCAGCTGGTATGGGTGGTGGTACCGGTACTGGTGCAGCACCTATCGTTGCGCAAATCGCGAAAGAAATGGGTGCACTGACTGTGGCTGTTGTGTCTAAGCCATTTTCATACGAAGGTCAGAAATGCATGGATATCGCTAACGAAGGTTTAGAAGAGTTAGGTCAGCATGTTGATTCACTGATCGTGATCTTGAATGAAAAGTTAGAAGATATTTATGAAGATGACAGCATGATGGAATGGTTACAGCATGCTGATGATGTATTAAACAATGCTGTTGCTGGTATTGCTGAAATCATTAACGTACCAGGTCATATCAATGTTGACTTCAATGATGTGAAAACCATTATGGGTGAACAAGGTAAAGCCATGATGGGTACTGCAGTTGCTTCAGGTGTCGATCGTGCACGTCTTGCGGCTGAACAGGCTGTCGCTTCACCATTGTTAGATGGTGTGGATTTATCCGGTGCAAGCGGTGTATTAGTGAATGTCACCGGTAGCAAAGGTTTGAAAGGTAAAGAAATTAAAGAAGTGATGGCAACGGTACGTGCCTTTGCAGCACCTGATGCTTCGATCGCACAAGGTATTGCTTACGACGAAAGCATGGGTGATGAAATTCGTGTGACTGTTGTAGCAACAGGCTTGGGTCGTTTGCGTCGTGCGCCACAATTGGTAAGCAACACTGTTGCGCGCAAGACTGGTACCTATGATGCACCGGTGGATGCAGTATCCGGTGGGCAGATGGAATCCGCTGGCACACAAGCTTATGAGGCAATTCGCACACCAGCAGTGTGGCGTCGTGAATCGGCTTCCGAAACTGTAAGAGCCATGGAGAGAAATGGCACGGAAACCTACGACATTCCTGCCTTCTTGCGTCGTCAGGCTGACTGATCCTGCAAAAATAAGGTAGTCACGGCATACTTCGGTCTGAGCGCTGCATTCTTGGAATGCGGTGCCCAGACCGTTTGCCATTTAACAGTCAGCTTTCCATGGCTTAGCATTATCGAGCTCAGCCATCAACGTATGACTTTCACACCACTGCATATTTAAGAAGGGATCATTCATGACTATCAAGATTGGCGATCATCTGCCAGAAGGCAAGTTAGCCGAATTCATTGAAACTGAAACTGCTGGCTGTACATTAGGACCGAACACATTCAATGTATCGGATCTCACAAAAGGTAAAACCATTGCGATCTTTGGTTTGCCTGGCGCCTTTACTCCGACTTGCTCAGCACAACATGTACCAGGTTATATAAAACATGCAAAAGAATTGCATGCTAAAGGCGTGGATGAAATCTGGTGTATTTCTGTTAATGATGCATTTGTGATGGGTGCATGGGGTCGTGATTTACATGCAACAGGTGTAGTGCGCATGATGGGTGATGGCAATGCAGATTTTAGTAAAGCAGTAGGACTATCAGCTGACTTTTCAGGATATGGCATGGGTACACGTTCACAGCGTTACTCCATGTTGGTCACAGATGGTGTAGTGAAGCAGTTGCATGTAGAAGCTGCTGGTAAGTTTGAAGTCTCGAATGCTGAGACCATGTTGTCTCATCTGTAAAAAAATATCGGAATCGCTTTGTTTTTTTAAGCAAAGCGATATCCGATAAATTAACTATTTAATTCCTAATTATGATTCGACAGTGCACGATTGCGCAGAACATTAAAACCACGGGTGTAGGTTTACATTGTGGCACGCGCGTGGAAATTCATTTACGTCCTGCAGCAGCGGATAGCGGCATTGTGTTTCGTCGTGTGGATCTCAATCCCATTGTTGAAATCCCTGCATCAGCATTATTGATAGGCGATACACGTATGGCCTCCGTTCTAGAAAAGGACGGTGTGCGCGTATCAACGGTTGAACACTTACTGTCCGCTTGTGCAGGTTTAGGTATAGATAATTTAATTGTTGAATTAAATGCAGAAGAAGTACCTATCATGGATGGCTCTGCTGCCTCATTTGTTTTTTTATTACAGCAAGCAGGGCGTGCTGAACAAACTGTTGCGAAAAAATTTATTAAAGTTAAGCGCCCAGTTGAAGTGCGTGAAGGCACTGGCGCGCAAGAAAAATGGGCGCGTCTTGAGCCCTTACATGGTTTTAGTCTTAAATTTTTTATTGAGTTTAATCATCCTGCAGTAGATGGTAGTGGTCAAACTGCAGAGGTCGATTTCAATCTGGAATCCTATATTCAAGAAATCGCACGAGCACGCACATTTGGTTTTATGCAGGATGTGGAAACACTGCGCGGTATGGGATTAGCGCGTGGTGGTTCGCTAGAAAATGCGATAGTGATGGATGAATTTCGTATTTTGAATGCAGGTGGACTGCGTTATCGCAATGAATTTGTGCGACATAAAATACTCGATGCTATGGGTGATTTATATTTAATTGGTCATCCATTACTAGCAAGTTATACCGCACATAAATCAGGTCATGCGATGAATAACAAACTCTTGCGCGCATTATTGCAAGAACCCGATGCCTATGAAATTGTTACCTTCGATGATGCTGCAACAGCTCCCGATGCCTATGCACGACAGCTAGATGAAGAATGGGCGCATGCCTAATTAAGAAGTTCTTCGCTTTGTTTAAGGTCGCTAGCAGCGATCTTAGATATCTTTAATTTTTAAATCCACCTTAAAACTCAACACATAATAGCTATGTGTTTGCGCTCCCAACTTGATATCGCATTTTGCGACATCAAGTTAAGTAGATTCCCCGCGTCGTTTCAAAAGATTTTGTATAGCTTGTTTTAAAGCGAGGTTGGATGGATGGTTTTCCAGACTTTGATTCAGTTCGCGAAAGGAATGCAGCGCACTAGTCGAGAGTTCACGTCCTTCAATCACCGGAGCAGCGGGCGCAGGCGCTTCAACTTGAATGCGCAATTTAATGCCTGCCACTTGCCAGCCACGTTCAATTAGCGCTGATTGCAATTTAGGCAACGTCTGTTTGATGCGGGTGGCCAAGGCGGAATTGGGAACGGCGATGTGGAGTTGACTCTCATTCACATTCAGGACAGTGCAGTGGGTAAATTGTGCCGGCAAAATAGCAAGACAATCCGCTTGCAGCTTAGCTAATTTGGTCGCAGTTGGAAGCAGAGCAGCCAAAGCTTGATTCCCGCGCAAGAAAGAAACCGCATCCTGACTGGTGGCGGCCTTAGTAGCAGGCTGAGCGGGACGAAATGTGGAGGTAAATGGTGCCATCTAATAACCATACCACACCAGTTTTCATTTGTAAGCATCAAGGGCTAAAGACTGAGCCTGCATGATAGAATCTCGCCTTTGGTCAATCTACGCAGCAGTCTTTAGGGGCTGAGTTGTATGCGCAGTTTGCTCTAGCTTTTTTACCCCGTGGCTTAGCTCGCCGCCTTCTCATATTCAGCCTATCTAGCATGTCTTTCCTGACTCAAATTTTCGGTAGCCGTAATCAGCGCCTGCTCAAAAAACTGCAAAAAAATGTACGTGACATCAATGCCCTAGAACCGGCATTGGAAAAACTCTCTGATGAAGAGTTAAAAGCCAAGACGCCCGAATTACAAGCGCGATTAGCTGCAGGTGCAACTACCGATGAAATTTTGGTGGAAGCCTTTGCAGTCTGCCGTGAAGCCAGTAAGCGCGTTTTAAAAATGCGTCACTTTGATGTACAGCTCATCGGTGGCATGGTGCTACATCAAGGCAAAATTGCAGAGATGGGCACAGGCGAAGGTAAGACATTAATGTCTACCTTACCGGCTTATTTAAATGCACTCACAGGCAAGGGCGTACATATTGTCACTGTTAATGATTATCTGGCACAACGTGATGCAGAGTGGATGGGAAAGCTCTATGGTTGGTTGGGGCTCTCAACAGGAATTAATTTATCTCAAGCTGATCATGCAGTGAAGCAGGCTGCCTATGCTTCCGACATTACATATGGCACTAATAATGAATTTGGTTTTGATTATCTGCGCGATAACATGGTGTATGAAGCAGGTGATCGTGTACAACGTGGCCTCGCATTTGCCATCGTCGATGAAGTTGACTCGATTCTGATTGATGAAGCGCGCACTCCGCTCATCATTTCAGGGCAAGCAGAAGACCATACTGAGTTATATCGCAAAATGAATGCCTTGCCGCCTCTGCTGACATTGCAGATTGGCGAAGAAACACCAGATGGCAAAGGCCATGTTGAAGTGCCGGGGGATTACACCAAAGATGAAAAAGCCAATAGTGTCTTGCTCACTGAAGCAGGACATGAAAAAGCAGAAGAAATTTTATCTAGCATGGGTTTGTTGGCGCCTGGTGCATCACTCTATGATGCAGCCAATATCGCACTGATTCATCATCTGTATGCCGCCTTGCGTGCCCATACCTTGTTTTTTAAAGATCAGCAGTATGTGGTGCAAAACAATGAAGTCATCATCGTCGATGAATTCACTGGTCGTCTCATGACAGGTCGTCGTTGGTCTGATGGCTTGCATCAAGCAGTAGAAGCAAAAGAAGGCGTGCGCATACAAAACGAAAATCAAACGCTAGCGTCAATTACCTTTCAAAATTATTTCCGTATGTACGGCAAGCTCTCAGGTATGACCGGAACTGCGGATACAGAAGCGTATGAATTCCAGGAAATTTATGGATTAGAGACAGTGGTAGTGCCACCGAATCGCATCAGTCAGCGTACGGATAAACAAGACCAAGTATTTAAAAATGCGCAAGGCAAAGTGAATGCTATCGTCAACGACATTCAAGATTGCTATGCACGTGGTCAGCCTGTTTTGGTAGGTACAACATCAATTGAAAGTTCAGAATTACTTTCATCGATTTTGCAGCAAGCTAAATTGCCACACAATGTATTGAATGCAAAACAGCATGCGCGTGAAGCAGAAATTATTGCGCAAGCAGGTCGTCCTAAGATGATCACCATTGCGACCAACATGGCTGGTCGTGGTACTGACATTGTATTGGGTGGTAATGTCGATAAACAAATTCAATTAATTGAAGCTGATAGCGCCATCAGTGACGCAGACAAAGCTAGCAAGGCCGATACTCTTAGATCTGAATGGCAATCATTACATGATGGTGTGGTAGCTGCAGGTGGTTTGCATATCATTGGTACTGAACGTCATGAGTCACGTCGTATTGATAATCAATTGCGTGGTCGTTCAGGTCGTCAAGGTGATCCAGGTTCATCACGTTTTTATCTTTCCTTAGATGATCCATTGTTGCGTATTTTTGCGGGTGATCGCGTGCGTGCAGTGATGGAACGTCTGAAGATGCCGGAAGATGAACCTATCGAAGCAGGCATTGTTTCACGTTCAATTGAATCAGCGCAGCGTAAAGTAGAAGCACGAAACTTTGATATACGTAAGCAACTGCTTGAATATGATGATGTCGCGAATGATCAGCGTAAAGTCATTTATTCACAGCGTAATGAATTACTTGAATCTGCTGATATAGAAGAGATGAGCATGTCATTACGTCATGCTGTCTTTACTGAGTTGTTCCAAAATCATGTGCCACCACAATCCATGGAAGAACAATGGGATATACCAGGATTACAACAAGCACTCAGCAGTGAATGGCAATTGCAGGTGCCGTTAGCAGACATGATCAAGAATGAGCCAGATCTAATCGATGAAGAATTATTAGAGCGTGTATTACATGCTGCTGATCAGGTTTATGAAGACAAAGTGGCCGTAGTCGGTAAAGAATCTTTCGGTGGCTTTGAGCGTAATGTCGTGTTGCAAAGTATAGATACGCATTGGCGTGAACATCTCGCAGCGCTAGATCATTTGCGTCAGGGCATACATTTACGTGGTTATGCGCAGAAGAATCCTAAACAAGAATATAAGCGTGAAGCCTTTGAGTTGTTTGCGCAGATGTTAGATTTGATACGTCATGATGTAGTGCGTCTGATCATGACAGTACGCATACAGTCGCAAGAAGAAATCGCAGCAGTTGAGCAGCAAATGGCGCAGGCGCATGTAGAGAATGTGCATTATGAACATGCAGATTTCAATCCTGCTTTGGCGCCAGAAGAGTTGTTGTCGCCCGCACCTTCAAATGAACCACTGGGCGGGCAAACGATAGTCAATGCGATGCCTAAGGTAGGCCGTAATGATCCATGCCCATGTGGTAGTGGTAAGAAATTTAAACAATGTCACGGTAAGTTAGCTTGATCTTTACATTGTAAGAATCTGCTTTTGCGCTGATGTAAGCATTAAGAAATATAAAACTGGCGATAACAAAAAATTGTTATCGCCAGTTTTTATTACATTGCTTGATTAATTTTATTTCTGATTTACTTTCTCATTCCTCACATTTGAGTACTTACTATGCCAGTCAATTCACCTCTTCCACTTGCAAGTAATTTAAAACCAGTAGCTGGGTTTGAATGTGGCTATGCACAAGCCGGTATTAAAAAACCGGGACGTAAAGATGTGCTCGTCATGCGTTTAGCTGAAGGCGCAACGGTTGCGGGTGTGTTCACCACTAATCGTTTTAGTGCTGCGCCAGTGCAAGTCGCAAAAATGCATCTTGCAGGCGCCAAGCCTATTCGTGCTTTGGTCATTAATACAGGTAATGCCAATGCAGGTACAGGTGAGTCTGGATTAGCTAATGCACAGGCAACGTGTGATGCATTGGCGGCATTGCTAGGTTGTGATGCGCAACAAATTTTGCCCTTTTCAACTGGTGTGATTTTAGAGCCACTACCAGTTGATAAGTTGATTGCAGGTTTACCAGCAGCGATCGCCAATCTACAAACAGATAATTGGTTGCATGGAGCAGAAGCCATCATGACGACTGATACGCAACCTAAAGCAGCATCACGCTCAGTGATGATTGCAGGTAAATCTGTCACGTTAACTGGCATCTCTAAAGGTGCGGGCATGATTAAGCCCAACATGGCAACCATGTTGGGTTTCATCGCCTGTGATGCTAAGGTGTCGCAACAGCTATTAGAAGAATTGGTAAAGCATGCAGCAAATCAATCCTTTAATTGCATCACTATCGATGGTGATACATCCACTAATGATTCTTTCATCTTAATGGCAACAGGCGCGGGTGAATTGCAGATTCATGATACTGCTTCAGCTGAATATGCAGCACTACGCGATGTGATAACAGAATTAGCGCAAGAGCTTGCGCAAATGATAGTGCGTGATGGTGAAGGTGCGACGAAATTCATCACGATTAAAATTGAGCAAGGACAATCAGAAGAAGAATGTAAAAAAATTGCGTATGCAATTGGTCATTCGCCTTTAGTCAAAACAGCGTTCTTTGCTTCTGATCCTAATTTAGGCAGAATTTTGGCGGCGATTGGTTATGCAGGTGTGCAGGATCTGGATGTGGCTAAACTCAATCTTTATCTCGATGATGTAAGGGTAGCGAAAAATGGTGGACGTAACCCTGATTATCGTGAAGAGCAAGGTCAGCGTGTGATGCAGCAAAGCGAAATTACTGTGCGCGTGACACTAGCACGTGGTACAGCGCATGCAACCATATGGACATGTGATCTGTCGCATGACTATGTGTCGATTAACGCAGATTACCGCTCTTAAATTTAGTCATTCACTATGAAAGAACTCGAACAATTATTAGTGCGTGCAGAAGCGCTGCTAGCGCGATTAGAGCCACTGTTACCCGCGCAAGTGGTAGCGCCTGATTGGCAAGCATCAACCGCATTTCGTTGGCGCGTTAGTCGTGATGGTAGAGGACGTTTGCAAGGTGTGGTGCATACCTCTCACATTAGTCTGGCGGATTTACATCATGTTGATGTACAAAAAGAACAGATAGATCAAAACACACGTCAATTCGTTGCGGGTAAACCTGCAAACAATGTGTTGTTAACTGGTGCGCGTGGCACAGGTAAATCATCTTTAATTAAAGCTTGTTTGAATCAATATGCTGATCAAGGTTTGCGTTTGATCGAAGTCGAGAAAGAACATCTAGTAGATTTGCCTGACATCGTAGAAATGGTGGCGCAACGTCCAGAGCGTTTCATTATCTTCTGTGATGATTTATCATTCGAAGAAGGCGAGAGTGGTTATAAAGCCTTGAAAGTCGCATTAGATGGCAGCATCGCTACCCAATCAGATAATGTTTTAATTTATGCCACATCGAATCGTCGTCATTTGCTGCCAGAGCGCATGTCAGATAACACCAGTTATGTGCATACAGAAGATAGTGACTTACATCCCGGTGAAACGGTTGAAGAAAAAATATCGTTATCTGAACGTTTTGGTTTATGGATATCGTTCTATCCCTTCCGTCAAGATGACTATCTCAGCATCGTGCATTACTGGTTAAAACATTTTAGTGTCAAAGCTGATAAGGCAGATAAAGCAGAAATAGAAGCAGAAGCATTGCGTTGGGCTTTGCAGCGTGGGTCACGTTCAGGTCGCGTTGCATGGCAATTTGCACGCGATTATGCAGGTAAGCACGCGGGCAAGCACACAGCATGAATGTGAAACAGACTTTGCCTATCGACGTAGCAGTAGGCATCTTATTGAAATCCAATGGTGATGTTTTGCTAGGCTGTCGACCTGCAGGTAAACCTTTTGCAGGTTATTGGGAATTCCCCGGTGGTAAAGTCGAGCAAGGTGAATCAGTTTTTGATGCACTCAAACGTGAGTTTGAAGAAGAAGTGGGAGTGCAGATTTTATCGGCTGATGCTTGGTGTGGTGTAGAGCATGTTTATCCGCACGCACATGTGCGCTTACATTTTTTTATTAGTCGTGCATGGAAGGGTGAGCCTGAAGCGCGTGAAGGACAAGAGCTTGCATGGCAGGGTAGTGTGGCTGTAGCGCCAGTGCTCCCTGCAACCATACCTTTGCTTGAATGGTTAGATAGAATTCGTTACGGTGAACCGCTGTGATGAATTGAATGGATCTGTCCAAGAGAGACAAAGACAGCGATTAATTTAATTCAGGATCTTGATCTTCTACGGGCATTGCACCGGGTATCACATATTTTTCTTCTGCCCAAGCGCCTAAATCAATTTGCTTGCAGCGCTCTGAACAAAAGGGGCGAAATTTATTTTCTTCACGCCATACTACTTTGGCTTCACAAGTCGGACAGTTAACAGTAGTAACCATAAGCTGCCGACTAACTTAGAAATTACACAGTGTCAGTTCAAACGGTACATCACCTTCAAATGCTTTTGGTTTGAGGTCACCGTCTTGTGACATAAAACGTATCCACAACACATACTTGTTGGCAGAGATCTCAGGAATAGCACCAAGGTTTTCATCAATTGCTAAACGCAATAATTGATAAGTACGTCCTTGTAGCATTTGTTGGAAATTACCTGCCGTAGCAACTGCATCGGAAGCGCGACCTGATTCACGTAATAAACGTAAAATAATGGTGATCGCTGAGAACATAGGTTCAAGCGGACCAAACCAATTCATGATGTCAGTACGACGCTGATCAGCTGATAATTTTTGCCACGCAAAATAAGAAGGCAAATCAAACTCACAAGCACCACCAGGAATAATGGTGCGACCACGTATGCTCATCAACCATTCATTGTCACGAATATGTTGACCAGTTTTGCCTTGCATAGAAATAAGCGCATTCGCTGTTTTTTCTACGTCATGCAAAATCGCATTGAGTCGATCTGCTTCTACGTTGGGATTCGATCTAAAACTGGCCAGTGTTTGCTTTTGACGCTCAAGCTCTTGCAAGAGATCAGATTTTAAGTCTGCGCGTCCGCATACCTCGAGCATTTCGAAAATCGTAGTGAGTGCCACATGATGTTGGAGTGGATTGTTTTGCTGTACGAAGAAGCAAAATTTATCGTACAGGTCCTCCAGCCGCAACATGGTGCGAATACGCTCATTGAAAGGGTATTCGTAAACGGTCAAAGCGCCAGTCCTTAAGAGTTGATTAGAAAGTAACCAGCGAGATTCTGAACTAAGTGTGCGGAAAATACAAACATCTATCCGCCTTTTGCGTTCATTTTTTCATCGACAGGGTAAGATATAAATTATGCAACTCTTCTACTTGCGATTCCAACACCCCTAAATCGCTCTCATTGTTGATGATGTCGTCTGCCACTGACTGACGTGCTGCCCTGGTAGCCTGCGCCTGCATGATATCTGTGACTTGTTTTTCTGTCAGTTGATTGCGCCGCATCACACGCTCTCGTTGCAAATTTTCACTACAGTCCACCACCAGTATGCGGTCGACCCGATCACGCCATTTACCCGATTCCACCAGAAGCGGCACTACAAAAATCAGATAGGCACCTCTTGCTTCTTCTGCCGCTTGGCGAGTTTGCGCCGCAATCATGGGGTGCAGAATAGCTTCTAGCGCCAATCTGGCAGTCGGATTGGTAAACACATGCTCACGCATTACGCTGCGATTCAGAGAGCCATCCGCAGCGATGAAGGCTGCGCCAAACTCAGCGCGAATGGCAGGCATAGCGAGCCCGTTTGCCGTGGTGAGCGCATGAGCGATTTGATCTGTATCGATCACGCTTGCACCACGCGACTGAAATAAATCCGCCACCAAGGACTTGCCACACCCTATTCCGCCTGTCAGGCCGATAGAAAATAAACGGGAATCAAGAGAAGTGGTTGGATGGACTGCGCTCATACCGCCATGATGCCATCAAAGCGGGTAGCCCAGATAAAGCTCGATCAGAGGTTTGCCAGCTAATAGTGCTACTAATCCTGCTAACGCAAGAAAAGGGCCAAATGGAATCGGATGTTCACGTTGGTGGCCGCGAAATAAAATCATAATCAAACCGATTGCTGCGCCAATGGCGGAAGAGAGCAATACGATAAGAGGAAGCATCATCCAACCCAGCCAAGCACCTAAAGCCGCGAGTAACTTGAAATCACCGTAACCTATGCCTTCTTTGCCAGTGATGAAACGAAAGACCCAAAACACTATCCATAAAAAAAGATAACCGGCTGCAGCACCTATGACAGCATCACTGAGTGGAACGAACACACCATTGAGGTTAATTAACAAACCTAACCACAGCAGAGGCAGGGTGAGATCATCGGGTAGAGTTTGTGTATCAATATCGATAAAAGTCATGGCAATCAGCATCCACACAAAAATAAGAGCGCTGAGTCCAGCCAGTTCGCTACCTAACATCCACACCACCAACCCAGACAATAATCCGGTTGCACCTTCTACTAAGGGATAACGGTAAGAGATAGTCGTGCTGCAGTTGCTACAGCGGCGGTGTAATTTGAAATAACTAAAAATCGGAATAATTTCTTTGAAACTAAGCGTATGTCCACAAGCAGGACAAGCTGAACGTGGAAGAATTAAGTTATATCTGTCTTGATGCACTAGCGGTTGGTCTTGTTCTAACGCTAAATAATTCTCGGATTCTCTTTGCATCATGATAGGAATACGATGAATCACAACATTAAGAAAACTACCCACGCATAAACCGATGATGAGCCATAGCAAAGTAGCTGACAAAGTGCCAGCAGGTGTGAATAAAAATGGTAGTAATGTGTTATTCATTAGACTACGGATCCCAATTGAAAAATAGGTAGATACATTGCAATCACTAAACCGCCTATCACCACTCCTAAAATCACCATGATGACAGGTTCCATTAATGAAGAGAGTGATGCAACCGCGTTATCAACTTCTTCTTCATGAAACTCAGCGACTTTCGTTAACATTTGATCGAGTGCGCCGGACTCTTCACCGATTGCTACCATTTGCGTCACCATGGCAGGGAATGCTTTTGTTGTTTGCATAGCGGATACTAGACTAGAACCACTACTCACTGCAGCACTAATTTTACGGGTGGCTTCTATATAGACCGCATTACCAGAAGCGCCACCAACAGAATCTAAGGATTCTACCAAGGGTACACCAGCTGCAAACATGGTTGATAAAGTACGCGTCCATCGTGCAATGATAGCTTTACGTATGACAGGTCCAAATAGAGGTAATTTTAATAACAATTTATCGGTGCTGATTTGCATAGAAGGAGAGCGCTTCCAAGCACGAATAAACAGCAAGGAGCTGATAATTAGTGCTGCTGCTACCCAATACCAGTAATGCACAAACATATCAGATAGCCAAATTACGATTTTTGTAGGTAGAGGTAACTCAGCGCCAAAGCTGGCAAATACATCCTTAAAAGCTGGAATCACCCAAATCATGATGACAGTAGTCACAATAACAGCCACATCTAAAATCGCGAGTGGATAAATCATCGCTGAACGAATTTTTCTTTTTACAGCTAAGGTTTTTTCTTTATACAACGCTAGCCTAGTTAAAATTTCTTCCAAAATACCTGCTTGCTCACCTGCTGCAATGAGATTGCAATAGAGCGCATCAAAATAGTCTGGATGACGTTTGAAAGCAGAATGTAAACTGCTTCCGGTTTCAATGTCAGCACGAATTTCTTGTAAGAGTTTTGAGAAAGTAGGATTGGCATTACCTTGAGAAATAATATCAAATGATTGTAAAAGTGGTACCCCTGCTTTCAGCATAGTGGATAGCTGACGTGTAAAAAAACAAATATCTTTGTCGGATATTTTTTTACCACGTGTGAATTTTTTCTTCTTAATTTGTACTGCCGATATACCTTGTCGTCTTAAAGTGGCAGCGATACTACTAGGGCTGAATGCACGTAACTCACCTTGTACTGCTTTACCATTTTTATCTTTCCCCTCCCAAGTAAAGAGCGTTTCAGTCTGCTTAGCATGGGTGCGTGCGGTATTAGTAGCTGCCATTCTGCGCTCCTGTTTTATTCTGATTGACTCTGGTTAAGAGTGATTATTGATTGGTACAGCTGAGAATTTCTTCCAAACTAGTCATGCCTTGCTTCACTTTGACTAAGCCTGCTTGACGTAAAGTTTTAATGCCATCGCGTTGTGCTTGTGCTTCAATCTCCATCGCAGTGCCGTTGGTAAGAATGATTTTTTCCATCGCAGCTGTGATAGGCATCACTTGATAAATACCAACCCGACCTTTATAACCAGTTTGATTGCAGCGCTCACAGCCAGTAGGGTGATAAGCAGTCCAACTTCCATCACAATCAGCGGCTTCAAAACCAGCTTTGATGAATAATTCTTCAGAATGCGTACTAGCTTTCTTGCAGGAGCAAAGACGTCGAGCGAGTCTTTGTGCCGTAATTAAATTGACTGCGGATGCAATATTGAAGGGCGCGACGCCCATATTTAAAAAACGCGTTAAGGTAGCGGGTGCGTCATTAGTGTGTAGAGTAGAAAACACCATGTGACCAGTTTGTGCAGCTTTAATGGCAATGTCTGCAGTTTCTAAATCACGTATTTCACCCACCATGATGATGTCAGGATCTTGTCGTAAAAAAGCTTTCAGAGCGACTGGAAAAGTCAGTCCAGCACGTTCATTAATATTGACTTGATTCACACCGGGTAAATTAATTTCAGCGGGGTCTTCAGCAGTAGCGATGTTAATGCCAGGTTGATTCAAAATATTTAAGCAGGTGTAGAGAGAGACAGTTTTCCCTGAGCCGGTAGGACCAGTCACCAGTACCATGCCATAGGGCCTATGTATGGCTTCTAGTAGCAAGGCTTTTTGTTCGGGTTCATAACCAAGTGCATCGATACCTAAGGTAGCTTGACTACCATCGAGAATACGCATCACGATTTTTTCACCAAACAAAGTCGGCAAGGTAGAGACACGAAAATCAATACTGCGTGAAGTGGAAATATTTAACTTCATGCGTCCGTCTTGCGGCACGCGTTTTTCTGAGATATCTAAGCGTGAAATGACTTTAATGCGCGATGCAATTTTGTCTTTAATCGCTAAGGGCGGTTGCGCAATATCTCTTAATACACCATCAACTCGAAAACGGATACGATAGAATTTTTCAAAGGGTTCAAAATGTAAATCTGATGCACCCATGTTGATCGCATCAGTTAATATTTTTTGTAAAAAACGAACGACAGGCGCATCATCAATTTCAGCATTACTTTCATTTTTTTCATTAATGATTTCTATATCATTGACTAGTTCAGTTTGATCAAGATCTTTGCCGATTAAATCATGTAAATTTTGTTCTGCACTTTGTCCAAGTCGATTAATTAACTCCATTAATTGCTTATGACAGACCACAATAGGTTCAACAGCTAGACCAGTTTGAAATTTAATTTGATCTAAAGCCTGAGTTTGTGTGGGATCTGCAATCGCGACAGCAAGTTTATTTTCGCGTTTCGATAAAACGACGACTTGCTGATTATGCATAGTTCGACTGTCAATCAACTTGTCGGGCAAGGAAGATAAGTTAATCGCAGTGAGATCAATTAATGGACAAGAAAAAGTTTTGGCGCAAAATTGAGCAAGAGTGGTTGAAGGAATGAGATTGTTTTTTAGTAGCGCTTCAATGAAAGAAATTTTTTGTGACTGGCTTTGGCGCTTAATGGACTCAAGCTGCTGCACATCAAATAAATTAGCCTGCAACAGAGCTTGAGGTAGGCCAGAAAATGCGTGATGAGGAGTAATGGATAGCGACATAGTTGCCTACCATACTGGCAATTACGCAAGTTACTCAATATGCGCACGCTCTAGCATGTGCGTACAAGGTAAGTGAGAGTGGTCTTGAAGAGGCTTGATGTGAGCTTGCAACAATCAAGCTTTTTATTGACGATACAGCTTCACCATTTTTATAGCTTGGTTTTGTACTTGCACGATTTCAATAACACAATCATTGATTTTTAAGCTGACACTCGCTTCTGGAATATCTTGCAATATTTCTAGCAACAGACCATTTAATGTTTTTGGACCATCAATGGGTAGATGTAAATGGAGGCGTTTGTTGACATCGCGTAGAGAGATGCCACCTTCTAATAAGCAAGTATCTGATTCATCCCAATCAAATTGATCAGCACGCGTGGCTCCTGGTGTGGAGGTGGTGAATTCACCGACCATTTCTTCAATAATGTCATCCAAGGTAACGAGACCTTGCACTTCACCATATTCATCCACAATGATAGCTAAGCGTTCTTGATTCTCTTGGAAATATTGTAGCTGTGTGAATAAATCTGTATCAGAGGGAATAAAATATGGTGTCGTGAGTAGTTCACGAAAATCTTCCGCCGTGATTTCACTATCTTGAGTGAGCAGCATCATCACTTTGCGCACATGCAAAATACCAGTGATTTGATTAATCTCACCTTCGTGCGCTAATAATTTATTGTGATAACAAGTCGCTAGTTGGTGCTTGATTTCTTCTATAGGTAACGAAAGATTCAAAGTTTCGATTTGCGCACGCGGTGTCATGACATCTTCCACCGTCACAGTTTCTAAATCAAATAAATTCAATAAAATACTTTTATGTTTATTGGGGATGAAATTGCCGCCCTCTAGCACCATAGAGCGTAATTCTTCCGGAGAGATACGTTGATCGCGTGCGTCACTGCCTGTTTTAATACCCATGAGTTTTAATAAGGCACGTACAAACAAATTCACAAACCAAACGACTGGCGTAGACAATGCCATTAAAGGCTTAATGACATAAGCGGCAGGTAGGGCGATGCGTTCTGGGTAAGTGGCACCTACTACCTTCGGTGTGATTTCAGCAAAAACGATGAGTAAGAACGCAACTACACCAGTTGCAATCGTGATGACGGATTCTTCATTTCCAAAAGCGGTGATAGCAAGTGCAGTCACCAATGCTGTTGTCATTGCATTCAATAATGTGTTTGCAATCAAGATCAACGATAGAACACGATCAGTGTGATCAAGCAGCCAAAGTGTAATGATGGCAGCGCGAGAGCCGCGGCGCGCCATATGTTTGACACGATGACGATTTAACGCCATCAGTGCGGTTTCTGAAATAGAAAAAAATGCAGAAGTTAAGATCAGTACAACCAGTGCTGCGAGTTGCACCCACAAAGGCACGCTATTCATGGCTTACCGTTAGAGTCAGATAAAAATAAAAAGTGAGTATAACTGAGGCATGGTTATGCTCAGTGAAGGTTGTAGAATTAATAATGTTCATGGCCTTCATGTAAACTCCAGATAGCATGGGTATCGAGCAGTAGTCTTGAATAAGCTTCTAGTGCATCTAGCTGCGCTTGTTCTGCAAGATTCAGTGCTTCAATCGCATTGCGACGCGCTAATAAAGTTTCTGCTAATGAGGCTTCACCCAAAGCATAGGCACGCGAAGAAAGTTGTGCGTTAGTTTCAGTTTGTGTAGAAATATTTGCTCTTGTTTGCCAGAACGCTTTTGCAGACAGTGCTGTGAGACTCACTTGACTAGCCATTGCTTCTACTTTGGCTCTGGTTTCTTGTGCACGTTCTTGTGCAACATCTGCGCGCGCTAAAGCGACCTCAGCTTGACGACGACGATATTCACCGGGAATAGGCATGGACAAGGTTAATCCTAAATTTTTTTCACTGCCACCACGCTCTTGCATCATGCGCACACCGATTGTGGGATCGGGTGTTTTTTCTAATAGAATTCGGTCAGCAATCAGTTTTTCATTTTTCGCTGTGCGTTCAGCTAATTCTAATTCATGATTATCAGTGAGAATTTTCTCACGCCACTCAGTCACGCTACCCAGTAGTTGAGGTGGTTCAGCTAAAGAAGTGGAGGCATTCAGACCAATACCAGGAAATCTTTTCTCAAGCTCTGCAGCTAATAATTCAGTGCGACGGTATGATTGAAGTTGTGCAGCTTGTGCTTTAGCGAGTTCGGTTTCTGCCAACATAATTTCCATACGTGGTGCATCCCCTGCATTCACACGTTTTACAGCAATACTTAATTCACGATTCAGTATCTGCGCATATTCTTGTAAACGACGAGTCTGACGTTCTTCACGTAACCAGTTAAACCATAAAGCCATTAAGCTACGCGCTGCCTCATGCCAACTGTCAGCTAACGCAGCATCTGCAACTTCAATACTATTTTTTCCTATTGCTACATCTTTATCAGCCTTGCTTGCATAGCGCACAGCACGTTCTATCGCTATCTCTTTTTCAAAATAATTATTACCTATGCTTTCTCGGCGTTGCTGTCCAGTTGCACGCACAACCCATTCATACGGCCCTACGCGTAATCTTTCAGCATTGGCTTTTTCAGCAGTTAAATTACCGCGACTAGCTCTTAATTGTGGCAAATTTTCTAGTGTTTTATTGACTTGTGGTGCAGGAGGTAACCAACTCGGATAAACATTAGGCTGGATTTCAGCTTGTGCTTGTGTTTGCGATTGTACAGACATTGTCGCTATGGTTAAAAAGCAGAGTAAGCTGAATTGATAAATCAGTTTCATTTTTCAGCCTCCATACCAAAGCGCTGAAATAAACTGGGTAATAACACTAAAGTTAATAAAGTTGAGCTGACTAAGCCACCGATGACGACGATAGCAAGAGGACGCTGTATCTCTGAGCCGGGCCCTGTTTGTAAAAGTAAGGGTAATAAACCAAAGGCAGCAATGCTCGCCGTCATCATCACTGGGCGCAGTCTACGCTTTGCACCTTCTGTAACGACTTGTAATGCGGAGAGACCTTGCTCTTTTAAATAATTAAAATGCGTGACCATGACTAAGCCATTTAAAACAGCAATACCCATGAGCGCAATGAAACCAACTGAAGCAGGTACAGATAAATATTCTTGTGTGATGAGTAAAGCAAAAACACCGCCTATCAGTGCAAAGGGAATATTTAATAGCACCAGCAAGGCTTGCCTGACCGAATTAAAGGCCATGTAGAGTAAAACAAAAATCAGCAATAAAGCGATAGGAACAACAATAGCTAAACGTTTTGTCGCACGTTGTTGATTTTCAAATTGACCACCCCACGTAATACGATAACCAGTTGGTAAACCGAGTTGTTTCATCGCAGTCGCTTTTGCTTCGTCCACAAAACCCACTAAATCACGATCACGCACATTGGTGCGTATTACCGCCATGCGGGAAGAATTTTCTCGTTCGATTTTGACAGGTCCATCCATAGGCACTAAACGCGCTAATTGCGCTAAAGGTAGAGCGCGACCATCTGTAATCGGTAGTCGTAAGGATTCAAATAAAGCTGGTGACATGTGTAACGCAGCACTGCCTCGCACTAGTAAAGGTAGGCGACGTCCTTCTTCTATTACCACGCCGACTGTGCGACCTTCAATTAGAGCGCGTAAATCATTTTGGACTTCTTCTACACTTAATCCAAACCGTCCAATCGCTTGTCGATCTAATTCCACTTGCATGTACTGCATACCAGAATTTTTATTAGTAATCACATCCTCACTACCAGGGATATTTTTAAGCAGTGTTACCATTTTTTGCGCAAGATCATTTAAGACTAGTAGATCAGGACCATAGATTTTGACGGCGACATCGCCAAGCACACCAGATAACATTTCCGAAGTGCGCATTTCTATTGGCTGTGTAAAGCTGACATTCAAACCTGGGAAGTCATTACCGATTTTTCGTATCTGATCGATCAGTTTTTCCTTATCAGGATGGCGCCATTCACGCTGAGGTTTTAACACCATGAAGGTATCTGTTTCATTTAAACCCATAGGATCTAAGCCGATTTCATCTGTGCCTACGCGCGCAATAACGCTTTGTACTTCGGGCACTTCTTGCAAAATTCTGCGTTGCAAAGCCATATCAATCTCATTCGATTTTTTGAGATTAATAGAGGGAAGTTTTTCTAACTGCATTAGTACATCGCCTTCATCCAATATAGGCATGAAAGATTTTCCTATAAAAGGAAAAGCGATAACCGCGAGCAGCAAAGCAATGACTGCGCTGGTTAAGACTGCACGCTGATTTCGTAAAGACCAGTCTAGTAATGTTGAATAAATTTTATCGAGATGGCGTACTAACCAAGGAGGTTCATGCACAACTTGTTTCAAAACAAAGGAAGACAGAACTGGAATAACAGTCAAGGATAAAATCAAAGAAGAAACTAGCGCAAAGATGATGGTCAGTGCGACGGGAGTAAATAACTTACCTTCTAATCCTTGTAGGCTGAGTAAAGGTAAGAACACGATAACGATGATAGCAATGCCTGCTGTTACTGGTGCAGCAACTTCAGAAGCAGCTTGCAAGATTAAATTTGATAAAGATAATTCTAGGTGCTTGTGTTCTGCAATGCGCGCTTCAATATTTTCAACTACCACTACAGCTGCATCCACTAGTAATCCGATCGCGATTGCTAATCCCCCGAGTGACATGAGATTCGCAGTCAAACCAAAGTACTGCATGAGAGCGAAGGTACTTAAAGCTGAGAGAGGTAAGATGACTGCTACTACTAAAGCAGCACGTAAATTTCCGAGAAAGAGAAATAACAAAATCAGCACTAGAATAATCGCTTCACCTAATGCTTTAGTTACTGTACCGATTGCTCTTTCAACTAAATCACCGCGGTTATAGAAGGGCTGAATGACCACGCCTTTTGGTAGATCTAGATTGATTTCCTTAATTTTTTCACTTACTTGATCCACTAACTCACGTGCATTCGCTCCACGTAAGCTGAGTACTAAACCTTGGACTGCTTCGTCCTTGCCATCCTTGGTGACACTGCCATAACGTGTGAGGCTACCGATTTTTACTAATGCCACATCACCCACGCGCACTGGTAAACCGCCTCGTATGCCGAGTGAAATAGCACGTACATCATCTAAGGTACGTATGTTGCCTTCAGTACGAACTAACAGAGCTTCTTCATTTTCAGAGATGCGTCCAGCACCATCATTGCGATTATTCATTTCAAGCGCATGTTGTAATTCAGCGAGTGATATTGAACGTCCAGCGAGAGCCGCCATGTCGGGGATCACTTCAAAACTTTTTACCATGCCGCCTAATGCATTCACATCCGCCACACCTTTAATGCTGCGTAATACAGGACGAATCGTCCAGTCGAGTAGCGTACGTTTCTCAGTAAGAGAAATATCACCTTCAATAGTGAACATAAAAACTTCACCGAGTGGTGTGGTAATCGGTGCAAGGCCACCCACAACACTGCTAGGCATGCTGGACAGTACACCTGACAAACGTTCATTGACTTGTTGACGCGCCCAATAAATATCCGTGCCCTCTTCAAAATCAAGCGTGATATCGGTAATTGCATATTTCGATGAAGAGCGCACTACACGTTGATTTGGAATCCCTAGCATTTCCCGTTCAATAGGAGCCGTGACGCGCGTCTCGACTTCTTCGGGCGTCATGCCCGGTGCTTTCATAATAATTTTTACCTGTGTTGATGAAACATCAGGAAAAGCATCAATCGGTAAAATTTGAAAGGTGAGAAAACCACCCACAGCAATAGCCAATGCTGCTAGCAGAACCAGCAGACGTTGCGTAAGAGAGAGGGCAATCAGTCGATGTAGCATTACTTTGCTTCAGCACCTGTCACGCCTAGACCTAACCATAAGCCTTTCAAGCTCGCTAAGCCTTGCACAGCGATTGATTGTTTTGCTGTTAATGCACCTTGCACAATCACTTGATCAATCGCGCGACTCACAACAGTGACAGGCACGGCTTGTATACCATCCGCATTACGTATAAAAACAAATTCATTCGAACCGTTTCTAACTAACGCTGTTGAAGGAAGAGACCAACCTGAAACGGGTGGCGTTTTACTACTAATCGTCGCTTCGAGATACTGACCAGGTTTCAAACATTTATCTGCACCTGGCAGTGAAGCGCGCACCATCACTAATTGATTCGATGTGGAGAGTTGCGTTGCGATTGCAATCACCTTGCCACTTTGTGCACAGGCTTTGGTTTTAACGACATCACCCACCGCAATGTGTTCACCTTGAGCGCGGCTTGCTTGTAACTCTAACCACAGCTCACCAGCACGCGCAACTTTTGCCAGTGGCGCACCGGCTTCAACCCGTTGACCTGGCGTTACCATCCATTCCAACACACTGCCACCTGTACTCGATCTAATGTCAATCACAGGAGTTAAACCTGAAGGACTGTTTAATCGCGCTATAGCCGCATCAGATAAGCCTGCAAGCTTTAACATTTGTGCACGCTCTTGAACTGCTACACGCGCTTGTTGCAAGAGATTGCGGGTTTCTTGTGCTCGACCTGCAGAAATAATTCCATCATTCAGCAAACTCTCATCACGCTCTGCTTTTTTCGTGATCATCTCGAGTTGTGTGAACTGCTGCACATAGTCACGCTGCCATTGCAACAGATCCGGACTATGAATGCGTGCAATCGTTTGCCCTGCTTTTACATTCTCTAGACTATTCACCAACAAAGCCTGCACCACACCTGCTGCGGGCGTACTCACCACTTCCATGCGATTCGGAGGTGTGACCGCGCTACCTGCTAAACGCAAACCTTCCGTTGCTGATTGCGCGCTTTGCACCTCAGTAAAACGAATACCAGCTTTATCAATTTGCGCAGCACTAATACGAATTTGTATAGGCGCTTGCGCCCATGCTGCGTAAGACAAACAAATCAACAGCCCTGCAACGAGCTTGCAACTATCTTTTGCGTTCATTTATTTTGTGGAAGGAGAAGATAGACAGATTATAGACAGGCCTAGCTCATAAGCTGCGTGATTTAATGCAATTTACTCAAGCTAATTTATCAAATTGAAAACTTTGTATTAGCAATGCCATTGGATATTGTGAGGAGCTGCCTATTAAACAAGAGGTTCAAGTCTAGAACCCTGATGGATTTTGCGTGTTTTTAACCTTAGGCGAATGAAGCATTTCTTGAATGACAATCCAGTCTTCCTCAGAAATTAAGACAGCGCTGGAATGCTTGCTAGTGATAACAACAGGCTTGTGTGATTCCGCAATCTGATCGATTAAACGATCAAGATTTGCTTTAGCTTTCATAACCGTTAATGTCGTCATACAATTTCTTTAAAAGAGTTTAACTAATTCAGGCACAGTTGGCTTTATTGCGGACACATCGCCTCAGCCATGATGCGCTTGCGCTCAGCAGGATCAGTAATTTCATGGATTTTTTCCATCAGCGCCGCCATACGCTTGCCTTGTTCCTTCATTGTCGGAATCTCAGACATCTCTGGTGCTTTAGGTGATTTCGTGATGGGTGGTGGGTTATCTGCCTTTTTAACTTCACTAGACTCAGCCCAGCTAGCGCTTGACAGCACGAGCAAAACACAACTGCAAACCAAAGTAGAAATCTTCATCACAGCCTCCTGACTGAATGGAGTGGGGTAGGTTGATTGTAGATGATATAAAACAGAAAGTGGAATTTGTAATTTATTAATTAATGTCACAGTTTAGTTCTGTGACTGATAACGGGTCAGTAGGTGTTGTAGGTGCGGTAGGTACGATTAGCGAAGCGTAATCGTACGAGATATTGATCTGACTTGATTTTTAGTGCCACTTTATAAGAGAGAAATTTTGTTAATCTGTCTTAGAAAGGAGTACTTCGTATGCCTAAAGGTCAACGTCTTAAACCAGAACAAATCGTCACACTTCTTCGCCAAATCGATGTCCTAACCGTCA
>CAMCXB010000019.1 GCA_945883145.1 Bordetella parapertussis | reverse complement strand
CCGCGGTAGGCTATGAACCTACACACGCTTTCCAGGCGTGCGACTTAAACCACTCATCCATCTCTCCGTATTTGGCTTGTTTTTTTAACCAAGCCGCGGATTATAGCAAACCTGCACTTATTGAGCTTCTTTTAGTTGCTCAAGTATTGCTGGGTTCTCTAATGTAGAAATATCCTGCGTGATTTCTTCGCCTTTGGCTAATACACGTAGCAATCTACGCATAATTTTTCCAGAGCGTGTTTTAGGTAAATTATCACCAAAGCGAATTTCTTTAGGCTTAGCGATAGGTCCAATTTCTTTACCTACCCAATCACGCAATTCTTTTGCGATTTGTTTTGCTTCATCACCAGTTGGTCGCGCACGTTTTAAAACAACGAACGCACAAATTGATTCACCTGTTGTTGCATCTGGTTTACCTACGACTGCTGCTTCAGCAACGATAGGATTAGCAACTAAGGCTGATTCAATTTCCATGGTGCCCATGCGATGTCCAGATACATTCAAGACATCATCAATACGACCTGTGATGGTGAAGTAAGCATTGTCTTTATTGCGTATCGCTCCGTCACCTGCAAGATAAAGCGTGCCACCCAATTCTTCAGGGAAGTAGCTCTTCTTAAAGCGTTCTGGGTCATTCCAAATAGTACGAATCATGGAAGGCCATGGACGTTTTACTACCAAAATTCCTCCATGACCATTTGGCATGTCATGTCCTGCTTCATCCACAATCGCAGTCATGATGCCTGGCAGTGGCAATGTGCATGATCCTGGCACGAGTGGTGTTGCACCTGGCAATGGTGTGATCATATGTCCACCTGTTTCTGTTTGCCAGAAGGTGTCAACGATAGGACATTTCTCACGTCCGATATTTTTGTAATACCACATCCACGCTTCGGGATTAATAGGTTCACCCACTGAACCTAGTAAGCGCAATGAAGATAAATCATATTTTGAAGGATGAATTTTTTCATCTGCATCAGCAGCTTTAATCAGTGAACGAATTGCTGTTGGTGCTGTATAAAAAATAGATGTCTTGTGACGTGCAATCATGTCCCAGAAACGACCTGCATTCGGGAAGGTGGGCACACCTTCAAACACGATTTGTGTTGCACCGACTGCGAGTGGACCGTATGCGATGTAGGTATGACCAGTTACCCAACCTATATCCGCAGTACACCAGAACACATCAGTCGGTTTGATATCAAAGGTCCACTTCATCGTTAATGCAGCCCACAACAAATAGCCACCTGATGAATGCTGCACACCTTTAGGTGTGCCAGTTGATCCGGATGTATAGAGAATGAATAAAGGATGTTCAGCACTCACCCATTCTGGTTCGCACACATCGGATTGCTTATCCATCAATTCATGTAGCCAGAGATCGCGTCCTGCTACAAAATTGACATTGCCTTTGGTACGCTGATAAACGATGACGTTCTTCACTGCATCGCAACCACCTAAAGCCAGTGCTTCATCGGCGATGGCTTTCAATGGCAATTGTTTACCACCACGCATTTGTTCATCGGCTGTGATTAAAGCAACCGCACCTGCATCGATAATGCGTTCTTGTAGTGATTTTGCTGAAAAGCCGCCGAACACAACTGAGTGTGTTGCACCAATCCGTGCACAGGCTTGCATCGCTACTACACCTTCTATGGTCATAGGCATGTAAATGACGACGCGATCACCTTTTTTAATGCCTAATGATTTAAGACCGTTGGCAAGCTTACAAACTTTTTGATGCAACTCACGATAGGTGAGTTTGGTAACCTTGCCATCATCTGCTTCAAAAATAATCGCGATCTTCTCTGCATTACCATTGGTGAGATTACGATCTAAGCAGTTATAGGAAACATTGAGCTGACCATCTTCAAACCATTTATAAAATGGCGCATGGGATTCATCGAGCGACTTAGTAAAGGGCTTATGCCAATCTAGGTTTTCTCGTGCCAATCTGCCCCAGAAGCCGTCATAGTCACGCTCAGCTTCAGCACATAATGCGTTGTAGGCCTCCATGCTGGGGATTGCAGCTGTTTTGGAGAAATCCGCCGGTGGCGTAAAAATACGATGCTCATGCATCAGGGATTCGATCTCTGACATATTGTCTCCTACGTTATATTTATTTATTGGCGCTCACGATAGGCGCTTACACTTACTCAGGGCTTACACAAAGTGTTAATCTGATAACATTTCGACTGCGAATGCTTATTTCCCCTTACCCCGCGTGTAAAATGTATTCTGCATTTTTTAACGCTACAAAGCCAGACTGACATCATGGATAAAGAAAATTCTCAAGTTAACAAGCCCAAAAAAATATCTGCTATTGCAAATTTTATATTCATGACACGCTGGCTGCAGTTGCCACTGTATCTAGGTCTGATTCTGGCGCAAATTATTTTTGTTATTCATTTCTGGATTGAGCTCAGTGAGCTGATTGCTGCAGCTTTTGGTAACAGCAACGCTCTGCATCACATTTTAAATTCCGTTGCCGTGCCTGGCATGGATGCACCTGAAAAACTCAGTGAAACGATTATTATTCTCGTCGTCTTAGGGTTGATTGATGTCGTGATGATTTCCAATCTATTGATTATGGTGATTGTAGGTGGTTATGAAACCTTCATTTCACGTATGCATCTCGAACAGCATCCAGATCAACCAGAATGGTTATCGCATGTGAATGCTTCAGTTCTCAAAGTAAAACTAGGTACTGCCATCATAGGCATCTCTTCAATTCACTTACTCAAAACCTTTATCAATGCACATGCTTATGATGCAAAAACACTGATAGCACAAAGTGGTATTCATATGGTTTTTCTGATCTCAGCACTTGCTATCGCTTACACAGAAAAAATTGTGGCAAGCACACAGCACAGTAAGTAAACGTTTCTTCTGCAAGCTCCACCTTTTTTGATTACTGCATGATCTTCATTTTATGACTATTATTAAACAAAACGAGTTAATCGAATCAATCGCAGCCGCACTTCAATACATCAGTTATTACCATCCACTTGATTACATACGCCACCTAGCACGTGCTTATGAATTAGAACAAAGCCCTGCGGCTAAAGATGCGATCGCACAAATTCTTACTAACTCGCGTATGTGCGCTGAAGGTAAGCGTCCAATTTGTCAGGACACAGGCATAGTGAATGTGTTTTTAAAAATTGGTATGGATGTACGCTTTGAAGGTTTTAGGGGTTCGATTACGGATGCAATTAATGAAGGCGTTCGTCAAGCTTACAATGATCCTGATAATAAGCTGCGTGCATCGATTGTTGCTGACCCACTGTTTGAAAGAAAAAATACCAAGGACAACACACCTGCAGTAGTACATATGGAGCTGGTGCCTGGTAATACTGTCGATATACAAGTCGCAGCTAAAGGTGGTGGCTCTGAAAATAAATCAAAATTCATCATGCTTAATCCTTCTGACTCTGTGGTTGATTGGGTTTTAAAAACAGTTCCTACTATGGGTGCAGGTTGGTGCCCACCTGGTATGTTAGGCATAGGTATAGGTGGAACTGCAGAGCGCGCTATGCTGATGGCAAAACAGTCATTGATGGAAGATATCGACATGACTGAATTGATCGCTCGCGGTCCACAAAATAAAACCGAAGAACTACGTATCGAGTTGTATCAAAAGGTGAATGCACTAGGCATAGGTGCGCAAGGTTTAGGTGGCTTGACTACGGTCTTAGATGTGAAGATCAATATGTACCCCACCCATGCTGCTTCTAAACCGGTAGCCATGATTCCGAATTGCGCAGCAACTCGTCACGCACATTTTGTTTTAGATGGATCGGGCCCTGCTTATATCGATCCACCTGCTTTATCAGAATGGCCGGATGTACGTTGGATGCCTGATACGGAAAAATCGAAACGTATCGATTTAAATCATCTCACACGTGAAGAAGTCGCATCTTGGAAGCCTGGTCAAACCTTACTCTTAAACGGCAAGATGCTCACAGGTCGTGATGCAGCACATAAGCGCATACAAGACATGCTCGCAAAAGGTGAAAGCTTGCCAGTAGCTTTTACCAACCGTGTGATTTATTACGTTGGACCGGTTGATCCAGTACGTGATGAAGTGGTTGGCCCTGCTGGTCCAACAACTGCAACACGTATGGATAAATTCACTGACATGATGTTAGAGAAAACCGGTTTAATCGCCATGGTCGGTAAAGCTGAACGTGGACCGATTGCGATTGAGTCGATTAAAAATCATCGCTCTGCTTATTTAATGGCCGTCGGTGGAGCAGCTTATTTAGTATCGAAAGCGATTAAGAGTGCAAAGGTTGTAGGCTTTGCTGACTTAGGTATGGAAGCGATTTATGAATTCGATGTCACCGATATGCCAGTAACGGTTGCGGTGGATGCGAATGGTATTTCAGTGCACAACACTGGACCAGAAGACTGGAAAGCACGTATCGCCTCTAGCGTCAGTAAGATACCGGTGAAAACCATCTAAGACTGTCATGCATCTGGCGCAATCTGAATATGATGCAAGCTCACCGATTGGTATTTTTGATTCGGGTGTAGGTGGCTTATCCATACTGCGACATATTCATGCGCTGTTACCACATGAATCCTTACTCTACTTTGCGGATTCTGGTTTTGCGCCCTACGGTGAAAAACCAGAAGCCGTTATTGTTGAACGTGCCTTATTGATCGCAGATTTTTTATTACAACAACACTGCAAAGCACTTGTAGTGGCTTGTAATACCGCAACTGCCGCTGCGATAGCTGCCTTACGTGAAAAATATCCTGCATTAACAGTGGTTGGTGTGGAGCCCGGCTTAAAACCGGCAGCAGCGCAAACAAAATCCAATATCGTCGGTGTACTAGCAACTAAACGTACACTAGCGAGTGATAAGTTTCAAGCTCTACATGAACAGCATGCTGCATCAGGGCATGTGCGTTTTCTTCAACAAGCGTGTTTAGGCTTAGCAGATCAAATTGAAAAAGGTGAATTGAGTTCGATTCAAACTGTGAGTTTAGTGCGTCGTTATGTAGAACCCTTAATCACACAAGGTGCTGACACTCTGGTTTTAGGATGCACGCATTACCCGTTTGTGTTGGAACAGATTGAAACAGTCATAAAGAGTTTGCATAAAGAAGTGAGCATTATTGATACCGGCGCTGCGGTTGCAAGACACTTACAAAGATTGCTAGAACAATCGCATCTTGTGCAAGCGACTACGGATGACATTAAGCCATTGATCGCTTTTACAACCGGCAGTCATTCTTCACTCAGCACGGCATATAAAGCCTTGTTAGGTTTGACTCCAGAGGTACATGAAGTGAGCCTCGCACCCGCCTGAAATCAAGCATTCCGGCACAAAGCAAAGCAATTTGCCACTAGCTCTCGAACTTTTGTATAATCTCGGATTATTTTGGTTTCGACCAAGATAAAAAATCTCCTCAGTGGTGGCCGTAGCTCAGTTGGTAGAGTCCAGGATTGTGATTCCTGTTGTCGTGGGTTCGAACCCCATCGGTCACCCCACCTTACAGCCTGTCTAGTAGGCTACCTCAATAGCTCCTCAACTAAACAAAGCACATCCCCTCTCTGGGGCTAGTTACAACAACTAGCAAACTATCCGTTTCGTCAGGCTGTTAATGCTGTAGGTTCAAAGAAGCTAGCTCTGTGTATGAGTTGTGGAATTTGATTGGCTGGAACCGGCTTAGAAATCAAATAACCCTGCACTTCATCACAGCCAAGCTGACGCAAAATACGCAGCTGCTCTGGTGTCTCCACGCCTTCCGCCACGACTTTGATATTAAGTGCACGACCAATTGAGACAACTGCGCTGCATAGCGCCTTGCTTTGTACATCTTCTCCAAGGTTGACCACAAAGGATTGGTCAATTTTGATTAAATCAATTTCTAAGCTTTGTAGTTTGGATAAGGATGACTGACCGGTACCAAAATCATCGATCAATAAATGGAAACCTAATTCACGTAAACGCTTTAACTCGCTAGAAGCAACACCTTCTTCATCCAACATGGTCGATTCAGTTAATTCTATAGAAAGCATACAAGGCGTGAGTCCATGACGCTGCATACAATCCACGAGAAAATACCGTAGATTTTTATCTTTTAACTGAAGTGCAGAAACATTCACTGAAACTGACTGCGTATTCAATCCATCTTCTCGCCACTGTGCGATTTGCTCACAGGTTTTTTCTATGACGATTTCACCCAACTGGATGATTAATCCCGATTGCTCAGCAACAGGAATAAATAAATTAGGCGACACTAATCCGCGCTCTGGATGCTGCCAACGCACTAAAGCTTCCATGCCGCAGAATTTTCCTGTAACAGTATCAGCACGCGGTTGATAAAACACGACTAACTGATCATGTTCTATCGCTTGTCGCAATTCATACTCAGCATTCACACGCTCACGAATATTTTGACCAAATAATTCTTTGTAAATTCTAAAAGTACCTTTCTTTTCTGACTTAGCGACATACATGGCAATATCAGCAGATTGCACTAAGCTATCCATCTCCTGCGCATGGTTAGGATAAATCGCAATCCCGATTGATACATCCAGCGTAAATATTTTTTTGGGTAGATTGGTTTTTACATGTCGAATTGCATGTCCAATTTTTATTGCATAGTCCTCAGCTTGCTGCTCGCTTTCAAGATGCTCTACGATGAGAATGAATTCATCACCGCCTAATCGAGCCACTTGATCATTTTTATCCAAAACTGAACGCAAAGCACCTGCGACAGAACATAAAATTTCGTCACCTGCTTTATGACCTAAGGAATCATTAATATCTTTAAAATTATCTAAATCTAAGTAAAACAACGCTAGGCGTTTTTGAACTAATTTTGAGCGCTGAATAGCAGAAGGCAGATAATCATTTAACCAGTACCGATTTGGCAATCCAGTTAAAGCATCGGTACGTGCCATATTTTCCAGCATTTGAGCTTGTTGCTTAGACTCTGAAATATCACGCAATGTAACAGCAATATCTTTACCAGAGCTCACTGCTCTTCTTAAAAACCAGCCAGACGCATGCACTTTACCTGGCAAGACTTGAAATTCTTCTTCAGCAAATCCTTCTTTTAGTGCTCGGTCAAAAAAGAGTCGTAATTTTTTAGCGACATTTGCTGGATAAATATCATTGAAATTTGCGCCTATGAGTAGAGTGTGTGAAATACCTAGAATTTCAGCTGCACGCTCATTACAGTCTTGAATGATCAAACAAGTTAATTCACCATGCTCATCAAAATTAGGCTGCACCATAAAAAAAGCTTCGCGTGCACTATCAACAGCAAGTCTAAATGTCTCACGAACTTTAGCTTCATTACGAAGACGTTTAACACTGCGATTATGATTTACCCAGGCTACTACAATAAAAAGAATGACTAAAAAGCCTGCAATTGATGCAATCACAATATAAGTTTTCTCAACATCCTCATATTTTTTCAATGCATTTTTCTTGCCAATTGCAATAATCGTGATTAATGAATATTCGGGAATTTTTTCCCAAGCGATGATGCGGTCTTGATAATCAATAAATTTATCACCACTTTCTAAGATGACCCCTTTAGGTTCAGAGAAACTCGGAGCAAGGTGATAAAAGTCTTTTATTAAATTATCTTTCCCGTTTTTACTTGCTAAAACAGATCCATTATCTAAACGCACTGAAATAAAATCAACCTCACTAATGAGAGATGCATCACGAAAAGTTCCCAGTACAGAGGCTTCAATCGCGATCAACACTACGCCATCAAACTCACCTTTCGCATTCACAATTCGCCTTACAAAGCGAATCACAGGTCGACCTTTTAGTAAACCTCGTCCCATTCCGGTAAAAATTAAAAGGTCATTGGAATTACTATTTTTTGCTGCGATGAAAAAATCTAAATCACCCATGTAGTGGCCTTTTTTCAAAACCCGATTTCCTGCTACAACTGCACCTTCGGCGTTAATCACCACTGGGAAAATTATCGTTTGATAAATGCCTTTTTTATACTGCTCTTCTAAATCCAGCACATCTGCTTTTCTTTCCCATTGATATTTAATAACGCGAGAGAGCTGATCAATCTGACCTACTATTTGCCTAACATGCTCCATGTATTCAACAGTTTCAGATAGGGTTTCCTTTTCTGCTGAAATTAACAGCTGATTTTTGTCAGCATTAATTTTTATAAAAGTCAGGCCAAATAATGCAGAAACGATGAGCACGCACACGAAAATCCAGACGATCATCATCATCCTGTCTTCATGTAGGTGTTTTAACAGCGCGGTATCTTGTGTATCTTTCATAGGATAAGTACCTGCTAGAAACAAGTTTCCGAACAGATTTTCTTTTATCGGTTTTAGAGGTTGCTATTATGAAAGATTGCCAGCAAATATCAACTTGCCACAGAGAAACAAAATAATCGTTAGCAATGAATTCTGTAAGAAATTTATGCTGAAAAATGGCGTAAATAAAAGAGAAAAAAGATTTGAACGCGAAATGTCTCTAGGGATTTTTTTTACTTTATTTCTATAAGGTAACTAAATAATTATAAAAGTAACGAGAAAGTAGTTTCCATAGGCTAATAAAAACCCCCAGCTTGGGTAAGTTGGGGGTTTTTAAGCTATTGATGGTGCTTAATTCAGCAGCAGCAAAAGTGACTACTTTTTTATTTCCACAGCTCACATTTTGTTTCTGCTTTGGTCATGTAAGCTTGATCACCAGGAATAGTCTGTACTAATTTATAGTAATCCCATTCATATTTAGATTCAGCAGGCGTCTTCACTTGCATGAGATACATGTCGTGCACCATGCGACCATCAGGTCTAACTACACCATTTTTAGCAAAAAAATCGTTCACCTTGGTGGCTTTCATTTTAGCCATGACTTTATCGCCATCATCGGTTCCGCTTGCCTTTACTGCATTGAGATAAAACGTGGCAGCTGAATAATCACCTGCATGCAGCATGGAAGGCGCTTTCTTCGCTTTAGCCATAAATTTCTTAGACCAAGCGCGAGTCTCTGCATTTGCATCCCAATACCAACCATCAGTCAAATACATACCTTGAGTTAACTCGAGTGTGAGTGCATGTACATCATTCACAAACATGAGCATGCCCGCTAACTTCATTTTTTTATTGATACCAAATTCACTTGCTGCCTTGATTGAATTCACAGTATCACCACCCGCATTCGCCAAACCTAATACTTGTGCTTTAGAGTTTTGCGCTTGCAATAAGAATGAAGAAAAATCAGAAGCTGCTAGTGGATGTCTGACCGAACCCATTACGCGTCCACCATTGGCTTTCACGACATCAGATGCATCTTTTTCTAGCGACATACCGAACACATAGTCAGCAGTCAAAAAGAACCAGTCTTTACTGCCTTGCTTAACCAACGCACCACTTGTTCCACGTGCTAGCGCGACAGTGTCATACGCATAGTGAATGGTGTAAGGCGTACATTCTTCATTCGTTAATCTAGCTGTTGCAGCACCAACTGAAATAAATGGTTTTTTCTTTTCTGCAGCAACCTTCGCCATCGCTAAGTTAGTTGCAGAGTTAGATCCACCAATAATCATATCCACGCCTTGTTGATCAAACCACTCACGCGCTTTGCTCGAGGCGATATCTGCTTTGTTTTGATGGTCAGCTGATATAAATTCAATTTTTTTACCATTGAGCGTGCCACCAAAATCAGTAATTGCCATTTTGATCGCTTCAGCACCGGCAGGTCCGTCCACATCAGCATACACACCCGACATATCGGTAATAAATCCAATTTTTACAGTGTCATTGCTGATCTGTGCCTGCACAGTTGCAGTGTGACCTGCATAAAAAGCTGCTGCTACCGCTAATGACAGGATTTTTATTTTCGTCTTCAATTTGGTCTCCCCTTTTAAAATAGCATTTATATAATGACTTAATAAGCAAATATTTTTCAACGTTCAATGTTAGCACGCACGACTCGCTCTGCCACTTCCCTTTTCTCTTCTCGCTTTGCCTTGCACACTGCGCACCATGTCATCTTGTAGTACATCGCTCATTTCCACAAAGCTTGGCTAATCGCAAGCATCAACCTATGTAGAAGATGAATCATCGATGCATGACAATGTCCAATCAGCTAGAAGCATCATGATTAACGATCACACACCGAGGAGATAGAAATGGGACAAACGCAAGCAAGTATTTCCGATACTAACAATGGTAGTGCTGAGTATGAACAGCATAAGCATCAAAAAGGAGGATTCCGTTTGCGCGATGAGTTATCAAATTTAAAAAGTGATTTAGATGCCTTGATGACGCGTACATCATCCATCTCTGAAAAAGAAGGCAGAGAAGCACGTGAAAAAATTATTTCACGCTTCAATAGCGCAAAATCAGCAATGAAAGAATTTGCAAGTGACACTAGCCAACAAGTTCATGAAGGCGTTGAACAAGCTTCGGACTATGTACAAAAACGTCCCATGCAGTCAGTTTTACTCGCTGCAGTGGTTGGGCTAGCACTAGGTGCCTTACTGCGCAGAGGCTAAACTCACTGCATTCACCATTCACTAGGAAACTTGCCTATGCTGTCGTCTCTACATAAATCGAAACAGATTTCATTCATGGTGATGGACAGGCTCAGTGATTATTTATCACTAGCGCGTATTGAATTGCAGCTGCAAGGACGCGAATTAATAATGCAGGCTCTTTCGTATTCTGCTGCTACACTTTTTTTATTTCTTATGTTATTGTTTTTTGGGGTGGCGATGTTGACTAGCTTTTGGGACACACCCCATCGCACACTCGCTGCTTGGAGTGTTGTTGCGCTGTATACCTTAGGTGCTGTGACCAGCATCAATTTTGCACGTAGCCATGCAGCGAAATTAATTGCTTTAAGCTCTTTAAGTCAAGAAATTAAAGAAGATGCAATCATCTTAAGGCAAGCATTATGAATGATTCACTAGAACAAAATCGTTTAGCTATTTTGAAAAAGATAAGCTTAAGTCGTGCGACTTATAAAAATATGCTGACTGGAGATAGTGAGAATGATCATGGCTCGCAAGATATTCGACATTGCTTAGGCATACCGAATTTCCCAAAAAGTAAGACCTTGAAATTCATAGAAGACCATTCATTACTCTTGCTAGCAGCAACTGGCTGCCTAGTTTATGTGGTTAAGAAAACTAGATCTGGATCAGCTAAAAGAAACTCACGCATTAACTACACTGATACCTTCATTAAATTGAAGAATGGCTTGTATCGCGCCTTTCGTATCGGTACACACATTCTAAAGAATCCAGATCACCAGCATCTAACACGATGGCTAGGTCGGCTGATTAGCCAAAGGCTTTTTAAATCATAAGCTAGCTAAAATTTAAGAAGTTCTGCCGAACTGAAAATCTGCCACACAAAAATCTCTTAATTCTTGTTCACTTGCTTGAAATGCATAAAAATTTATCTCACCATGACTAGAATCTTCACACAGCTTTGCGGTGCAGGTGGTGTTGCTGATTTTTTGATACCGTCTTGAACACAAGGGTAATGATCTTTTTTCAAATATATAGACAGCATTAGCCAATAATTTTTTATTTTTTATCACGTAGCTCTTAGTGATTATTCTATCTTCACCATCACCCAAAAATGGCACGATCACACTCACCAATTCAATCAAAAAAAGTGTAGCTAAGATGAAGTAAGTACATAGCATAGATGAGAAATTGATGACTAAACATCATTACCTTATCTGAATAAACTATTTTCTTAATCGCTTTTGTTACTAAAGGCTAAGTACACCACACTAGAATCTAAAATTTAAAGCCGCCACAGAATCACCATGGCAGCTTATTTTTTGTAGTAAGAATAATTAAGCGGCACTGTTTGCTATTTTCTGTTTGCTTATTACACTACCCTGTATAGCTTCAACCCACCATTAAAATGCAGGTTTAACGATGGCACTGTTATCTTCCCAAGTGACTCTAGTTGCTGTGGTCGCGCCAAATAGTCCACCAAAAATACTCGCAATCAGAGATAAGGCAGTCGCTAAAAATACTGACCACGCCACTAAACTCGCAGCCTTAATCGATTGCTCTGCATTTATACGCGCTTCAGTTGATGCCAATAAGGATTGACCAGATAAGATCAGTGCTTGATCCACAATAGCTGCAGCTTTATCTGTTCTTAATCCTGAGCGTGTAGTGAGAAAGCTAATTGCTGTATCGCGCTTACCGGTGAGTATGTCATCTTGTAAGACACGAAAATCTTGCGGACTGAGATTAGAACCAATTTGTCGATTGAGCATGCCGACAAAACCTATTGATGAAGCTGCTTGATTAGAAGCTGCCGAGCCCTGACCTATGTCATAAAAAATACCAGATATGAGTGTGCCACCTAGTGAGGTCGCCATTAATACGAAGAGTAGTGTACTGACTGACCATGTCACTACGCCATGCAATATCCCATCTGTTTTACGACTTAAACCTGAGACGCGACCTGCCACATAAGATCCGACAACGGCTGCTACGAGTAAGCTCAAAATAGACCAGAGTAAAGTACCCGACCCTGGCGCTACGCCTTCAGATAACTGTGTTAACGACAATCCACTTGCCAATCCCAACATAGCCAGTAAGAGCTGTGTTGATAGTCCCGCTGCTACTCCGGCCAGAATAGCGCCCCATCGTAATGTGGGAACAAGAATACGACGTGTTGTACCTTCTTTATGCATGCGATTATTTCCTGATGATGCAGGCATAGCGCCTAAATTTACGTTTGTCATGATGCGTTCTCCTCTTTGATTCATATTGAATATGATGAAACTAACGCAGACTAGGAAATAAAAAATGCTCAGTTCATATAAATTTACTCTTTATCAAAGGAATAAATTCTTTGCAGGATGTTCACAATAGTAAATCCATTTTTATACTTCACTCTTGACCATAAAATGGGGACTTAGTTGCGAATTTTTTAGATCACTTATTTCTTCATCATAAATGAAGCAGATAGGTCAGCAGGATGTGTCAATAAAAAGGAGCGAACTTAGAATGTAGGCAGATTAAGCTTGCATAGCGGCGATAGCTTGTTCTAAAACAGCAGGACCATGTAAAGCGAGTTGTTTTGCATCTGATAGTTGACGACGATAAGCACGTGCACCAGGCATGCCTGTCATTAAACCTAACATGTGGCGCGTGATGTTATTAATTCTTACTTCATTTTTTAACTGTGCTGCTATGTAAGGTAGCATGGCATGAATGATTTGCTGACGTGTTTTAATTTCTGTGTCATCACCATAATAACGCGCATCAAAATCTGCCATCAAATACGGATTGTGATAAGCCTCACGTCCCAACATCACGCCATCTACATGCAGTAAATGTTCATCAATTTCTTGTTGAGTGGTGATACCTCCATTGATAATAATTTCCAAATCTGGGAAATCACGTTTCAGTTGATACACAATCTCATAGCGTAATGGCGGTATCTCACGATTTTCTTTGGGTGAGAGTCCTTTCAGGATGGCATTGCGTGCATGAACGATAAAAGTTTTTGATCCAGCTGCTGCTACTGCTCCTACAAAATCTCTTACAAAGTCATAAGATGTAATCGCATCTATACCAATACGATGTTTGACTGTGACATCAATACTCACTGCATCACACATCGCCTTCACACAATCAGCAACGAGTTTAGGCTCAGCCATGAGACATGCACCAAACGCACCTTTTTGTACTCGCTCAGAAGGACAGCCACAATTAAGATTAATTTCATCGTAGCCCCATTGCTCACCCAGTTTTGCACTCGCAGCCAGATCAGCTGGATCACTGCCACCTAACTGCAAAGCGATGGGATGCTCTTCATCGCTGTAATCAAGATGGCGCGGGACATTCCCAAATAGCAAAGCACCGGTTGTCACCATTTCGGTATACAACCAAGTGTGTCGTGTGATTTGACGGTGAAATAAACGACAATGTCTATCAGTCCAGTCCATCATGGGAGCGACGGATAATCGGCGTGATGATAGTGATTTGTTAAGTGCGCTCACAGCTTGAATTATTGATATTGATAACCGTATTGTACCGGCTGTGAGATGTGCAGCCATTTTGCAGTACAGTGTGAAGTATTGTCTTATCCAATGATGACTATGACTATCAATACCGATTACTTTTGGATGCCTTTTACGGCCAATCGCCAATTTAAAGCGCAGCCACGGCTAGTTGAACACGCAAAAGGTATGTATTACACCAGCACCGATGGGCGTCAAATTTTAGACGGTACAGCAGGCTTATGGTGCGTGAATGCAGGGCATGCTCATCCTCGCATTATCGAAGCGATTAGCAAACAAGCTGCTAGCTTAGATTTTGCGCCACCATTTCAAATGAGTCATCCGCTAGCTTTTAAAGCGGCTGAAGATCTCGCTACGATGGCTCCGGATGGATTAAATCGTGTATTTTTTTGCAATAGCGGTTCTGAGGCGGTGGATACTGCTCTTAAGATGGCACTGGCTTATCATCGCATGCGTGGTGACAGCTTACGCACACGATTATTAGGACGGGAACGTGGTTACCATGGCGTAGGCTTTGGAGGTATTGCGGTCGGTGGCATTGCAGGTAATCGCAAACATTTTGGTCCTACATTGCCTGGAGTGGATCACTTGCGTCATCCATTAGATATTTCTAAAAATGCTTTTTCACATGGACTACCAGAACATGGTGCTGCACTTGCTGATGAATTTGAACAGCGCCTTCTCGCTTTACATGATCCCACTACCATTGCTGCATTAATCATTGAACCTGTTCAAGGCTCAGCTGGTGTCATTCTTCCACCTATAGGTTATCTAGAAAAATTACGTGCTGTCTGTGACAAGTATGGCATTTTGTTGATCTTTGATGAAGTCATTACAGGTTTTGGTCGATTAGGAACTGCTTTCGCTGCGAATTATTTTTCTATCAAGCCTGACATGATTTGCTGCGCTAAAGGCTTAACCAATGCCAGTGTTCCTATGGGTGCAGTGATTGCTAAGCAAGAAATCTATGACACCTTTATGCAAGCTGCGCCTGCTGACACAATAGAGTTTTATCATGGCTATACCTATAGTGCACATCCTTTAGCTTGTGCAGCAGCGATAGCATCATTATCAGTGTATGAAGATGAAAAATTATTTGAGCGTGCTACAAAGTTAGCACCTTATTTTGAAACAGCCGCACATAAGTTACGTGGATTACCGCATGTAAAAGACATACGTAATCTAGGTTTGATCTGCGGCATTGAATTAGAATCGCGACCTGGCAAACCGACAGCCCGTGCGTATGAAGTTTTTACACACTGCTTTTGGCAGAAAAATATATTGATCCGTACAACAGGTGACATCATTGCATTGTCACCACCGTTAATCATCAATGAAGAACAAATTGATATGCTGTTTAATGCAATTGCAAAGGTTTTGATTACTATAGATTGATCGTATTCACTTAACACTTACCTCGTAGGGACGATTAGCGTAGCGTAATCGTCCGTAACTTTCTTTTCATCCTTTGAAAATCTTCAATCAATAAAAAACGCCTGAGTAAACTCAGGCGTTTTATTTAATACTTAAATCAATTATGCAGCGTCGCGTGATGCTTTTTTACGTTCATGCTCTTTCAAGTAACGTTTACGTAAACGTATGCTCTTTGGTGTGATCTCTACTAATTCATCATCTTCAATGAATTCCACTGCATATTCCAATGACATTTGAATTGGTGGTACTAAGCGCACTGCTTCATCGGTTCCTGAAGAACGAACGTTGGTGAGCTGTTTACCTTTAATTGGATTCACAACCAAATCATTATCACGTGAATGTATGCCGATAATCATGCCTTCATACAATGGGTCATTGTGACTTACAAACATACGGCCACGATCTTGTAATTTCCAGAGTGCATACGCAACTGCAGCGCCATCATCTTGTGAAATCAACACACCATTACGGCGACCAGCTAATTCGCCTTTGCTTGCATCCACTGGACCATAAGCATCAAACACATGACTCATTATTCCTGTGCCACGTGTTAGCGTCATGAACTCGCCTTGGAAACCAATTAGTCCACGTGCAGGGATACGATATTCCAAACGCACACGACCTTTACCATCTGGTTGCATATCTTGTAGGTCACCACGACGACGGCCTAATTCTTCCATCACACCGCCTTGATTCACTTCTTCTACATCCACGGTTAAATTTTCAAATGGCTCATGACGTACACCTTCGACCATTTTGTAAACAACGCGTGGACGGGATACCGCGAGTTCATAACCTTCACGACGCATGTTTTCCAACAAAATCGTGAGATGTAATTCACCACGACCTGATACTTCAAAGATGGTGTCATCATCAGTTGGCATCACACGTAAAGCAACGTTGGCTTTTAATTCACGCTCTAAACGTTCACGCAATTGACGGCTAGTGACAAATTTACCTTCACGACCTGCGAGGGGCGAGGTGTTAACCATGAAATTCATGGTCAAGGTCGGCTCATCGACTGTGAGCATAGGTAATGCTTCTGGTTTATCAGGCGCACAAATCGTGCTACCGATGCCGATATCTTCAATACCATTAATCAGAACGATATCGCCAGCGATTGCTTGATCGACTAATACACGATCTAAACCTTTAAAGTTCAGTACTTGATTGATACGTGCTTTGACTGGTGAGGAATCAGGGCCATTCATGAACACAACATCTTGCATAGGTTTGATACGACCTCGACTAATACGACCGATACCAATCTTACCTACATAAGTAGAATAATCGAGTGATGAAATTTGTAATTGCAATGGACCTTCTAAATCATCATCACGTACTGGTACATGTTTGAGGACTGCATCAAACAAGGGATCCATGTTGCCATCGCGTGTTTCTGAATCAAGACTTGCATAGCCATTTAATGCGGAGGCATACACAACAGGGAAATCTAATTGCTCTTCAGTTGCGCCCAGCTTATCAAATAATTCGAAAGTTGCATTCACGACCCAATCAGGACGTGCGCCAGGACGATCAATTTTATTCACAACTACGATAGGCTTTAAACCTAGTGCGAGTGCTTTACGTGTTACGAAGCGCGTTTGTGGCATCGGGCCTTCTACTGCATCAACTAACAACAACACTGAATCAACCATAGACAATACACGCTCTACTTCACCACCAAAGTCGGCATGGCCTGGGGTATCAACGATATTGATGTGAGTGCCTTTGTATTCAACCGCGCAGTTTTTCGCGAGAATCGTAATGCCACGCTCTTTTTCCAAGTCATTGGAGTCCATAACGCGGCTATCAACTTGCTGGTTTTCACGGAAGGTTCCGGATTGTTTGAGCAATTGATCAACCAAAGTGGTTTTGCCATGGTCAACGTGGGCGATGATGGCGATGTTTCTTAGTGCGCGAGGTGTATTCGACATAGTGAGCAGATCCAGCTAAACGTGATTTGGAAAACCCAAGATTGTAGCATGACAGCTTTGCTCGAAAATGAAAAAGTCTAGAATTTTCAAAGACTTGGGAAAAGATTCACTAATCGTTCAGGTGCTAAGACAGCGAATTCCTTGATCTGCCCTGTACCCAACAATTGTGCGCCCTCGCTGTATACCCTGACTCGCCCTTGTTCAACAGGAAGAGCTACCCCTTCCTTGCCAAGTGCTAGCCTTTGACCATGCATGAATCTGGTTGCAAGTTGTTCATTTAGTATTATTTTTGGACAATTTGTAATTAAGGCATCGACTGGTTTTAAATGCTGTGTTCTTTTGTTTTCAGCCTCTTCGCTGAGTGCAGCATACGTAATCGCTTCACTCACTTGTAAATTTGCTACCGCGATTCTGCGCAATTCAGATAAATGTGCACCACAACCCAATGCGCGTCCTATGTCTTCACCTAATGTACGAATGTAAGTCCCTTTGCTACAACACACATGTAGGCGTAAGAACGGGGTCTGGTAGTCGAGAATTTTTAATTCATGAATTGTGATGGCACGCGCTTCTCTTTCTAGCGTAATACCTGCGCGTGCATATTCATATAAAGGTTTACCATCGCGCTTAAGCGCTGAATACATAGGCGGGATTTGTGTTTGTTCACCAGTAAATTGCGGCAGTAATGCTTCTATTTGTTCGCGCTGTATATCAACAGGTTGACGCTCTAATATCTCACCTTCGCTATCAGCAGTTGTGGTGGTCACACCCAGATGCAATATCGATTCATAGGTTTTATCTGCATCAAGTAAATCTTGCGCAAATTTAGTCGCCTCACCAAAACATAAAGGAAGTAAACCAGTCGCAAACGGATCGAGAGTACCAGTGTGCCCTGCTTTTTCAGCATTCAACAAGCGCTTTACTGCGACTAAGGCATCATTACTAGATATATCGCGTGCTTTATCTAACAGCATTACGCCATGCACTGGAATACGTTTTCTTTTCTGATGGTCTGATGGCATGAGCTAGCCTAAGCTGCATTAAGATGAAGCAGCATCATCCGCATCTTTAGCGCGCGTTGCATTTGCTTCATCAATTAATTTTGATAGCGCAGAACCACGCGAGGTGGAATTGTCATACACAAAATGTAGTTCAGGAAGGGTATGAATCGTCACGCGTTTACCGAGTTGCACGCGCAAAAATCCTGCGGCTTTAGATAAACCAAGTAAAGTATTTTTTACTGCTTCTTCACCATCAACTAAGGTTGTGAAAAAAATCTTAGCATGGGCGTAATCTGGTGTCAGTTGCACTTCCGTCAAAGTCACCATGCCTACACGCGGATCTTTTACTTCCATCGCAATGAGCTCAGCTAAGTCGCGTTGAATTTGATCCGCAACACGCTGACCTCTAGCCGGCATAGCTTTACTATGTTTAGACATGATGAATGATGGTATCCCGTAGGATGAATGTATTACTGAATAAGTTCAACAGCGTGAACACGCGCAGAAGAATCAACCAACATGCAGAGCGCAACCGTCGCGCTACAGCATGCTAGCGATTTTACAGAGTACGGGCGATTTCCTGTACTTCAAAGACTTCGAGTTGATCGCCTTCTTTAATGTCATTGAAATTCTTCAGTGACAGTCCGCACTCAAATCCTGATTTCACTTCTTTTACATCGTCTTTGAAACGTTTCAATGAATCTAGCTCACCGGTCCAAAGCACAACGTTGTCACGCAATAAACGCACAGATGCGCCTCGCTTGACTTGACCTTCTAATACATAGCAACCAGCAATGGCACCGACTTTGCTGACCATGAAGACCTGACGAATTTCAACCAGACCCAATGCTTGTTCACGCTTCTCAGGTGACAACATGCCAGACATCGCTGCTTTGATTTCATCAATCGCATCGTAAATGATGTTGTAGTAACGAATATCAATGCCATTCGATTCAGCCAACTTACGTGCTGATGCATCTGCACGTGTATTAAAGCCTATGATGACGGCTTTCGATGCGACGGCAAGATTGACGTCAGATTCACTAATACCACCTACTGCAGCATGTACGATTTGTACGCGCACTTCGGAAGTAGATAGTTTCTGCATAGATGAAACCAATGCTTCTTGTGAACCTTGTACATCGGCTTTAATGATCAGCGCCAAGTTCTTCACTTCGCCTTCTGCCATCTGTTCAAACATATTTTCAAGTTTAGCTGCCTGCTGCTTAGCTAACTTAACGTCGCGATATTTGCCTTGTCTAAAGAGAGCAATTTCACGTGCTTTACGTTCATCACTGAGCACCATTGCTTCTTCACCAGCACCTGGCACTTCAGTCAGACCTTGAATTTCAACTGGAATAGAAGGACCTGCTTCGGTAATCGCTTTACCATTTTCATCTAGCATGGCACGTACACGACCGTACGCTGAACCAGCCAATATCACATCACCACGACGCAAGGTACCTGACTGCACCATGATGGTTGCAACAGGACCGCGACCTTTATCCAATTTAGCTTCAATTACTAAACCTTTAGCGGGTGTATCAACTGGTGCTTTGAGTTCTAATACCTCTGCTTGTAGTAAAACGTTTTCTAGCAAGGTATCAATACCCTCACCTGTTTTAGCTGATACAGATATGAAGGGTGATTCACCACCATACTCTTCAGGCACCACTTGCTCAGCAACTAATTCTTGTTTAACTCGATCCGGATTTGCACCAGGTTTATCAATCTTATTAATTGCAACAACCAAAGGCACACCAGCTGCTTTAGCATGGGCAATTGCTTCTTTGGTTTGTGGCATGACGCCATCATCCGCAGCCACAACAAGAATAACAATGTCTGTCGCCTTAGCACCGCGAGCACGCATTGCCGTAAAGGCTTCGTGACCTGGGGTATCTAAGAAGGTAATCATGCCGCGTGGAGTTTCTACGTGATAGGCACCGATGTGCTGGGTGATACCACCCGCTTCACCTGAAGCGACTTTGGCACGACGTATGTAATCCAACAATGAAGTTTTACCGTGATCAACGTGACCCATCACAGTCACCACTGGTGCACGCGAGAACATTTCTGCATCACCATGATCCACACCGACTTCAAGAATCGCTTCTGGATCATCAAGTTTTGCAGCATGGGCTACGTGACCCATTTCTTCCACCACGATCATCGCAGTTTCTTGATCTAACACTTGGTTGATGGTGACCATCTGACCAAGCTTCATCATTTGTTTGATGACTTCAGAAGCTTTGACTGCCATCTTATGCGCAAGCTCAGATACAGTAATTGTTTCAGGCACATGCACTTCTCTTACAACGGCTTCAGTCGGCACCTGGAAATTGGTTTCACGATCTTCAGCTTGAGAATTACGGCGACCACGAGGACCTGAACGCCAGCCTTCACGGCCACCGGTGGTTGCACCACGTGTTTTTAATCCACCGCTAGGACGTTTTCTGGTCTCATCTTGCCAAGTAGAAGAGACATTGGCAGATTTGATTGATTTTTTATCGCTAGGTTTTTTCTCTTCTTTTTTATCCGCTGCTTTTTTATCAGCAGGTCTATGTAAAGTACCTTCACTTGCTTTTGCAGTTGGCGCAGGCTCTGGTGCTTTGATTGGTTTACGCGGCGTATTCATCATCGCCTTGATTTGCGCAACTTCATCCGCAACCGCTTTACGTGCTTGCTCAGTAACTTCAGCTTTTTCTGTTGCTTCTTTAGCTTGGCGTTCTACTTTCTTACGCTTATCGTCGTCAGCAGAATCACTACCTGCTGATTCTTTTACTTTCTTCACTTCGTTTTCAGCTTCGGTTGCAGCTTGCGCTTGTGCTTCACGCTCTTGCTCCAACTTAGCTAAACGTTCTTGTTTTTCACGCAGATCGGCTTCTTGGCGTGCTATCAGTTGCGCTTGACGACGCGCATCTTCTTGACGACGTGCCATCTCAGCTTCATCAATAATCGAAGCTTTTGGCTCTTCAACTTCTTCTTCAGGCGCAGCTTCATCACGTTTTACAAACGTACGTTTCTTACGTACCTCAACTTGAATGGTACGAGATTTACCACTTGAGTCTGCCTGCTTGATCTCAGTTTTTTCTTTACGCGTGAGCGTAATCTTTTTCTTTTCACTAGCTGGAGCAGCTCCATGCGCACGACGCAAATGCCCGAGCAATTTGTCCTTATCATCTTTGGACAATTTGTCTTCGACCGAGCTTTTCTCTACGCCAGCTTCATTGAGCTGTTTAAGCAGCAGCTCAGCAGGCATTTTTAGCTCGGTGGCAAATTGGGCTACGTTGTTACTCGCCATTCATTCCTCTTTTCTAGTGATACGTTACCTAATGACTAGGCTATCGAATCACTTACTTTCAACCAGACTCCATACACAAGCTTGCAGAGCTTTTGCATGATCATCATATTTTGCGTCGATCATCTTCATTTCATCATCAGTTACATCGTCGAATTCACCTTCGATTAACTGACGTGCACGATCTGCAGACAAAGCTAAAATTGCGCCAAATTCGTCGTACGCTAAAGCAGCAAAAGCATCCACTGTTTTCACACCAGCTAAACCTAGTTTGCCGGCAGTAACACGATCCATACCTTCTAAGTTGACTAAGGCATCTTCCATACCTTCTAGCCCTTCTTCGGAAGCGATAGCTTCAGTGACTAAGGCATCACGTGCACGATTACGTAATTCATTCACGGTGTCCTCATCAAAGGCTTCAATCTCTAGCATTTCATTGATAGGCACATACGCGATTTCCTCTAAGGTAGAGAAACCTTCTTGTGACAAGATGTCGGCAACTTCTTGGTCAACATCGAGTTTCTCCATAAACAACACACGAATGCTGGCAGTTTCAGAAGCGGCTTTATCAGCTGATTCTTCTGCGGTCATGATGTTGATTTGCCAGCCTGTTAACTCACTAGCGAGACGAACATTTTGACCACCGCGACCAATTGCAATCGCTAGATTTTCTTCATCTACCACTACATCCATGGCATGTTTTTCTTCATCAACCAAAATTGAAGACACATTTGCTGGAGCCAGTGCACCAATCACAAATTGCGCAGGATCTTCTGACCAGAGAACGATATCTACACGTTCACCACCTAACTCACCTGTAACGCCTTGCACACGTGAACCGCGCATACCAACGCAAGTACCTATCGGATCGATGCGTTTATCACTGGTATAAACGGCGATTTTTGCGCGCACACCAGGATCACGTGCAGCAGATTTAATTTGTAGCAGGCCTTGCTCTATCTCGGGAACCTCGAGTTCAAATAATTTCATGATGAACTCTGGTGAAGTACGCGACAAAATCACTTGTGGACCACGTGCGTTTCTATCAATTCTTAAAATGAATGCACGAACACGATCGCCGATACGAAGATTTTCTTTCGGGATCATTTGATCACGCGGCAAACGCGCTTCAATCTTGCCTGATTCAACGATGGCATCACCACGTTCCATACGCTTAATCGTGCCAGTAACCAACGTGTCACCACGCTCGAGAAAATCGGCCAAGATTTGTTCGCGTTCTGCATCACGGATGCGCTGCAAGACAACTTGCTTCGTATCTTGTGCAAAGCGACGACCGAAATCAACCGACTCGATCACTTCTTCGATGTAATCATCGACTTCTATGTCATCGATCTGTTCTTTTGCTTCGAACAGCAAAACTTCCTGATCCGGTAATTGCAAACCAGCTTCATCCGGTACCACATGCCAACGTCTGAAAGACTCGAATTCGCCCGTGTCGCGATCAATCGCAACGCGAATATCTACTTCACCTTCGTAGCGTTTTTTGGTGGCTTGTGCCAACGCATGCTCGAGCGCGCCAAATACAACTTCTTTGTCGACATTCTTCTCACGCGCTAACGCATCAACCAGCATCAAAATTTCGCGACTCATTTACGACTCCTGAAATTCACTATAGGCACTAAACGTGCCTTATCCACTTCTGCCAACGAAAATTCCAACATCGCCGGCCCGTCTTTACCTTCAAATTCCAACTTTAGTACATCGCCCTCGGGAGCATGCAACACACCCTGAAATGATTTGCGGTTAGCTGCACTTGGCATAGCCATACGCAACTTCACCGTTACTTCACATCCTGTAAAGCGGATGTAATCCGACATTTTCTTTAATGGCCTTTCCAAACCTGGAGACGACACTTCTAGTCGCTCATAAGCTGCGTTCTCCACAGTCAGCACATGCAAAAGCTGATGCGTCACTTTCTCGCAATCTTCCACTGTGATGGAAAGCTCTTCACCCGGAGGATGATCGATATAAACCCGCACCAATCCGCGCGCTGCTTGCTCGAAATCCACCAACTCATAACCCATACCGGTTACGGTTTTTTCAATTAATACGGATAAAACCAACATATCTCCATCAGGTTTTGCTATCGATGCATGCTGCAAACTACCGACAACATCAATCTGTTCAGGAAAAAAAAAATGGGCAAGTGCCCATCTTTCTTATTTGCCTGCCTGATACTTGACTCGACTCCAACGCTACAAGGCGCGTGGGGGCTCAGGCCAACTATTTATCTAGCCACGCATTATATGTGATAAGACCTTATGCCGCAATGCGGAAGCACTGCCTGCGAGAGTTATTATCAAAATTAAATCTCTTGAAAAATCAACCTCTTGAGCGACGTCTCGCCCCATTACCATTGCTAAATTGACCAGCTGACCAGTCATTTGAGGGACCAGAAGAATGCGGGCTACGACGGCGCTGTCCATCTTGTGTTCTTGGCGTACGAGTTCCGGTGCCAGTGGTCGGAAAACCTAAAGAAGTTTGCAGTGGATCCGGTTGACGCGGACGGCTAGGTCGTTTCGGATTGGTGCCCGAACGATTCGGCGCTCCCTCAGGACGCCACTGTCCTGCCCCTACTCCAGCACCTGCGCCAGCACCCGCTCCACGATAACCATCTCGCAAATTGCCATTGATTGGACGGCCTGGAACTTTTTGCCCTGGACGACCGGGTTGTCCTTTATGTGCATTCGGAGTTTTTTCTAAACCACTTTGCGCAAGCAGACTACGCACTGCATGTTCATCTAACTCTTCCCAACGACCACGCTTTAACGCAGGTGGCAAAGTCATCACACCATATCGAGTACGTATCATTCGTGACACTGTCAAACCAACTGCTTCAAACATACGACGCACTTCGCGATTACGACCTTCAGAGATCACGACGCGATACCAACGATTCACACCTTCACCACCACCATCAGCGATTTTTGCAAATTGCGCTATACCGTCGTCAAGTTCTACGCCGGCGAGTAATTTTTGACGCATACCTTCTTCTAGTTCACCTAAGGTACGCACTGCATATTCACGTTCAATGCCATAACGTGGGTGCATGAGTTTGTTCGCTAAGTCGCCCGAGGTTGTAAAGAGTAATAAACCTTCGGTATTAAAGTCAAGTCGTCCAACAGCTAACCATTTCGATGACTTCATACTTGGCAAACGATCAAACACGGTTGCACGTCCCTCAGGATCACTGGTACTCACAATTTCACCTGCTGGCTTGTGATAAACCAAAACGCGAGGTGGCTTATTACTGATTTTTCTTTGAATTAATTTACCGTTAATACGAACTTGATCAGCAGGCAAAATACGCTGACCAATATGAGCAGGCTCACCATTGACTGAAACACGTCCTGCGATAATTAATTCTTCCATATCGCGTCGTGAACCCAGTCCTGCATCCGCCAACACTTTATGCAATTTAGGTGCATCATCATCGGCAGTTAAATCACGTCTAACAGGTTTGTGATTACGATGATGCGGTTTATTGAACTCTGCTTTATCTTCAGCAGCAGCGAGCTCATCATATGAATCCGAAGTCACAAAACTAAATGCCGAATCCGCATCACCATGCATATTCACTGCAGCATGTGGCTTGCGATGATCTGGTCGACCGGTTGGTCGTTTGTTGTTGTTGGAGTGATTGCCGCTGTGATGATGATTTGGATTTCTATTTGGATTTCTATTTGGTTTATGCTCGCCAAATCGAGGTCCTGAAGTCGCTGGTGTTGTTTGAACTGCTTGTACTTTTTGCTCTGTTGATGACTTAGTCTCAACTGACTCAGTTTCTGAGTTGGCCTCAACCGGATTTTTTTCAAACTGATTATGGTTGCGCGAGCGCCTTAATGATCGTGGACCACGCAAACCACGTCGAGCACCTTTAGATTCATTGCGTTTTTCAGATTCGCTACTTAGAGAACGCTCAGTATCATTCGGCACATGTTCGCTCCCACCCTCAGCAGTGCTACTGGCGGGATCAGGAAAATCATTCGGCTTAGGTTGGGTCATTGGTACTTTGTGGATGCGGTTGGTTAGGTTCAGTTACATCGTCTTTTTCGTGTTCATCTTCGTGGTCTTCTTCATCATGCTCTTCGTCATGATCTTCATGCTCTGAGCTAGCTTCTTCACCAATTGCTACTGAAGTATTTGTGTGTGCATGATCATCTGATGTTGTTTCTGAACCATCAGGAAAATCTATCGAGGCTTGTAACAAGCTCGCTTGTAAATTTTGCTCCATTGCGTTGACGTTAGATACTGCTTGCCCTTGCCCGTCAACTTGCCCCATTTGCTGCAATGGCGGCAATTGATCTAATGAAGTTAAACCTAAATCATCTAAAAAATGTTTGGTGGTTGCAAACAAGGCTGGTCGTCCAGGCACATCGCGATGACCGATAGCATCGATCCAACCTCTATCTTCTAACAATTTAATCGTTTGCGAACTGACGGCAACACCGCGAATATCTTCAATGTCACCTCGAGTAACTGGCTGACGATACGCAATAATTGCTAAAGTTTCTAAAGTCGCTCTTGTATATTTTGGCGGCTTTTCTGGATTCAAACGATCCAAAAATATTTTCATCTCAGGACGACTCTGAAAGCGCCAACCGGTAGATAGATGCACCAGCTCTACGCCTCGCTCAGACCAATCATGTACCAATTCCTCAAGCATAGTCTTGATGGTATCGGCATCCATTGCATCTTCAATTAATTCTTCCGATCCGTTTAAAAGCTTCTTCAGATCGTTGATTGATAGCGCCTCATGAGTGCACAAAAGTGCTGTCTCGAGGACTTTTTTCGCCTCAGTAGTATTCATCACCGGTTCTTGTAAGACTAGTTGGTTGCAGTGTGCATCGATTAATCAGTGCCTGCATCATGAAATGCGGCATAGCCAGAAAAAGTCGTTGATGCTTTCAACCAGCTCACCCGGCGGAGTAAATTTTTCTTGGGGGCTGGCGCAATTAAGACTGATAAGACTGAAAAAGGGGGTTGGGTAAGCTTTCCTGCTGTAACAGGATAGGACCACAACTATGGCCTTCACTAAGCCGAATTATAGAGCAAGTCATGGACAATGTCATGAAGTGGAAACTTAACACTGATAAGTCCACACACCAACATGATGGTTATCATGCCAGCTCAATTCAGCAACAACGGAAATAGAAAACCAATGTTTAAGCCTGTTTCAGGTTATTGCATTTCAAAAAACAAATCCCTTGCACGTCTAATACTAGGGATTTATTTTTAATAACTGGTTGCGGGGACAGGATTTGAACCTGTGACCTTCGGGTTATGAGCCCGACGAGCTGCCAGACTGCTCCACCCCGCGTCTGAAGGTGCGAAATATACAGTGTATCCCTGCGCATTGCAAATCCAATTCAAGCTTTATCACAGTGTTACACTGGTTAATCTTAAAAATGTACTGTTACATGAATGTTTCAGGCTTTTCACACTCTATGAAATATTGCTCTGACTGCGCACATCCAGTATCTGTGCAAATACCCAAAGATGACACGCGTGAACGTTATGTATGTGAGCAATGCGGCATCATTCATTATCAAAACCCAAAAGTTGTGGTCGGTGCTATTCCGCTTTGGGACCAAGGCAAAGAAGCACAAGTCTTGCTATGCAGACGTGCAATTGAACCACGCTATGGATATTGGACTCTGCCTGCGGGCTTCATGGAAAATAATGAAACAACTGCAGAAGCTGCAGAACGTGAAACCATGGAAGAAGCTGGCGCACGTATTGAAATGCAAGCACTCTTTAGCTTATTGAACGTCGCACACGTGCATCAAGTACATTTGTTTTATCGTGCACGTTTACTTGATATTAATTACGCAGCAGGTACAGAAAGTCTAGAAGTAAAACTGTTTACAGAATCAGAAATCCCTTGGGATGAATTAGCATTTCCTACTGTGTCGCATACATTAAAATTTTTCTTTAGTGATTTAGCAGCAAGTAGAACTGGAGGCGAATTTGGCTTTCATTCACTGGACATAACAAAACCTATGCGCAGTCATAAAACATAGTCTTACAGACTTAGCTATAAATTTAGCTACAAACTTGCCATAGCTCAGATCACACTTACCAACTCACACTTACCAACTCACTTCACGTTCAGGTGTAGCTGAAATTCTATGTACAGATAAATCTGCACCTTCATATTCTTCTTCAGGATCAAGACGAATACCTACGGTTTTTTTCAGTACACCGTAAATGACCAATCCACCCACCACTGCAATCGTAATACCTAATGCAGTACCCATTAATTGCGACCAGAATGAAACACCCCCTAAACCACCTAATTCTTTATAGCCAAAGATACCTGCAGCAAGCCCACCCCAAGCACCACACAAACCGTGTAATGGCCATACACCTAGGACATCATCAATCTTCCAACGATTCTGTGTCAGGGTAAACATCCAGACAAAAATATAACCCGCCACACCACCGGTGATCAGTGCTGCTAAGGGATGCATTAAATCTGAGCCAGCACATACCGCAACCAATCCCGCTAAAGGACCGTTATAAGCAAAGCCCGGATCATTCTTACCCATGATCACAGCGACTAGTGTTCCACCTACCATCGCCATCAATGAATTCACTGCTACCAACCCGTTCATCTTGTCTAGTGTTTGCGAACTCATAACATTAAAGCCAAACCAACCTACTGTGAGTATCCAAGCACCTAATGCTAAGAAAGGAATACTGGATGGTGGATGCGCAGCTACATTGCCATCCTTGGTGTAACGCCCTCGACGTGCACCTAATAAAATCACTGCGGGTAATGCAGCCCAACCACCGACTGCATGCACGACCACTGAACCCGCAAAGTCATGAAAAGGTGCGCCAAAGCTTGCCTCTAAAAATGCTTGAAATCCAAAGCGCTGATTCCATGCGATGCCTTCAAACAATGGATACACCAAACCTACCAGTAATGCCGTTGCTGCGAGCTGGGGATGAAAGCGTGCACGTTCAGCAATCCCGCCAGAAATAATGGCAGGAATAGCAGCAGCAAAAGTCAGCAAGAAGAAAAACTTCACCAACTCAAAGCCGCTTTTCTCCATCATGACTTCAGTGCTGCCGAAAAAATTCACACCGTAGGCAATCCAATAGCCCACGAAAAAATAGGCAATGGTTGAGACAGCAAAATCGACTAATATTTTGACTAGCGCATTGACCTGATTTTTCTTGCGTACAGTACCCAACTCAAGAAAAGCGAAGCCAGCATGCATCGCTAAAATCATGATGGCGCCAAGCAAAATAAAGACAGCATCGGCTCCGGTACGGAAAGAATCCATGAAAATCTCCCAAATTATGTGCAAAATTTATAATTGATGATTCCCTAAAGCAAAATCTATACCGTTTTGGTGCAAATATTAGTTTATTGATTTATAAAGCTATTTTTAAATTGGCTATCTTCACGCAAAAAATACGCACTATAAAAGTGCGAACTATGCGATTAATTGGTGATTTTTCATGATTCCTTGGTTGGAGCGCGATACACCTTTTCCTCCGGTCGATGATGCTCTGACGGAGGAAGATGGTGCGGCAGGATTATTAGCAGCAGGCGCAGATCTGTCGCCCACCCGCCTGCTCGATGCTTATCGAAAAGGCATTTTCCCTTGGTTTTCTGAAGATCAGCCCATTCTTTGGTGGAGCACCGATCCACGCATGGTGCTGTACACCGAAGAATTCACGATATCGCATAGCCTGAAAAAAATCCTAAAAAAAGTCCATAAAAGCATGCAATCGCAAGGGCCTTGGCAAGTCCGTTTCGACACTGCCTTCCCCGATGTCATGCGCGCATGCGCAGGCAAACGTAAACAAGGCGAGGGAACTTGGATTTCGGAGGACATCATTGCAGGTTATAGCGCCTTGCATCTACAAGGCTATGCTCACTCCACCGAGCTATGGCTAAATAACCAACTCGTAGCGGGTGCTTATGGCTTGTGCTTGGGACATATGTTCTTTGGCGAATCCATGTTTACGCACGTTACGGATGGATCCAAGGTCGCGTTAGCCTATTTAGTGCACTTTCTGAAGTACCATAGCGTGGCGATGATAGATTGTCAGCAAGAGACTTCTCACTTAGCCTCACTCGGCGGCAGAAGCCTACCTAGATCTGACTTTATTGAACACATACAGCGCGCAATAAATGAACCTGACATCATAGACTGGCGACCGCGAGCGCTGTTTGATGGAAGTGACTAAAACAAGCTTTGCATTAATCCCTGCGATCAGTGTAAATTACCTTAATTGATAGCCGATCCGCTCAAGCACACATGACGCATCTTCAGGACCTGCCATTTTCAGCCTTGCAGTTCTATGCAACGGCGCCTTATCCTTGCAGTTATCTTGAAGGGAAACAAGCTCGTTCACAAGTTGCCACGCCATCGCATTTAATTAATGCTGATGTGTATTCAGAATTAGTCAGAAATGGTTTTCGTCGCAGCGGTATTTTTACTTATCGACCTTACTGTGATGGTTGTCAGGCCTGCACACCAGTGCGGGTTGATACCCGATTATTTACTCCGACACGCAGTCAGCGTCGCGCATGGAATCAACATCAAAACTTATCTACTTGGGTCACACGTTTAGCTTACGACCATGAACATTATGAACTCTATCTGCGCTATCAAGCTGCACGTCATGCTGGTGGCGGTATGGATAATGATAGTCGTGATCAGTACGCGCAATTTTTATTGCAAAGCAAAGTCAATACACGTCTAGTTGAATTTCGTGAACCAGATGGCCAATTAAGAATGGTGAGCATCATTGATGTGCTTAATGATGGACTCTCTTCTGTCTATACTTTTTATGACCCCGACTGCCCTAAAACAAGTTTCGGTACTTACAACGTCTTATGGCAAATCGAACAAGCCAAACAACTCAATATTCCTTATGTCTATCTAGGTTATTGGATAGAGCATAGCGAAAAAATGGCGTATAAAACTAACTTCAAACCCATAGAAGCATTACGTCGCGGCGAATGGGAATTGATTTAATTCGCATTCACTACCTGACGAACATTTCTCATAGCAGGGTAAAATAAGTCTTATCAGTTTATTTTGCTCGCATTGTGTCTGAAAAATTTCTCTACGCCCTAACGCGCCCGCTACTGTTCTCGCTTGATCCGGAAACTGCGCATAACCTGACTTTGCCAGCATTACAACGTGCTGCGCAAATGAGTTTGTTGCGTCATTACGCTAAGCCTGCAGACACACCCGTTAAGGTAATGGGTATTACTTTTCCTAATGCAGTGGGCTTAGCTGCAGGTTTAGATAAAGACGGCGCTTATATTGATGGTCTTGCCGCACTTGGTTTTGGATTCATAGAAATCGGTACCGTGACACCACGCGCGCAACCTGGTAATCCACTGCCTCGCATGTTTCGTTTGCCGCAAGCACAGGCTTTAATCAATCGCATGGGATTTAACAATCATGGTGTGGATGCGTTTGTAAAAAATGTACAAGCCTCACGTTTTTATCAAAACAAAATAGGCATCTTGGGTCTAAATATTGGTAAGAATGCAGACACGCCTATGGAACGTGCACTTGATGATTATGTGCACTGCTTAAAAAAAGTGTATTCCTATGCGTCTTATGTGACCATCAATATCTCATCACCCAACACAAAAAATTTACGTCAACTACAAGATGCCTCTGAACTCGATACACTACTCTCTGGATTGAAACGCACACAAGCAGAACTGACTGATCAACATCAACGTCATGTTCCAATTGCTTTAAAAATTGCGCCGGATCTCGATGCAGAACAAATTAAAACAATTGCAGATGCACTGATTCGCCATCGCATAGAAGCCGTGATTGCAACCAACACCACTATTTCACGAACTGCAGTGCAAGGCATGCAGCATGCAAAAGAAATGGGAGGCTTATCCGGCGCCCCTGTATTTGATGCATCGAATCATGTGATAGCTTGTCTAAAAAAAGAATTAGGTAATGACATACCTATCATTGGTGTAGGTGGCATACTTTCCGGCACAGATGCAAAAGCAAAAATAGCTGCAGGGGCAGCACTTGTTCAGTTGTACACTGGTTTGATTTATCGTGGACCAGCACTCATTAAGGAATGTGCTGCAGCGCTTGCTGCACACTGAAGGACAATAATAATCAGTGAGAGATGAAAATGGAAAAAATATATTTAGGCAGTAGCGATCTAGAAGTATCCAAAATCTGTCTTGGCACCATGACCTTTGGTGAGCAAAACAATGAAGCGCAAGGTCATGCACAACTTGATTATGCACTTGAGCGCGGCATTAATTTCATTGATACCGCTGAAATGTATCCCGTCATGCCACGCTCAGAAACGACAGGCGCTACGGAACGCATTATTGGCACATGGCTGAAAAAATCTAGCAAGCGTCAAGACGTAGTGTTGGCGACAAAAATTGCGGGCCCATCGAAAGCCATGACTTGGGTGCGCAACGGACAAAATAATTTTGATGAAAAAAATATACGCGAAGCAGTTGAAGGTAGTTTGCGTCGCTTACAAACAGACTATATCGATTTATATCAATTACATTGGCCAAGTCGTAATGTGCCTATCTTTGGGCAATTATTTTTCAATCCCGATCAAGAACGCCCTGCGATCAGCATAGAAGAAACACTCGGTGTTCTGTATGACTTAATTGATGAAGGCAAGATTCGTTACATCGGTGTATCGAATGAAAGTGCATGGGGTATTTCAGAATATGTTTATCTTGCACAGACTGAAGAACTGCCACGTATCGTCTCTATACAAAATTGCTACCACCTAGCTAACCGTAGCTTTGAAAGCGGCTTAGATGAATCATGCTATCGCGAAGATATCGGACTCTTAGCTTACAGTCCACTCGCCTTCGGTCAATTAACTGGCAAATACATTAATGATCCACAAGCGAAAGGTCGTTTAAGTATCTTCCCACCTAACTGGAGTCCACGTTATTTGCGTCCACGTGTGATCGAGGCAACCAAGCGTTATATGGAATTAGCCAAAGCGCATAACATGACCGTGACTGAACTCTCACTCGCATGGTGTTATACACGTTGGTTTGTAGCTTCCACCATCATAGGCGCAACCAATCTAGATCAGTTGAAAGCGAATATTGATGCTTATTCAATTAAGCTATCCGATGAAGTCGTGAAAGCGATCAATGCGATTCACGCTGAATTTACTAATCCTGGTCAGTAAATTTATTCATAAGATCAGTTTGACGCAATAAAAAATCGGGCTACAGAGATGATCGCTTCATCTATACAGCCCGATTAATTTAACAGTCTAATAAATTAAAGCTGAACGCATTACAGCTTAATTATTTATCGATGTTTATTCAGCTCTCTAAAGGTTTTACCTGCAGGTACAGGCATATCTCTATGCTCTGTCCATCCAGCTGCCAAAGGTAGCGTTGCAATCAAACCTTTTTCATTACCCATTGCACGCATGAGCCTTGTAGCAATTTGCGTAGCCAGACGATACAGCTTAGGTCGTTTTGCTACAAAAGCCCACACACCAAAAGCCACATATTCAAACACAGGACGTAAACCTTTTTTGAATTGCTTTTCTCTTAGCTTACGCAATAAATCAGGCAAAGGAATTTTTACTGGGCACACTACATGACACTCACCACACAAGGTAGAAGCTTGCGGTAAATCCATGGCATTTTCCACACCCACATAAGAAGGTGTCAGCACACTACCCATAGGACCTGGATAAACCCAACCATAACTATGACCACCAATTTTTTGATAGACAGGGCAGTGATTCATACAAGCACCACAACGTATACAACGCAGCATCTCTTCAAATTCTGTTCCAACTAAACTGGTACGACCTGCATCCACCAAAACAAAATACATATGCTCAGGACCATCTTGTTCACCCTGTGCACGAGGACCCGTCAACAAAGAAAAATAATTGGAAATAGATTGACCTGTTGCAGAGCGCGGCAACAAACGCATGATGGTCGCTAAATCCGATAAAGTAGGTAATACTTTTTCTATACCTGTCACCACCACATGTACCTTAGGTGGCATCACGGTACACATACCTTCATTGCCTTCGTTAGTCACAACCGCAACGGATCCTGATTCAGCAATAATAAAATTACCGCCTGTGACACCCATATCAGCAGAAAGAAAATGGGCGCGTAGTACTTCACGTGCTTCGCGTGTCATTTCTGGAATGTCGGTCAACAGAGGTTTTTTATGTACACGCGCAAATAATTCTGCAATCTCTTCTTTATCTTTGTGTATGACTGGCGCGATGATATGAGACGGTGGCTCATTATCATTAATCTGCAAAATATATTCACCTAAATCGGTTTCAATCGGCGTAATACCAGCAGCCTCTAGCGCGCTATTCAACGCCATTTCTTCCGACACCATGGATTTCGATTTAATGACTTTTTTGACTTCATGCTTGCGCGCGATTTCCACCACTAATCGTGAAGCATCTTCCGCTGTCTCTGCATACAACACTGTCGCACCACGACGTATGGCTTCTTTTTCAAACGTACTTAGCCAGACATCGAGATTTTCAATTGCACGCGTACGTCGATCAGCCGCTGCATCACGTGTCGCTTCAAAATCATCTAACTCAGCAATTGCGCTTGCACGACCTGTGACAAATTTAGTCGACAGCTTTTTTAAATTTTGCTGCAACCTGAGATCAGCTAGCTTCTGACCTGCTCTAGCTTTAAAGTGCATCGATTGAATTTGCATCAAGCGTCTCCTGCTAATACTTGGGCCACATGCAAGACGCGTGTGGTGTGATCGCCTGTACGACGCAGACGTCCTTCTATATTCAACATACAACCCAAATCACCTAACACCACAGCATCTGCATGGGAGTTGTGAATGTTTTCACATTTCTCATCGACGATAGCTGCAGAGATATCACCATACTTCACTGCAAAAGAACCACCAAAGCCACAGCAAGCACGTGCATCTTTCATTTCTGTTAGCTCTACACCGAGTCGTTGCGTCAATAATGCACGCGGTTGTTGTTGCACACCCAATTCGCGCAAACCACAGCAAGAATCATGATAAGTAATTTTGCCTTTAAAGCTATCAGCCTGAGCAGTCGGTAAATTCTTTAGCTTCACCACTGTGGACAGAAAATCTGTGAGCTCATAAACACGCGGCTTGACTGCTGCAAAGCGCTGTAGGAGTTGTGGATGACCTGCTAAAGCATCTTCATAATGGGTTTTCACCATGCCACCACAAGAACCTGAAGGTATGACGATGTAATCAAATCCTTCAAACTCATCTAAAAATTTTTCTGATAAGGCACGCGCTGCATCACGATTACCTGCGCTATATGCAGGTTGACCACAACAGGTCTGGCTTTCAGGCGCCACCACTTCACAACCCGCTGCTTCTAATAGCTTGATCGTAGAAAAACCAATTTCAGGTCGCATGACATCGACCAGACAAGTCACCAACAATCCTACCCGCATAACTATCCTCGTTCAAAGCGTGAAAGTGCAGATGGAATTATCCCCGTATAAGGTGGTCAATAGCATAGATGGCTGACATGAAAAAAATTTCACATTGCGAACGGTTTCACCATTAAACGCACTTGTGATAACTTTTCACATTGTGGTATAAAGTATTTATTGCATTGCACAAAGCGCATCATGAAATCCGATCCCATCAGTCAAAACGATAAAACCTCCATTCAAGTGATTGAACGTATGATCACCCTCTTGGATGCCTTAGCTCAGTATCCCGATCCTGTCAGTCTAAAAGAACTTGCAAAGGTAACAGGCCTGCATCCTTCAACTGCTCACCGCATATTGAACGATATGGTGAGTAAACGATTTGTTGATCGATCAGAACCGGGTAATTATCGACTCGGTATGCGCTTACTCGAGCTAGGTAACATCGTAAAAAGTCGCTTGAATGTGCGTGAAGCTTCGCTCGAATCTATGCAAACCCTGCATAGAAAAACACAGCAGCCTGTGAATCTGTCTGTGCGTCAGGGCGATGAAATTGTATATATAGAACGTGCGTTCTCTGAACGTTCAGGCATGCAAGTGGTGCGTGCCATAGGTGGACGCGCTCCTTTACATCTGACTTCAATAGGAAAATTATTTTTATCAGTAGATGACCAAAAATCAGTTCGTGCTTATGCAACGCGTACTGGGCTCAGTGGTAACAATAAAAACTCTATTACGGATTTAAATAAATTAGAAAGAGAGTTATCTCTCGTTCGTTCACGTGGCTATGCTAGAGACAATGAAGAATTGGAATTAGGCGTACGCTGTATGGCTGCAGGCATACGAGATGACTCTGGTGAACTCATAGCAGGTCTTTCGATTTCAGCGCCAGCAGAAAGGCTTAGCGATGAATGGCTGGAAGAATTAATGCACACCGCAGAGAAAATTTCATCGTTATTGGGATATCGATCAGAAATTGAAGCGTGATGACTGATTGTTGCGGACGATTACGCTACGCTAATCGTCCCTACGAGAATGCGGTTGTTAATTGAAGTTGTAGGGATGGTTAGCGTAGCGTAACCATCCGAAAAATTGAGTGTAATAAATTAAGATACGGACAATTACGCTACGCTAATCACCCCAATAAAATATGTATCCGACCATAAAAAAAGCGAACCTTAGTTCGCTTTTTTTATGGTCATTCAATTTAACTGCGAGGAGACGATGACACAGACATCGCTGCAGTACCTCGGTTCTCTAACCATTTACGAATACGATCAGCATCTGCTAAACGTGATTGCTTACTCTTAGCATCTAAAAATATCATTACGATAGGACGATCAGCGATATTCACTTGCATAACTAAACAACGACCTGCTTCAGAAATATATCCTGTTTTTTGCAGACCGATTTCCCATTCAGGATTTTCAATTAAACCATTTGAATTACGGTATTGCAGCATACGACCACCGGGATCAACTGCATAACGACTATCAGTTGAATATTGACGAATCAAAGGATGCTTATGCGCTGCAATCACCAACTTAGCTAAATCACGCGCACTAGACACATTAGTACTAGAGAGACCCGTGGAATCTGCAAAGCGCGAATTCACCATACCTAATTCACGTGCTTTCGCATTCATTGCTTGTACAAATGCAGATAAGCCACCAGGATAATGACGACCCAATGAAGAAGCAGCACGATTTTCAGAACTCATTAATGCAATATGCAACATGTTAGAACGACTTAACTGAGAACCAACCCGCAAACGTGAATGACTGAATTTTTCACGATCAATATCATCTTCAGTCACGAGCAATTGCTCTTCTAAATCTTGGCCTGCTTCCACTACTACCAGACTAGTCATCAATTTAGTGATGGATGCAATCGGCAAAGCCACAGCAGCATTTTTTTCAAATAAAACTTCATTGCTGCGTTGATCTAATACCAAAGCTACATTGGATTTCAGATCAAGTGGATCACGTGTCAGGCTTAACCCAGCCAGATCGCCTGCACTCATTAATGGAGGGACACCAGACAATGCAGTGGCATAGGCCACACGATGAAAACCACCTTTGCGCTTTAATGCAGCGGGCGACAGCTTGGCCGCACCCGAGGTGTGTTTAAGGATGATTTTATTGGCAGCTTTAGACTTAGTAGCTTTGGACTTAGCAACTTTACTAGAGCTTGCTTTTTTACCATGTACTTTTGAGTGCGACTTAGCATCTGTAAGAGATGTGGTCGCAGCAACAACGATAGATGCAGGAGTAACAATAATTGCTAACAAAAATGAAACCCATAACCCGCGCGTAAAACGTCGCATCTGTTTTCTCCCAGCCCTGCCGTGATTTAAATTTGACATGAAGTGTAGCAAAATAGAAAAAAATCGCAAGAGAATTAAGGTGTTAGCACTTCTAATTAAACAAAATTCTGATAGAAAATGCTCTTTTGTTAATTTTCTTAATTGTAAACTTTCTACTCACTTCATCAAAGACTGGTCAGAAAAAAGATTAATAGACAGGCAAGTTGCCTAAATTGCAGCAGCAATCGCCCGTCCTAAATCCGTCGTACTGGCCTTACCTCCCATATCGGCAGTAAAGGGAGCAAGTTTAGGACCGGCTGCCAAAGTAGTCTCAATTGCATGAACAATCGCTGCGCCCGCCTCGTGATAACCAAAATGCTCCAACATCATGGCGCCACACCAAATTTGTCCGATCGGATTAGCTAAGCCTTTGCCAGCAATATCAGGTGCAGAGCCATGCACAGGTT
>CAMCXB010000018.1 GCA_945883145.1 Bordetella parapertussis | reverse complement strand
ATCTTTCAAGATGGGTCTTTGTATTTGGTAGAAGGTGGTCCAAGAGTTGAACGTAGCTCAGGTAATCCTGTTTTAGATAATGCAGCGTTAGCGATTGTGCGTAGTGCAGCACCTTTTACTACCTTACCACCCGAGATTAATGCGCAAGGTAAAACCCGTGTGTGGGAAATTGTGACGCGCTTTTCTTTTTCTAAAGATGATGTGCTCACCACCACCAATCAAAAGGATGCGAATTGAATCCAACACAAGATCGCTATGTGGTCATAGGTAATCCTATAGAGCATAGCAAGTCTCCCGCTATTCATACACAATTTGCTTTGCAAACGCAGCAAGCACTTGCTTATGAACGTTTGTTAGTTGCACTTGATGGATTTGAAGCTGCTATAAAAAACTTAGTTGCGAGTGGTGTACGTGGAGCGAATGTCACCTTGCCATTTAAGTTAGATGCTTACAACATCGCCACTGACTTAACGCCACGTGCGCGTGCTGCTGGTGCTGTTAATACACTTAAATTTGAAGGCGATAAAATTTTGGGTGACAACACGGATGGTGTTGGCTTAGTGCGTGATATCGTCGTCAATGCAGGTGTATCACTGCAAGGTAGTAGGATTTTATTATTAGGTGCCGGTGGTGCTGCTCGTGGTGTGATCTTGCCCTTGCTTTCAGAATTGCCTGCAGAGTTAGTGATAGCGAATCGCACAGTGCAAAAGGCGCAAGATTTACTTACGCAGTTTCATGGTCATTCAGTCGCTTTGAGTGCGAGTAGTTTTGCTGACTTGTCGGGTGAGTTTGATATCGTAATTAATGCTACTTCGGCTAGCTTGTCGGATGGTTTGCCAAATATTTCATCGTCCTTATTTAATGGAAAAAGTTTTATATACGACATGATGTATGGCGCAACACCTACACCTTTCATGCAATGGGCTGCAGAGAAAAAAGCGACTGTGCGTGATGGACTCGGTATGTTAGTTGAGCAAGCGGCTGAATCTTTTGAGCTGTGGCGTGGTGTGCGTCCAGATACAGCGCCTGTTTATGCATTATTACGATCACAGTTAACGCATCCCTGATGAAGAAAAAAATTATTTTATTAGTGTTGGGTTTTCCGATTGCATTAGTCGTCTTAGTGCAGTTTTGGTATTTGCTCCACATATGGTGGTGGGTTGATCATAATCCGACCTCGACTGCATTTATGCGTACCCAACTAGAACGCTTACAACAAAAAAAACCGGAAACAAAATTACAGCATCAGTGGGTTCCTTATAATCGTATTTCAAATAATCTAAAGCGTGCCATCATTGCTTCCGAAGATGCAAATTTTGCAGAGCATGAAGGTGTAGATTGGGATGCTTTACAAAAGGCCTATGTAAAGAATGCAAAAAAAGGCAAGATCGTCTCGGGTGGTTCAACCATTACCCAACAGCTAGCAAAAAATCTTTTTCTTTCAGGTGAACGTAGTTATTTTCGTAAAGCTGAAGAGATGATGATTACTTTCATGCTCGAAATGATGATGGATAAGCGACGCATCTTTGAAATCTATTTAAATGTGGTCGAGTGGGGTAATGGTGTGTTTGGTGCTGAAGCAGCAGCACGTCGTTATTTTGCTGTCCCAGCTGCAGCACTAGGCCCTCAAGAAGCAGCACGTTTAGCTGTGATGTTGCCGAATCCACGTTATTTTGGTCGCCATTTAGATTCTAATTATCTGAATCGTCGTGCCGCATTGATCATGCAGCGTATGAATAGTGCAGATTTGCCTTAAGAGTTAGTCATACAAGCCTGTTTGTTTGGATTCTTGCTTGCCTCATCTTCTCTATGAAAGTAAACTTGCGCTGTTTTTGTTACCGGAGACCCCACTTGGGTAGTCCCTTATACCATCACCAGTCGTCTTACAACGGCCTCGGTGAGAGTCCTTCCCTCTTCTAGTCGATCTGGGCGCCTCTCACTGCGCATGGTGAGCAGGCGCATGCAACATCGTTGTTGCGCCCCCTGAAAATGATTAACTGATGAATTAATTTCGCAGTTCAAGCCGTACAAGTTACGGCCAGGAGAGCCCATGATTAATGTATTTGTATTGCAAGGTGGACGACTCAGTCAGGTCAATATCGAGACCAGAACTGATCTTGAACGCGCCGCGCCTATTTGGGTTGACTTAACTGATCCTACCGATGAAGAACGTGATTGGGTACGTAGTATCTATGGCGTGACCTTGCCGGATGAAGATGAAGTCAAAGATATCGAAGCATCAGCACGTTATTACGAAGCCGATAACGGCGACTTACATTTACGTTCAGACTTCTTGCTAGAAGTAGAAGATGATAAATCCCGCGTCGTGACGGTGGCATTTATATTGGCTAAAAATCTGTTGTTCTCTATGCATAATGATGATTTGCCAGTATTTCGTTTAGTGCGTATGCGTGCACGTTCGCGTCCAGGTTCGATTGGTGATTTTAAAGACGTGCTATTAGATTTATATGCAACTGATGTTGAGTATTCAGCTGACGCATTAGAAGGAATTTATCAAAATCTGGAAGAAGTCAGTCATAGCGTATTACAGAAAGACGTAAGTGACCAAGATGCAGCAGACTTACTGAATGCTATGGCGCGAGAAGAAGATTTAAATGGTCGTATACGACGTAATATGATGGATACTCGTCGCGCAGTGAGTTTTATGATGCGAGGACGTTTATTTAGTGCGGATCAATTTGATGATGCACGGCAGATCTTGCGTGATATTGAATCACTCGATGGTCACACTGCTTTTTTATTCGATAAGATTAACTTCTTGATGGATGCAACCGTAGGTTTCATCAATATTAATCAGAATAAAATTATTAAAATATTTTCTGTAGCGTCGGTCGCATTTTTACCGCCTACCTTGATTGCGAGTATTTACGGTATGAATTTCCGCTGGTTGCCTGAATTAGATTGGAGCTGGGGTTATCCCTTTGCTTTATTGCTGATGGTGGCGAGTGCAATTACACCATTCTGGTATTTCCGTCACCGAGGATGGTTGAAGTAATAAACTTCAGCGTATAAGTAAAAAATGGTGGATGACGTTGCTACGTCATCCACCATTTTTTTTGGGAGCAGCGTTTTATTAAGCAGCGACTTGAGTAAATGCCTCACGCGCACAGCGTAAAGTTTCATTGATGATGGCATCATCATGTTGCGCAGAGACGAAACCTGCTTCAAATGCAGAAGGTGCGAGATACACACCACGATCTAACATCAAGTGGAAGAAAGTATTAAAGCGATTCTTATCGCATTCCATCATCTCTGCATAATTAGTTGGTACTGACTGCGTGAAATAAATACCAAACATACCGCCTACAGCATTTGCACAAAAATCTATGCCCACTTCTTTAGCGACAGTACTTAAACCATCAGTGAGTTTTTTAGTCTGCTTAGTGAGTGATTCATAAAAACCAGGTTGTTGAATAATTTCTAAAGTCGCCATACCTGCTGCAACCGCAACCGGATTGCCAGATAAGGTACCTGCTTGATACACACCACCGATAGGTGCTAAATGCTGCATTAAATCTGCACGCCCACCAAAAGCAGCAACAGGTAGTCCACCGCCTATGACTTTACCGAGCACTGTCATATCAGGCGTAACGCCATAAATTGATTGCGCGCCACCTAGTGCAACACGAAATCCTGACATCACTTCATCAAACAATAACAAAGCGCCATGCTGCGTACATAAACGACGCATGGTTTGTAAAAATTCTAGTGAAGCAGGTAATAAATTCATATTGCCGGCAACAGGTTCAACGATGACACAAGCAATAGTGGAACCTTTAGATTTAAAAACTTCTTCTAATTGTTCGCAATTGTTATAGTCGAGCACCATGGTGTGCTTAGCAAAATCAGCTGGTACTCCGGAAGAAGTTGGATTACCAAAGGTCAGTAGTCCACTGCCAGCTTTAACTAATAAAGAATCAGCATGACCGTGATAACAGCCTTCAAATTTAATCACTGTGTCGCGACCAGTAGCGCCACGCGCTAAACGTAGCGCACTCATTGCAGCTTCTGTGCCGGATGAAACCAGTCTGACTTGTTCAATCGAAGGAACTAATTGGCAGATTTTTTCTGCCATTAAAATTTCACCTTCGGTGGGCGCACCAAAACTCAGCCCTTTTGTTACTGCGTCTTGCACAGCTTTCACAACTTTAGGATGAGTGTGACCAACAATCGCTGGGCCCCATGAACCTATGTAATCAATGTAGCGCTTATCATCAGCATCCCAAAAATAAGGACCTTCTGCCTTTTTGATAAAACGTGGTGTACCGCCAACTGAGCGAAAAGCTCGCACGGGAGAGTTAACACCGCCAGGTGTACTTTTTTGTGCGCGTGTAAATAAGGTTTCGTTATTCGACATTTTTATTGATGTATTGTTGACTAAGGTTGAGTGCTTGAAATCTTGTTTATTGTGACAGGCATGCAGCGTTTACTTATTTTTTATATTCATCAGTTATTGCAACAACATATTAGCTTTTAAGGCTAACATCGCGCGCCCAAAAAAAACGATCTGGTATTAACTTACCCATACCTAGTCGTTGCGCATGCGTTAATGCAGCAGCAGTATATTCTTCAGCTTCGATCACAGCTTCTGGTGTGGTGATTCCATTTGCCAGTGTTGCTGCAACAGCGGCAGAGATCGTGTTACCTGCACCTACAAATGCACCTGCCAAACGCGTTTTGCTATTTGTTTGGATTATGCCATCAACACTAAACAACGTATTTGTGATTTCTTGTTTTTCAGCAGGTGTGCCAGTGACCATAATAAATTCACAACCCTGTTGAATTAAATGCATCACATCGATTTCCAGCATGGATTCATCGCTAGGATCACGCCAAGTTTCTGCAAGTTTGGCTAACTCATCAACGGACAGTATCAACAATGTTGTTTGTGGAATCAATAACTCGCGTAAGGCAATTAAGATTTCTTCATCCACATCCGAATCTGCGAGCGCAGTTGAAAAAGGATCTAATACTAGTGGTACTTCGGGATAATCAGAGACGATTTCTGCAATCACAGCAATGGTTTCTACCCCACCTGTGTAGCCGACTTTAAAAGCAGAGACGGGCATATCCTCGAGTAGCACACGTGCTTGATCTGCGACCCAGTCAGGATCCATTGCTTGTACATCTTCGATACCGGTAGTATCGCCAATCGAGATAGCTGTGATGACGGACAAACCATGGCAACCCATGCCTGCAAAAGCGGCAAGATCAGCCTGAATACCGATCGCGCCTACAGGATCAGTCAGTCCGAATGTCAGAACAAGAGGGTAAGTTTGGTTTTGCACAAGGACTAGATTAAGATAGACCACTTTGCATTTTACTTGAAGGGCAGTGCTGTGAGCGATAACAAGACAACTGAACAGGAATTCAAAACATGGATGTGCCTGATTTGTGGCTGGGTCTATGATGAAGCCGCTGGTTTACCAGAAGAAGGCATTGCTGCTGGCACCCGTTGGGACGATGTTCCTATGAACTGGACTTGCCCAGAATGCGGCGCACGCAAAGAAGATTTTGAGATGGTTGCTATCTAAATAACATATCACTCAACTAGCCCGTTTTCTAGGGCTAATCTTTAGGTACACCTCAAATTTGTCGCCAAATTAACGACAGACATAAAATTTGATGTTGCCAATATTTTAAATAGTTTCTCTTTTTGTTACAGTTGCGCCCGATTCCCTGCAACGTTAAACGGGTGGCGCAATGGATGTAACGCAAGGGCGGACCGCGTCGCCTATTCTGGTTGTTGATGACAGCAGCACGATAAGACGATCCGCTGAAATTTTCCTCGCTCAATCTGGTTATTCGGTAGTGTTTGCCGAAGATGGATTTGAGGGCATAGCAAAAATCATGGAGCATGCACCGGCCTTGATTTTATGTGATGTCCTCATGCCCAGATTAGATGGTTATCAGATCTGTAGTTTGGTCAGGCATAACTCTCGCTTCCAACATATCCCCGTTGTCATGCTGTCTTCAAAAGATGGCGTGTTCGATCGCGCACGTGGCGTTTTAGTCGGCGCTAATGCTTATCTCACTAAGCCATTCACAAAAGATAGTTTATTAAAAACAGTTGCTGCCCATTTAGCGCATGCGCAAGTAAGCGTGAGTGCACTCTAATTTTTCATTGAATAAAATTTATGGCCATGCAAAAAATTCTGATCGTCGATGATTCACCTACTGAACGATTTTTTTTATCTGAATTACTCACATCAAATGGTTATGCCGTACTAACGGCTGAGAATGGTGAAGATGCGATCGAACATATTCGCACCCATGTACCAGACTTGATCTTGATGGATGTTGTCATGCCAGGTCAAAACGGCTTTCAGACAACCAGAGAAATCACACGCAATCCCTTAACTGAACATGTACCTATCATTATCTGTACCAGTAAAAATCAAGAGACAGATCGCATCTGGGGCTTACGACAAGGCGCACGCGATTACATCGTCAAGCCTGTGAATACAAAATTACTGTTACAGAAAATCGCTAGTCACTTACGACCCACTGCTTAAGATGCAAGACCTCAATCCATTTGATCCCCTAAATAAAAGAGGGATAAAAAAAACCGCACGTCGGCATCAGTTGCGTGAATTTCAAAAAGAAATTGCAGAAAAAACTTTTAGATCAGAAGGAAAAAATACAGCACCTGATCATCGACGATTAGGTGTGCAGGTAGGAGAAGATTTTTTATTCATGCATTTAATCCAAACTGGTGAAGTGATATCTAGTCCAGTCATCACCCCTGTACCCAATACCAAAGCGTGGTTTCTTGGATTATTTAGTCATCGTGATCGATTAATTGGGCTCTCAGATCTATCCGGTCTATTGGGACACTCCGTGAGTGAAAATAAAAAAACAGACAAAGTACTCACCTGTGCACCCTCTCTATCGCTGCATTGCGCATTTCGTGTCACACGCATAGTCGGATTAATTGATATCGCAGGCATGACATCAGAATTCAGAACAGACAAAGAATCGCCATGGTTAAGGCAGGACTACATGGATAAAAATAAAGTGAAATGGACAGAGATTAATTTACAGATATTAATTAATCATCCTACCTTTGTGAATATTGCCCTTTGATGAAAACTACTGTGAGCAGGAATAACAATGAAAGTTGACAACGACATGCGTGCACATCAAACCGATTCATCCCATAGCAAGTCTTTGGTGGAAGATAAAAATCACAAAGCATCAAAATGGAAAATCACTCTGCAAGTTCTCAATACAAGAATTCAACAAAGTTTGAATAATAAAAGTCTGCAAACTTATTTACGCCTTAGCACAGGTGCTTTAGTGGGTGGCGTCATCGTATTGTTTGCATTAACTTGGTTGAATGCAGAAGAGGCAGCGAAAGCATCGGCTCAAACGCAGTTAGCAGCGGAAGTATTGATGCATTCACAGCGTATGGGGAAAGCATCGCCTAATGCTATTCAAGGAAATCACGATGCATTCAATCAATTAAGACAAAGTCGTGCTGCTATTAATGATTATCTCAATGTATTGACGCGTGGAGGCATGACCCAAGGCAGAGACATTCCCGAGGCCGATCAAGAATCAGCCAAGCTGCTCAGTGATATTCGTGCGCAATGGTTGCGTTCAGATCAAGCTGCAATACGCATCATGAATGTTGAAAAGCAACTCATAGGATTTAAAGAGACGCAGCAAAAGCTAAATAAGCTCAGTCCTAATCTATTAGAAATTTCAGAGCAAATCGCCACATTGAATGCTCAAACAGGTGCCACACCACGCGAGATATCGGCTGCAGGTCAACTGGTCATGTTGACGCAGCGATTAGGTAAAAGTGTGAATGAATTCATGACCTCAGAAGGGATTAATCCAGAAACCGCATTTCAACTCGGGAAAGATGCGAATACATTTAAAGATATCGTGAGTGGGTTTTTAGAAGGAAGTGCAGTGCTACGATTGCCTGCTGCTTCCCATCCTGATATCCGACTTAAATTAAATGAACTACAACAAGCATTTGCTGAGTATCAGCAATTAGTCAGTGAGGTATTGAAAAATCTAGAACAATTTATCGCAGCTAAAGAAGCTGAACGTTTAATTTTTAGTGAAAATGAAATATTACGCGATAAATTACAAAATCTACAGCGTGGATATTTACTCACACAAAATCAAAGTAATTGGACTAGCTGGGGTATGTTAATTGCAGGTGTGTTTTCCATCGCAGCCATGATCACTCTAGGTTTGATTTTGTTAAAGCAAACACGCATGCGAGCAACGGAAGCTGAACAACGGCAAGCAGAAGCAGAAAAACAAAGACAGGCTGCAGTTGAACAAGAAGAAAAAGTACGTCAGTTGAATCAGCAAAATCAAGCCGCCATCTTACGTTTGATGAATGAATTACAAGCCGTCTCGGATGGTAATTTAACCGTACAAGCGACAGTCAGTGAAGACATCACCGGTGCTATCGCTGATTCAGTCAATTTCATGTTGGAAGAATTACGCGCGCTATTAGACAAAGTCAATCAAATGACACAGCGCGTCGCACTCGCCTCTGAGGATAGCCAACAAATTTCTGCGGAATCACTAGCTTTAGCAGCACATCAATCGACTGAAATTCAGCAAACAGGGCGCGATGTATTGCAGATGACGAATCAAATTCATCAGGTATCACAAGCAGCGACTGCTTCCACAGAAGTGGCACAAACATCACTAGCTGCTGCAAAAAAAGGTGAAGAGGCAGTACAACTGGCGATTAAAGGCATGCATGATATTCGTGACTTAATCCAAGAAACCTCTAAACGTATAAAACGCTTGAGTGAATCATCCTTAGAAATTGGCGATATTACAGAACTCATTACTGACATCACAGAACAGACCAATGTATTAGCACTCAATGCAGCAATACAAGCGGCATCAGCCGGTGAAGCTGGACGTGGATTTGCCGTTGTAGCAGAAGAAGTGCAGCGTTTAGCAGAACGCTCTGGTGAAGCAGCAAAACAAATTTCAGCGCTGGTACAAACTATACAAACCGACGCCCATGATGCAGTGATAGCGATGGAAAAATCAACTCAAGGCGTAGTCGAAGGTGCGCGTCTATCAGATTCAGCAGGATCAGTGCTTTCAGAAATTCGACACATATCACAGCATTTAGCCGAACTGATTCATGGCATATCAACTTCTACTATGGCGCAATCAAGCCTAGCGGATGGTGTCGCTAAAAACATCGATAGTATTTTAACTATTACAGAACACACTAGAAATGGCACGACACAAACAGCAAATGCAGTACAGGAGCTGTTAGTGCTTGCTGATGAATTGAAATCAGCAGTAGCAAGATTTCGTATCGCTTAAAGCAGTGCTAGCTAATGCAAAATCCTTATGCTTATCTCGTTTTAGAACAGATCATCCTTGCTTGCTCCTTACTTGCTAAGGATTTTGCAAATATAAATGCGATACAAGCGAGTAATGAAAGTGAAAAAAATAAAAAATGCTCGCAATGGCAAGAGATATTGCAGCAAACAGATTACGCATTAAATTTCATAGAAATTGAAGCTTTATCTGCGCTACTAAAAATACAAAAACAAGTCATAGCTGCTGTGGCTAAAGGTGATTTAGCTAGTAGCACACAACTATTTACGCTACTTTCTAAGACACAGCACGCGATGTGCTTGCTATTGGAAAAGCATAGTTATGGATGGCCAATTTTTCCTATCAACTTATTTGCTACTTATAAGTCCCTACATCAAACCTTATTTCAAGATGAGGTATCCGCAGCTTATTTAATTCGTCTGCCACATGAAAATGACTTGCCGCGAGCATTGCAAACACTCAGTCAAAAAGAAATCACAGGCATAACGCTACAAGAACTGATTGAAATATATGAATCAGCTTTATTGATGCTGCTAAAGCAGGAGTCTAAAGCTAGTGTTAAAGCTGCTGCCGAAAAAATTGCTCAGTTATTTTCTTGGATCGCGAATCATCACAAAGAAAAAAATAAATATAGTACTCATGCTGTGTCGAATAGAGAGCAATTGTATAGCCAAGTATTTCAACTCTATGCACAGAAAATTTCTGAAGGTGAGAATCTTAATGCTGGACTGGCAAGAAAAATTTTTTCTGCAATGCGAAGAAAAATTTATCAGTTAAGTGGTGATACAAAGTTAACGTTTAGGAGTGAGTTACTACAAGAGGTTTTATTTGAACTTAGGTTAAATACGAAAAATGATGTGTCTGTCAATGAGGTGTTGCAGTGTTTTGACATTCAACAGCAATTCGCCTTGCTAGAAAACAGTCAGAGTAGTTGGGATGAAATCGATAAAAAAAGTGATGCATGGGATGCTTTTTTTCATGCTGTAGAGCAGACAAAAAATGCTGTTTTAGCGAATTATTCTTTAGATCCTTCGGGAGTCTTTGCAAGTGCTCAGTTGAATTATCTGCTTGATACATTTGAAAACATGATCAAGCTTGCTAGTTGTCTCAGTGAGTCACTAGAAAATTCTTTAAAAAATTGTCGAGCTTGGTTAGATTCTTCATCAGTTAATGAACAAGAATTTAATCAATTATTAGCTTATTTGTTATTACTAGAGCAGATAGCTTTAAACAAGCAAGAGTGGGAGTTTTCTGCTGCGGGGCAATCTACGTTAAACATTGTTTTAAGAGGTGTGGAAGTCGATTTATCTGCGTCTAATCAATGTTTCAAGTTAGGTAGGAAGTCGCACTATCTCGAAAAAAGACAGGCACATCATGTTTTACTCAGCGGATTGCAGCAAGGCTTAGTCGTTTTAGAGAATAAGCTAGATTCAGTATTGATAGTGGGGCTGATTGATAATGAAGAAAAAATAATACGTAGTATTTTGTTGGAAATTATTTCTGTATTAAAGTTTTTAAATGCAGAAAAACTGATACAAGATTTTTCAATCTTAAAAGATTGTATTGTTCAATATATTGAGCATGCTAATGATGCTACTGCTTTATCAGACGCTATTGTAAAAAAATTTTTACTCTTCGAAAAAGAATTTTCTGATTATTGTTTGCAGAATGAAAATAATGATGCGCTAGTTGAGCCAATTTTCAATATTATTGAAAATATAAATGGTGTTGACGAAATCAAGCTTGAAGAAAATGAGAATGAAGTAAATCAGCTCGAAGTAAATCAACTAGTAATAAATCAAGTTGAAAAGCAGCTGAACACAGAAGAACTAAAGCTCCATCAAAAATCAGAGCAGTCATCTCCTATTTCAACTCACGCATTAAGTCTTGCGCCTTTGCCCTTAATTGCCAGTCCTGCCTTACAAAAAATTTATCTCAAAGAAGCGCAGCAGTTGGTTACACAACTTAATACTGCCTTACAAGCTTGGCTCTTATCTCCAGATGAACATGTATTGCAAACGGCAGCACATGCAGCGCATTCTTTAGCAGGAAGTTCAGCGACTGTGGGTGTATCTAGTATGAGTGTATTATCTACCGCCTTAGAGCAGGTTTTACAGCTTTTGACTGATGCAGCACACGCAGATCCAATAACATCAGATTTACTGATGCAGAGTGCAACAGTATTGGCTGCTCAATTACACAATCTTTCGATTGGTATTGTTCCTGATTCACAGCTAACTTTAGTCGAGCAATTACTCACTCTCAGAGATCGATTGAATGGAGATTTAGTAGCGAGTGGTGTCACATCATTGAATGTATCAAGTATCGATGAGGTTCAAGCAGCATATCCTGCAATAGAGTGGATACCGGTTAGTTCAGTCACATCGATTGATTCTGCTGTAGTCAAAGATGAAGAAATTAATTCACTCAACTACAAGCCAGAGTATGAAGTGCAGTCGATTGAGGAGAAATTTAGGTTCGAGACTGAAGAAAAATATGATGATGAATCTGAAGAAGAGCCTGATGAAGAGTTAGTAGCAATCTTCATTGAAGAAGCGACAGATTACTTACCTGAGTTAGATGCTGCATTACGGAATTGGTTTGATCATCCCCAAAACACCGAATCTGCGAACGCAATATTACGCATTCTACATACGCTGAAAGGCGGTGCGCGTATGGCAGGATGCAAAGCATTAGGACAGTATTTCCATCAGATGGAGACAGAGGTAGAGCAGCTAACTGATGCGCCGAATAGAGATAGTGAAAAAATTTCACAGCTATTGCTCGCATTTGATTTCGCCGTATCAGCTTTAGCAAAATTAAAAATTCAAGCGCAGCATGTTGATGATCCACTTCATACGCCATTACTTAATCATCAAGGTAGCGAGCAAGAGCCTTCATTATTCACAGCAGCAGAGGCAATATCGACGCCTCAAGAATCTACATTATTAAGAGTACGCACCGATGTTATGGACAGATTAGCAGGTTCAGCTGCTGAACTGATTGTGGATGGCGCTCGAATGAGCGCTGAAATTCAGCAGCAAAAAAAGTCTTTGCTCGATTTAACAGACACATTGATGCGATTACGTTCGCAATTACGCGAATTAGAATTCGTGGCTGAATCCAGCATTGCATCAAAAATGCAGGCATCTCAGCAGCAGACCTTTGATCCTTTGGAGTTTGATCGTTTTACACGTTTACAAGAATTAACGCGCACTATGGCAGAGAGTATGAGTGATGCCGCTAGTATTGAACGTAGCTTGAGTCGTCAGATAGAAAAAACGCATGCCATTTTATACAGCCATGAAAAATATGCGCGTGCAATTCAAAATGATCTTAAACGTGTTCGAGTAGTTCGATTTGCTAGCGTATCAGAACGACTGCATCATCTGGTTCGACAGGTGGCGCGTGAGTCAGAACGAGAAGTGCGACTGGAACTGACTGGCAGTCAGTCTGAAATTGATCGTAGTCTGCTCGATAAAATCATTAGCCCTATTGAACATTTATTAAGGAATGCAATCACACATGGAATTGAAACCAGTGCTGATCGTTTAAAAGCAGGCAAAGATAAATGCGGAAAACTGCTTATCAATCTTATTCAACAAGGAAATGAAATTATCATCACAGTCAGTGATGACGGCCGTGGTTTAGATTTTGCACGTATTGCTGAGCGTGCAAAGAGCATGGGTTTATTGGCGATGGATGCTACGCCTAGCGAAGATGCGCTGACTGAGACTATTTTTGCACCTGGGTTTTCTACTTCAGCAGAACTCACTGCGAATGCTGGTCGTGGCATAGGTATGAATGCTGTACGTGACACCGTCTTAAGTCAACGCGGTGTCATACAAGTTAAAAGCCAAACTGGTCAGGGTGTGGCATTCACTTTATTTCTACCCTTAAGTTTAGCCACTGCAGCAGTCGTGATTATTCAGCATGGCGATAGAAAACTCGCTTTGCCTTCCAATATGGTGGAACAGGTATTGCAATTGACCTTGGCAGATTTAAAACTAGCACGACAAAGTGGGGAAATACTGTGGCGTAAAGAACGTATCGTATTGCATCAACTAGCACTCTTATTAGATGAGGATGGTGCAACTGAAACAGAATTACGAACGGCTTTGAATTCAGTCATTATTTTGCGCGGTGTACACGGTCAGCTTGCGCTAGAAGTGCAGGCAATCTTAGGTAATGGTGAAGTAGTAGTGCGTAATATAGGTCCGCAAGTCTCTACAGTTAAAGGCATCGTGGGTGCGTCTGTTATGCCAGATGGCAGCATTGCTTTAATTATTAATCCTTTATTATTTTTAGTCAGTGATCCGCATAGGAAAAATAAAAAAACCACATCCGTCACAGCAGCGACGCCAATTTTTAAAGTGCTAGTAGTGGATGATTCTTTAACTGTTAGACGAATTAGTCAAAGATTGTTAGAGCGAGCGGGATATAGCGTCTTATTAGCCAGAGATGGATTGCATGCGATAGAGATTTTACAAACAGAGCAAGTCTCTATTATTTTGCTTGATATAGAAATGCCACGTATGGATGGTTTTGAGTTTTTGCATTATCTACGACAAGATGCAAAAACAAGTGCCTTGCCTGTCGTGATGATTACTTCTCGGACTGCTGATAAGCATCGTGCCCATGCAAAAGAATTAGGTGCCACTGCTTATTTAGGAAAACCTTTTAATGAAACAGAATTACTCACACTGATAAAAGGTTTTGCTTGAAGCGGTTCTTATGCGCAGCATAAATTTTGCAAATATCATCCTAAACCACTTCTTTTTTCACCACAGCATATCTAGCTAGTGTTTTTTTACGAGCTTCATCATGCGCCACGATAGGATATGGGTAGTTACTACCTAATTCTATGCCCGCCATACTTAGCTCCATAGCAGTAAGCAACCATGGCGCATGAATTTGTTTAGGATGAAGTTTTGCTAATTGTGGCAAATAGCGTTTAATGAATTTTCCTTCTGCATCAAATTTTTCTGATTGTGTTATCGGATTAAAGATACGGAAATAAGGCTGTGCATCACAGCCAGAGGAAGAAGCCCATTGCCATCCTCCATTGTTAGCGGAGAGATCAAAATCATTTAAGTGTCGTGCGAAATAGGCTTCACCACGTCGCCAGTCTATGCCTAAATCTTTAATCAAAAAACAAGCTGTGACCATACGTAGTCGATTGTGCATATAGCCTGTTTGATTGAGTTGCAGCATAGCGGCATCCACTAAAGGATAACCAGTTTTACCTTCACACCAAGCGTGAAATGCAGCGTCAGCCTTTGGTCCGGTTTCCCAAGCAATACGATCATAATCTGCTTTAAAAGCACCCTGCACCACATGTGGGTTGTGATGCAAAATCATAAAATAAAAATCGCGCCAAATTAACTCTGCTAACCACACAGCAGTACCTGTTCCTCCGGTACCAGATTGAATCGCTTCCATTGCACGTCTAGCTAAAGCGCGTATCGATACCGTACCAAAACGTAAATGTACGGATAAATAAGAAGGGCCTTTCACAGCAGGGAAATTACGTGTCTCATCATACTGTGACATGCGATGCACAAAGTCATCTAATAGAGTTTGACCGCCTTGCATACCAGTTGGGATCTTCAGTGCATGTAAATCACATTCGGCAAATCCCATCTCCGATAAAGCAGGAATTTTTTCAGTGCTTGGAGCAGGTAATAACTGACCGCGTTGTGCTTTGGTCGGGTAGGGTGCTAACAGAGATAAATCAAATTCACCTGGCGCAGTCTGGCATTTTTTCAACCATGCATTTTTGTACGGTGTGAAAACAGAAAAAGGTTTGCCTTGCAAGGAGAGCACTTCACTTTTTTCAAAGATAACTTGGTCTTTATAACTCAACATGACGCGACCATCTTTTTCTAATGCGGATTGCACTTTTGCATCCCGTGCTATCGCATTCGGTTCATAGTCATGATTTACAAAAACAGCTTGCACGCTTAGTTGTTTCGCAAGAAGGGGGATGTCATCCGCTGCATCAGCATGACGCACAATCAGACTTGCGCCTAGTTTCTTGAGCTCGGCATCCAACTCCAACAAACTCGCGTGAATAAAAGCGACGCGTCTATCTTCTACGCCGTTCTCTAGCAACGGAGTCAAAATAGCTTTATCAAAAATGAAAGCAACATACACATGGCGGCTTTGTAGTAAAGCCTGATGCAGTGCAGCCTGATCAAATAGGCGCAAATCACGGCGTAGCCATACCAGTGAATGATCAAATCTTGTCATATCGGTCATGTTAGAAAGTCGAATGTGAACAGGGATTAGCGCTGCAATAGCACCAGCAGATGAAAGAATGAGCGGGAAGTGTAGCGTTTCTTGGGCATTATTTCTTGCCACTGCATGTTTGGTTTACATTTTAGAATGTCGCAGACGAGATAGATTGTGTAAAAACGATGGAACTATCGATCTAAGAATCTGCAAAGCTGATAAAATCAAGGCTATGGCCAAGCAAGGCAAGATACGTCCCGCCTCTCTCACTTCACCCTCCGTTTCAGCAGAGGATGATCGCATTTATTCTATTCCCCAAGCTGCAGATAACGAAGTCAAACTCGATTTATCGGATCACTTCTTAATCGCTATGCCTTCCATGTTAAATCCCATATTCGGTGGCACCGTGGTCTATCTGTGTGAGCACCATATAGGTGGTGCATTGGGCGTGATTATTAATAAACCAACCGACATGACGATGGATGTTTTATTCTCGCGTTTAGATATGACGCTAGAGATTAATCCGCATGCAGGTTTACTCCCTGCTGAACCTGTGATGTTTGGTGGTCCGGTACAAGTCGAGCGAGGTTTTGTTTTGCATACTTCTGCTACGACATACAGTTCATCATTAAAAATTAATGATGATCTCGCATTAACCACCTCGCGTGATGTGTTGGAATCGATTGCAGCCGGATCTGGCCCTAGCCGTTTTTTAGTCACCTTGGGTTGTGCCGGATGGAGTGCCGGTCAATTAGAAGAAGAAATTTTGCGTAACGGTTGGTTGACTGTGCGTGCAGATCCTGCAATCTTGTTTGAGATACCCATACAAGAACGCTTTGTCGCTGCCATGAATTTACTCGGTATAGACCCTAGCCGTTTGACTGGCGATGCAGGGCATGCGTGATTGATGCAGTTTTTTGTGAAAACCTAACAGCGTGAAAACTATATTGGCCTTTGACTTTGGCCTAAAACGCATAGGTGTCGCTGTTGGTAATACTGTTTTAAAGCAAGCGAGTCCTTTGACTATCATTACTGCTGCAAGTAACGAAGAAAAATTTAATGCGATAGCACTGTTAGTACAAGAATGGCAGCCACAACTGGCGGTAGTTGGTCTGCCATTACATCCAGATGGTGAGGAGCATGAAATGACCCAACGCTGCCGACGCTTTGCGAATCAGTTGCACGGGCGTTTTGGCATAGCGACAGTGTTAGTAGATGAACGTTATTCCTCTGCCGTGCTGGTGCAACAACAAAATCAACCTGTGGATGATCAAGCTGCTGCCATCATTCTTCAACAATATTTTGATGATTATGACTCTACCCGAACTTGACGCAGAAGCGTTGTATCAAACTCTAGAAGCACAAGTCAAACAAGAGCTGACTGGTATGCAGCGGCTTGCGATAGTAGGTATTTATTCAGGTGGTGCTTGGTTAGCAGAGAGACTAGCGAAAAGCTTGCAAATCACAGAGATAGGTTTTCTCGATGTATCGTTTTATCGCGATGATTATGCAAAGCGCGGTTTACACGCCGATGTTAAACCTAGCCATATACCGTTTGAAATTGAAGGCGCCACAATTTTACTAGTTGATGATGTCTTATACACAGGACGCACCACACGTGCTGCCATCAATACTTTGTTTGATTATGGTAGGCCAGCCAGAATCATGTTGGCTGCCTTGTTAGATAGAGGTGGAAGACAATTACCAGTCGCAGCAGATTTTGTAGCGAAAAAAATTAAGCTAGAAGAAAATCAATCACTTATTTTGAAAAAGGCTGATGACGGCCGCCTTACCCTGACGGTAGACCATGCATAATCCGCAATTAAATAAAAACGGTGAGTTTCAACATTTAATCACCATAGAAGGTCTGCCCCGCGCAGTAGTTACTCGTATACTCGACACAGCTTCTTCTTTTGTCGGAGTCGGTGATAGGGATGTAAAAAAAGTCCCGCTCATGCGTGGTAAAAGTGTATTTAATTTATTCTTTGAAAATTCTACCCGCACACGTACCACCTTTGAAATTGCCGCCAAGCGTTTATCTGCGGATGTCATTAATCTGAATATTTCTGCATCGAGTGCGAGTAAAGGTGAATCTCTACTCGACACCATTGATAATTTAGCAGCCATGCATGCTGATATGTTTGTTGTACGACATGCTGAATCAGGTGCGCCTTATCTGATCGCTAAACACTTAATCGAAACCGGACAATCCCATGTTCATGTAGTGAATGCAGGTGATGGACGACATGCGCATCCTACGCAAGGATTGTTGGACATGTACACCATACGTCACTACAAAAAAGATTTTACTAATCTTACTGTAGCCGTTGTGGGCGATATTTTACATAGTCGCGTAGCACGCTCAGACATTCATGGCTTAACCACCTTAGGTGTGCCTGAAGTGAGAGCTATTGGACCACGTACCTTGTTGCCTAGTGGTTTAGAACAAATGGGTGTACGTGTCTTTACTGATATGAATGAAGGTTTAAATGGAGTCGATGTCATCATCATGTTGCGCTTGCAAAATGAACGTATGACAGGCGCACTTTTACCATCGGCACAAGAATATTTTAAAAGCTATGGCTTAACTCCAGAGCGACTGGCATTAGCAAAGCCTGATGCGATTGTGATGCATCCCGGTCCTATGAATCGTGGTGTAGAAATTGATTCTGCTGTGGCCGATGGTTCGCAAGCGGTAATACTGCCGCAAGTGACCTTTGGTATCGCTGTACGCATGGCAGTCATGAGTATGTTGGCTGGTACTTAAAAAATTATCTGTGTCTGACTTAATAAAATGCTGAATAACGAGAATAAGAGATGAAACTTCAGATCACAAATGGACGCTTAATTGATCCTGCTAATCAGATCGATGCTAAGCAAGATCTATTCATCATAGATGGCAAGGTTGCTGCAATAGGAAAAGCACCGGCAGGTTTTGTCGCTGAACAAAAAATTGATGCGAGCGGTTTAATTGTGGCACCCGGCTTGGTGGATTTATCAGTGCGCTTAAGAGAGCCAGGCTATGAGTATAAAGCGACTCTTGAATCAGAATTACAAGCTGCATTAGCAGGCGGTGTCACGAGTTTAGTTTGTCCTCCAGATACCGATCCTGCATTAGATGAACCCGGTTTAGTTGAAATGCTGGTGCATAGAGCACGCAGTTTGAATCAGTCGCATGTCTATCCCTTAGGTGCATTAACGATTGCACTCAAAGGACATGAATTGACTGAAATGGCTGAGTTAACTGAAGCAGGCTGTGTAGGTTTCTCGCAAGCTGAACATGCCATACAAGATACAACGGTGTTGTTACGTGCCTTGCAATATGCGCAAACTTTTGGCTACACCGTATGGTTGCGTCCGCAAGATCCACATTTAGGTAAGGGCGGAATTGCGCATAGCGGTCCTTTCGCATCGCGTTTAGGTTTAGCAGGTGTGCCCGTCATTAGTGAGACCATCGCCTTGCATACTATTTTTGAATTAATGCGATCGACTGGCGCACGTGTGCATTTATGTCGTTTATCTTCTGCTGATGGTATTGCTTTAGTGCGAGCTGCAAAAGCAGAAGGATTGCCTGTCACTTGCGATGTCGGTGCCCATCATTTACATCTCACTGATGCAGACATAGGATTCTTTGATTCAAATGCACGTATGGTTCCACCACTACGTAGTCAACGTGATAGAGAAGCGATTTGTGCTGCGGTAGCTGATGGCACAGTCGATGCAATTTGTTCTGATCACACACCAGTAGATGATGATGAAAAACTGCTGCCGTTTGGCGAAGCCTCACCAGGTGCAACGGGCTTAGAGTTGCTACTCTCACTGGCACTGAAGTGGGCAGATGCATCAGTAGCACAAGCAGATCAACGACTAAAACTAGCACTCTCACGTATCACAGTTGATGCTGCACGCGTTGCTGGTTTAACTGCTGGTCAGTTGAGTGTAGGAAGTGCAGCAGATATCTGTATCTTTAATCCAGACACCATGTGGACTGTTCAAGCCTCAGCTTTATTAAGCCAAGGTAAACACACACCATTCTTAGGTTATGAATTACAAGGCCAAGTACACACTACTTTAGTGGCAGGTCGTATCGTCTTTAGTCGCACATAGGTTGTGACTATGCAGGGCGTTCCAATTTTTCGTTTGCTGAGATTAGCTATACATTTATGTGTAGGGCTCATTAAGTGCGGCTTACTATTTCCTTTTCTTGATCATGCGGGTAGAGAGCGACGTATACAACGTTGGTCAGCTCAACTGATTGCAATTTGTGGCGTTAGCCTGCAAGTCAATCACACAGCACAAGCTGAGCCAGTGTCTCCTGCACTCATCATCTGTAATCATATTTCTTGGTTAGATATCTTCGTCATTAACAGTGTGCATGCTTGTCGCTTTGTAGCGAAATCAGATATCCGTGATTGGCCTTTAATAGGTTGGTTATGTGATAAATCAGGAACGATTTTTATCGCGCGTGGTAAGCAGCGTGATGTGCGACGTATTTATGCTGGACTAGTGCAAAGCATACATAACGGAGAGCGTGTCGCTTTCTTCCCTGAAGGTACAACTTCAGCACAAGGTACGGTATTACCATTTCATGCAAATTTATTTGAAGCTGCAATTGAAGCGCAAGTGCCAGTACAAGCTTATGCAATTCGCTATCGCGATGCAGCAGGTAATTATCATCCTGCTGCTGATTTCATTGGTGAGATGAGTTTTGCAGAAAGCGTGTTGATGATATTGCGTCATCCTGCCATGCATGCAGAGTTAATTCGCTTACCTGCAGTCAGTAGTGCCGGTGCACATAGAAGAGAGCTTGCGGTAACGATGCAAGCAAAAATTGCACAGGCACTTGAGGTAAAAATTTAATACAGAGATTTAAAACGGACGCTGATAAGGAGGGCAAGATACTTGCAGTAAAGCGCGATCAGCAAGTCGCAATGCAGTAAGTTTGCCGCCCCATACGCACCCCGTATCCAGTCCTATGATGTTATCTTGCAGTGAAAGTCCAAGAGTAGACCAGTGTCCAAACACAACTGTGGTTGTTGCAGTCAGTCGATTCGGAACGGTAAACCAAGGCATGTAACCTGGCATGGGATTGCCTGGTGATTCTTTCGTAATAAATTCCATCTCTCCATCAGCAGTGCAATAACGTAAACGCGTTAAACCATTCACGATACAACGCATGCGTGCTGCACCTTGTAGATTGTCATCCCAACTAGTGGGTTGATTGCCATACATCTCACGCAAAAAATCCACCCAGTGTTCACTTCGTAAGCTAGTTTCTACTTCCTTAGCCAGTGATAAAACTTGTGTGATGCTCCATTGCGGTAGTACACCTGCATGAACCAGTAAATGCTCTTGTTCATAGAGGGCGAGTGACTGATGACGTAACCAAGTCAGTAGTTCTTCTCTGTCATCGGCTTCTAGTATCTCCATCACGGTGTCAGCCGGATGCGGCTTGCGTATGCCTTGCGACACCGCTAATAAATGTAGATCATGATTACCCAACACCACTTGCGCGCGCGCGCCCATGTCACGAATTTTGCGCAAAGTTGCTAGCGAATTTGGACCACGATTAACTAAATCGCCCAGAAAAATCAATTTTGCATCGGGCGATTCTGCATGAATAAGAACCAGCAAAGCATCGAGACGCTCGGCGCAGCCCTGAATATCGCCTATGGCGTAGGTGGACATGGGGAAAAATACTCAAAAAGAGGAAGATTAATCATTCTAGTTTGTTGTGGGGACAGTGACCACTCACGTAAAATGCAGTGCAGTCGATATAGTAAGTATAAATACAGCGTTTGCAGCACTGGGATGAGGCTAATCTCCAGTAAACACAAGGGCTTTGGACGATATTTGGGTCTGAAGCGAGTGTGCCAGCAAGCGTTAAAAAATTAATTAATTGATAAGGTCGAGCATGATTCTTGTAACCGGCGGTGCCGGATTTATTGGAGCGAATTTTGTTTTGGATTGGCTGGCTGCTAGTGATGAGCCTGTTATCAATTTAGACAAACTGACGTATGCGGGCAATCCCGACAATTTAACGCCACTGGCGAATAATCCTCATCATCATTTTGTGCATGGTGATATCTGCGATCGTGAGTTGGTAGCATCGCTATTAAAACAGCATAAGCCACGCGCGATTCTGCATTTTGCTGCGGAGAGTCATGTCGATCGTTCTATTCATGGACCGGGTGACTTCATACGCACGAATGTAGATGGCACTTTTAGTTTATTAGAAGCAGCGCGTGCTTATAGCGCGACCTTGTCTGAATCTGAACGAAGTAATTTTCGTTTTCTGCATGTCTCCACCGATGAAGTGTTTGGTTCATTAGGTCCCAAAGATCCGCAATTTTCTGAGACAACGGCTTATGCACCGAATAGTCCTTATTCAGCATCGAAAGCTGCTTCAGATCATTTAGTGCGTGCTTGGCATCACACCTATGGTTTACCCGTTGTGACAGGCAACTGCTCAAATAATTATGGACCTTTGCAATTCCCAGAAAAACTCATTCCCTTAGTAATTGCAAATGCCTTAGCAGGTAAGCCCTTACCTATCTATGGCGATGGTCAACAAGTGCGTGATTGGTTATATGTCGGTGATCATTGTTCTGCACTGCGCCGCATACTTGCAGATGGTAAGCCAGGTGAAACTTATAACATCGGTGGTTGGAATGAAAAAGCTAACATTGATGTGGTGCATACCCTGTGTGATTTACTCGATGAATTATCACCAGCAGCGCGTTCCTATCGCGAGCAAATTACTTTTGTAACTGACAGACCAGGTCATGACAGACGCTACGCCATCGATGCAAGAAAAATTGAACGCGAATTAGGATGGAAGCCGGCTGAGACCTTTGAAACTGGTATGCGTAAAACAGTGCAGTGGACTCTCGCTAATCAAGAGTGGGTACGTAAAGTACAGTCAGGTGATTATCTGAAGTGGATGGATAAGAATTACGCCAAGCGGGAAGGAAAGTAGGCATGAGTCAATCAAACATAGCGCGCCGCGGCATTATCTTGGCAGGCGGTTCAGGTACACGTCTCTATCCAGCGACAACAGCAGTCTCTAAACAGTTGTTGCCTGTGTATGACAAGCCCATGATTTACTATCCACTGACAACACTCATGTTGGCTGGTATACGTGATGTCTTACTCATCTCAACGCCGCAAGACACGCCACGCTTTAGTTCCTTACTTGGTGATGGACATCAGTGGGGCATGAATATTCAATATGCAGTTCAACCTTCACCCGATGGTTTAGCACAAGCATTCATAATAGGACGTGAATTTGTTGGTGCACATCCTTCCGCACTTATTCTTGGTGATAATTTATTTTATGGTCATGATTTGTATCAGAGTTTGATAGCCGCCAATGCGCGTCAAGATGGATCAACTGTGTTTGCTTATCACGTACATGATCCTGAGCGTTATGGTGTAGTGGGATTTGATGCAGAGCGCCGTGCCATCAGCATAGAAGAAAAACCAGCTAAGCCACAATCAAATTATGCAGTCACAGGTTTGTATTTTTATGATCAACAAGTCTGTGATATCGCAGCCTCTATTAAACCATCGGCACGTGGTGAGTTAGAAATCACCGATGTGAATCGTGTCTATTTAGAGCAGCGCAAATTAAATGTAGAACTAATGGGTCGAGGTATGGCTTGGTTAGATACAGGTACACATGAGTCTTTATTAGAAGCGTCACAATTCATCGCCACACTAGAAAAAAGACAGGGCTTGAAAGTAGCGTGTCCTGAAGAAATCGCATTCCGTCAAAATTACATCAATGCTGAGCAATTACAAAAACTGGCAGAGCCTTTAAAGAAAAGCGGCTATGGTCAGTATTTATTGCGCGTATTAGAAGAAAAAGCATTTTAAAAAAATTATGAAAGTCATTTGCTGCAATATTCCTGATGTCTTAATCATAGAGCCTAAGGTGTTTGGCGATGATAGAGGTTTTTTCTTTGAAAGCTTTAATCAAAAGCGTTTTGAAGAATTAACCGGTGTGAAATCACATTTTGTACAAGACAATCATTCACGCTCAGCACAGCATGTGTTACGAGGCTTACATTATCAAATTCGTCAACCACAAGGCAAATTAGTTAGAGTGACAGCTGGCGAAGTATTTGATGTCTGTGTGGATTTGCGCAAGCACTCAGAAACTTTTGGTCAAAGCGTGGCAGTGATGTTATCAGCGCAAAATCACAGACAGTTATGGATACCACCAGGTTTTGCGCATGGATTTTTAGTCGTGAGTAGTCATGCAGAATTTTTATATAAAACGACGGACTACTACGCACCAGAACATGAACGCAGCTTGTTATGGAATGATCCTGCACTAGGTATAGATTGGCCATTGACTGCTGAGCCATTATTATCTGCAAAAGATAAAATAGGTTTACCACTCGCTCAGGCAGAAGTGTTTCCTTAATCATCGTATGAAAATTCTACTCACAGGTAAAAACGGTCAATTAGGGCAAGCACTGCAAACACGATTGCGTGGGTTGGTTGGCTTGGGTGACACCTCAGTTGAAGTCTTGGCTGTGGATCGCACTCAACTGGATTTATCCAATCCAGAATCATGTCGCGCTCTGATGCAATCATTTCAACCAGATCTCGTGATTAATGCTGCTGCTTATACGGCAGTGGACAAGGCAGAGCAAGAAGAGGCGCTGGCATTTGCAGTCAATGCAGAAGCACCAAAAGTTTTAGCGGAAGAAGCCGCAAAACTGGGTGCAGCCCTCATACATTATTCAACGGATTATGTATTTGATGGCAGCAAACAAGGTGCATGGACGGAAGACGATGTGCCATATCCTTTATCTGTCTATGGCCGTAGTAAGTTAGCGGGTGAGCTAGCGATCGCTGCCACTGGTGTGCCACATTTCATTTTTCGCACTAGCTGGGTTTATAGTTTGGTAGGTCAAAATTTTTTATTGACCATGCTGCGTTTAGCGAAAGATAGAAAAGAGTTATCCATCGTTGCGGATCAACATGGTGCGCCAACATGGACCCATACCATAGCGGATGCAACTGTAAGAGTGATTCAGCAGTTGCAACAACAAGGCAAGCTCACAGAGCAAATGCAAAAGTGTGGTGGCATTTATCATTTGGTCGCAGGTGAGCAAACAACATGGTTTGGATTTGCTCAAAGTATATTTGCGCATCCATCCGTATTGAATAAACCGCAATGTCATCCCATTACAACAGAGCAGTATCCCTTGCCTGCGCCACGTCCTAAAAATTCTGTTTTGAGTACAAAAAAATTTCAACAGCAATTTTTTGCACTGCCTAGTTGGCAGCAAGCGCTTACCGCGTGTCAGCAAGATTTATAAATTAACGTAAGCACATTTCGTTTTATTTTTATCAAGGTTTACCATTATGCATTCATCATCACTGCCAGTTAATCCGGGAATTTTTAAAGCATATGACATACGTGGTGTGTTAGGTAAAACCTTAGATGAACACATCGCTTATAAAATCGGTCAGGCTTTTGGTTCTGCTGCAAAAGAAAAAGGGGAAGGCACGGTTGTAATAGGACGCGATGGTCGTCTCTCAGGTCCTAGCTTGTCAGCAGCATTAGCAAAAGGTTTGCAAGCAACGGGAGTCAATGTCATTGATATTGGTTTAGTTGCGACGCCTATCTTGTATTACGCCACCAATGTGCTCGGTGCTACTAGCGGCATTATGGTGACAGGTAGTCATAATCCGCCTGACTACAATGGTTTTAAGATGGTGCTAGCAGGTGAAGCAATTTATGGTGCCACTATCACTGCTTTATATGAACGCATACAAAGCGAAAAATTTGCACAAGGTCAGGGTAGCTATCAGCAACAAGATTTGCGTGCTGCATATTTAGAACGCATAGTAGGTGATGTGAAATTAAAGCGTCCTATGAAAATCGTGATTGATTGTGGCAATGGCGTGGCAGGTGCATTCGCGGGTGACTTATATAGACAGCTAGGTTGTGAAGTTAAAGAATTGTTTTGTGAAGTCGATGGAAATTTTCCTAATCATCATCCTGATCCTGCCCATCCAGAAAACTTACAAGATTTAATTCGTGAGTTACAACGCAGTGATGCAGAATTAGGTCTGGCTTTTGATGGTGATGGCGATCGCTTAGGTGTAGTGACCAAATATGGTCAAATTATTTATCCTGATCGACAACTCATGTTGTTTGCAAAAGAAGTCTTAAGTCGTCATCCTGGTGCGCCGATTTTATATGACGTGAAATGTAGTCGTCATGTAGCTGAAGTTGTACGTGCAGCAGGCGGTGTTCCTATGATGGGTAAAACCGGACACTCCTTAGTCAAAGCAAAGATGCGTGAGACAGGTGCGCCACTCGGTGGTGAGATGAGTGGTCATGTATTTTTTAAAGATCGTTGGTATGGTTTTGATGATGGCTTATATGCAGGTGCACGCTTGCTAGAGTTACTCAGTCGTGAAGTCGATCCGAATAAAGTATTGAATGCTTTGCCGCAGTCTATGTCTACGCCTGAATTACAAATAGAAGTGGGTGAAGGTGAAAATCACGCACTAGTAGCGCGCTTACAATCTGAAACCACATTTGATAGCGCACGTGAAGTGATCACTACGGATGGCGTGCGGGTGGAATATGCAGATGGATTTGGTTTAGTTCGAGCGTCGAATACCACACCGGTATTAGTATTACGATTTGAAGCAGAAAATCAAGCGGCATTAACCCGTATTCAACAGCAATTAGGCCGTGCTATCCTGGCAGTTAAGCCTGATGTGGTATTACCATTTTAAATTTCTTGCGCATGCTCTTCTCTGTTGTTGCTGTGCTTACTGTAGTCACTAGAAAATCACCATGAAACTGTGGCTGTATTCCCTGATTTGGTGGGTTATTTTGCCTTTGGTTTTGTTTCGTCTGTGGTGGTTAGGACGTAAAGAACCTGGTTATAGACGTCATATCTTAGAGCGACTAGCGCTACAATTTCCATCCGTCCAAGAGCCTGTGATTTGGATACATGCTGTCTCCGTCGGTGAAACGCGCGCAGCAGAACCCTTAATCACTGAGCTGCTAAAAGTCTATACACGGCACACTATTTTGCTCACGCATATGACGCCGACTGGTCGTGAAACAGGTCGGCAATTATTTGCTGATGAACCGAATGTTGTACAAGCTTATCTGCCGTATGACACGATTACGATGACTAGACGTTTCATTGCGCATGTGAAGCCTGCACTTTGCATACTGATGGAAACAGAAGTATGGCCATCATTGGTGGCGAGTTGTGTGCATTTTCATGTGCCGGTTGCTTTAGTTAATGCACGTTTATCTGAACGATCATTACGCCGCGCCAAAAAATTTGAAAATCTGATTCAAGCTGCGATGCGTTCGCTGTCCTTAGTTGCGGCCCAATCTCAACATGATGCGAATCGCTTAAAAAAAATCGGTGCGAGAAAAGTTGAAATCAGTGGCAATATGAAATTTGATATTGAACCTCCACTTTATATGTTGGAAGCAGGTGCCGCATTACGTAAGCAATTTCCAGATCGTGCGGTATTTCTTTGTGCCAGTACACGCGAAGGAGAAGAGCGTTTAATTCTCGATGCGTTCGTGGCAAATAAAAGTCTGTTGCCCGATAATTTTTTATTAGTTATTGTTCCACGTCATCCACAACGCTTTGATCATGTCGCTGCTATGACAGAAGAGCATCACTTGAACATGATGCGACGCAGTCAATTAGGTATAGAAATCTTACCATCCGAAGTATCTATACTGTTGGGTGACACTATGGGCGAGATGTTTGCTTATTATGCTGCATGCGATATAGCGTTTATAGGCGGAAGCTTACTTCCATTGGGTGGTCAAAATCTAATTGAAGCCAATGCATGTGGCAAGCCAGCATTAGTAGGTCCGCATACTTTTAATTTTGCACAAGTCAGTGAAGCAGCTATTCATGCGGGCGCTGCTGTGCGTGTTAAAGATGCAGAGGCGCTATTTGCAAAAATAATTGAAATGTTACAGTCACCTGATATGCTCAGTCACATGGCAGAACAGGCGATTGCATTTGTCGAACATGATCGCGGCGCTACTAAACGCACTGTGACAGCCTTAGCGAATACTGTCTATTCCAAGTGGTAAATTAGAATTAAACACGCAGAATTAAACACGCAGAATTAAACAGGTATAAAAAATGGCAAGTAGTGAAATACTTCACCACACTTGCCATTAATAAAAAAATAGTGTTTTAAAAATAGATCTATCTAGAGTAAATCTTTTTAATTACTTACTCATTTCTTGTATACCACCGCCTAGTGCGCGATATAAATCAATCGCATTCGTCAGATTGAGTAATTTCGTTTGTAGCAATTGCTGTTCAGCTGTGAATAACTCACGTTCCGCATCTAACACTTCTAGATAATTCGCAATGCCATTTTTGTAGCGTGCTTGCGCCAGTACTAATCTTTCAGACTGCGATTTTTGCACGGCTTGTTGTGCATCAGCTTCATCATTCAAGGTGGCACGTGCAGCCAGTGCATCTGCTACTTCACGGAAAGCGACTTGTATGGTTTTTTCATAACTAGTAACCGCGATTTCGCTACGTACTTCTGCCACTTTAAGATTTGCTTTATTTCTACCTGAATCAAAAATAGGCAAGCTCACACTAGGCACAAAGCTCCACGTATTTTGACCGCTGTTAAATAAATTAGATAAGTCGGTGCTTGCAGTACCGACTCCGGCGGTGAGTGCAATGCGCGGGAAAAATGCAGCACGCGCAGCAGCGATATTGGCTTGCATAGCGCGTAGTCTTTGTTCAGCAGCACGTATATCAGGACGTTGGTTGAGTAACTCAGAAGGTAAACCTGCACCTATCGTTGCCAAGGTTTCTTGTTTAGCTAAAGACTGATTTGATGCAGATGACTGAATTTGCGTGCCAACTAACACTTGTAAGGCATTCACACTCAAGGCGTGTTGGCGTTTTAATGCTAACAGTGAAACACGCGCAGATTGCACTAGAGTGTCACTTTGTCTTAACTCTAGGGCATTAGTGATACCAGCATCGAATCGTTTTTTTACTAAATCAAAGGAAGCTTGTCGTCCTTCTAGAGTACGATTGGCAAGTTGAACTTGTTCATACAAAGTACGTTCAGTGAGCCAAGATTTTGCGACTTCACCGATTAATAAAATTTGCGCAGAGCGACGGGCTTCTTCGGTAGCCATGAATTGCGCTAGCGCTGCTTGAGATAAATTTTTAACGCGATTAAATAAATCTAATTCAAACGCTGTCACACTTAAGCCAACTTGATACACCGTACGATTGATCGGTGTCGATGTGGTCAATAAAGCTCTAGAGCGTGATTCACTGGCTGTAGCATTCACACTAGGTAAGCGATCTGCACTTTGTATGTCATACAGTGCGCGAGCTTCTTCTACTTGCAAAGTGATGGTTTTTAAATCACGGTTATTTGCGAGCGCAGTAGCGATGACTTCTTGTAATTCCGGATTTTTGAAAAAAGTACGCCAACCTATATCCACTGCAGCAGGGCCTGAATCTGCATTTGTAATGGGAAAGCTAGCAGGAATAGGCGCGACCGGTTTATTGTATTGGGGTGTCATACATGCTGCAGTCAGTAAAGCAGCAAGTGGCACTAGATAAAATTGCGAACGTTTCATTGCATGGTTCTTTTTGTTGTTCATTCTTTTGCCTCGTTGTTATCCATATGGGCAGCATAGAGTTTGCGTTGACGTTCACTGCCTTTAAATAAGCGACGAACCACAACGAAAAACACAGGTACGAAAAATACGGCCAGTACAGTCGCTGCAATCATTCCACCCATCACACCCGTACCAATCGCACGTTGACTTGCCGAACCAGCGCCGGTGGCAACCACTAAGGGCAACACACCAAGAATGAAGGCAAGAGATGTCATGATGATAGGACGGAAGCGTAGTTTTACAGCGGTCAGTGTGGCTTCCACCAAATCCATACCTTGTGCTTGTAAATCTTTGGCGAATTCAATAATTAAAATCGCATTCTTAGCTGAGAGACCAATGATGGCAATTAAGCCTACTTTGAAATACACATCATTTGGCATGTCACGCATGATGGTGAAAGAGAGTGCACCTAATACACCTAGTGGCACCACCAACAAAACAGCAACCGGAATCGAGGTACTTTCATATAAAGCAGCGAGTACTAAAAAGACAGCTAGCAAGGAAAGACCAAATAATGCAATCGCTGCAGAACCGGCTGCTTTTTCTTCGAATGATTGTCCTGCCCATTCATAGCCAAAGCCTGGAGGAAGTTGTGATACTAATTTTTCTATCTCAGCTAAGGCATCACCGGAAGAATAACCCGGTGCTGCATCCCCCTGTAGTTTCATCGCAGGATAACCATTAAAGCGTATTAGTTGAACGGGGCCGTTGATCCAGCGAGTACGTGCGAAGGCAGAGAAAGGCACCATATTGCCTTGTGCATTACGCGCAAATAAACGATCGATATCCTCTGGCATGAGACGCTTATCTGCATCAGCCTGAACGATAACGCGTTGTTGACGACCTAAATTGGCAAAATCATTCACATAAGTGGAGCCAAAGGTAGCAGCTAATGCTGCATTGATATCAGAGAGTGAAACACCAAGTGCATTGGCTTTATCTCTATCAATCTCTAGTTTCAATTGCGGTGAATCTTCCATGCCTTCAGGTCGTGCACTCTTAATCACTGGACTCTTAGAGAGCATACCTAGCAATTGATTGCGTGCTGCCAGTAAGGCATCATGACCTTGACCGGTTCTGTCTTGTAGTCTGAGTGAGAAACCTGTTGCATTGCCTAATTCACGAATCGCAGGTGGATTCACAGTAAAGACAATCGCATCTTTAATCATGCCCATTAACATCATGGCTTTGGTTGCCATACCAACTGAACTCAGCTCAGGTGTTTTTCTTTCATCCCAATCTTTGAGTGGAACAAACAGTAAGCCACCATTTTGACCATTACCGGAGAAGCTATAACCTGTTACTGAAACTACACCAGCAGCACCCGGTTGTTTTAGAAAATATTGCTCAGCTTGTTCCATTACAGTGAGCGTACGACTTGCACTCGCCCCCGGTGGTAACTGTACATTAGCGAGTAAATAGCCTTGATCTTCCGCTGGTAAAAATGAAGTAGGCATACGCAGAGTAATCCACACTACACATAAAATAATGCCTACATAAATTGCCATGTAACGACCAGTATTTTTTAATACCTTCTCTACGCCGGTTTGATAACTACTAGAGGTACGTTTGAAAAAACGATTAAACCAACCAAAGAATCCTTTGCGTTCATGATGATTAGGATCGACAGGTTTTAATATAGTTGCGCAGAGTGCCGGTGTTAAGGTCAATGCCATGATGGCAGAGAACACCATGGCAGACACCATGGATAAAGAAAACTGTCTATAGATAGCACCCACAGAACCAGAGAAGAAGGCCATCGGTATAAACACAGCAATCAGCACTGCAGTTATACCAATAATGGCATTCGTGATTTGGCTCATTGCTTTAATGGTGGCTTCGCGTGGCGCTAAGCCTTCCTCAGTCATGATGCGTTCTACGTTTTCAACGACGACAATCGCATCATCGACCAAAATACCAATCGCTAACACCATACCAAACATAGTCAGTACATTAATGGAATAACCAAATGCAGCCATGGTGGCGAAGGTGCCCATTAATGAAATCGGAACAACAATCGCAGGGATGAGTGTGTAGCGTATATTTTGTAAGAAGATCAGCATGACTAAAAACACCAGTACTACGGCTTCTAGTAAAGTCTTGATAACTTCTTCTATAGAGATTTTAATAAATAATGATGTGTCATAAGGAATGACATAACTCATACCTGCCGGGAAGTATTTAGAAAGCTCTTCCATTTTTGCACGTACCAGACGCGCAGTTTCAAGTGCATTCGCAGTAGGCGTTAACTGCACACCCACCGCAGCAATTTGTTTGCCATTTAAGCGCGCTGAAAAACCATAGGATTGTCCGGCGATTTCTACTCGGGCTATGTCACGAATTCTGACAGTGGAGCCATTTGGGTTAGCACGTAAAACGATATTGCCAAATTCTTCAGGCGAAGTTAGTTGTCCAGTAATGACAATCGAGGTCGCCATTCTTTGTGAACTAGGTGCAGGTAAGTCACCTAATACACCGGCTGAGAATTGTGCATTTTGCGATTTGATGGCTTCGACTACATTGCTAGGCGTGAGTTTATACGCCATTAATTTATTCGGATCTACCCATATGCGCATGGCACGTTCAGTACCAAATAACTGAGCGACGCCGACACCAGGTACACGCTTTAATTCGTTAATGACATTACGCGCAAGATAATCACCAAGTGCAATCGGACTATGTGTGCCATCAGTTGAAATCAGATTCGCAAATAACAACAGATTGCTACGTGTGCGCGAAACTGTCACACCTTGTTGCACCACAGCTTGTGGCAATCGCGCTTCTACACGCTTTAAACGATTTTGCACATCAACTGCAGCAAGCTCAGGATTGGTACCTGTTTTAAATGTGACGGTTACTTGTGACTGACCATCAGATTGACTTTGTGATTCTATGTAGAGCAAATTTTCTACACCATTCATTTCTTGTTCAATCAGACTCGTCACACTTTCATCTACCGTTTGTGCTGATGCACCTGGGTAGATAGAAGTCACAACAATACTCGGTGGCGCAATCTGCGGATATTGTGAAACAGGTAGATTAGGAATAGATAAAATACCAGCGAGTAAAATAAATAGTGCTATCACCCATGCAAATACTGGGCGATCAATAAAGAACTTTGCCATAGCGGTTGGTCCTTAGTTTTTTGTAGGTGCAGCAGGTGCGGTCGGAGCAGCGGATGGCGCAGGCGCTGCATCTGGTTTTTGCCATGGCGTAGGTTTGATAGTCGCACCAGGTTTAGCTTTTTGTAGACCTTCAACAATGATGGTGTCGCCTTCTTTCAAGCCCTGACTAATAATCCAGTTCGTTCCATAAGCACCATCGGTTTTAACAGGACGTGGTATGACTTTGCCCTCTGCATTTACTGTCATCACTAAAGAACCATCTGGTGTGCGCATGACTGCTTGTTGCGGAACAGTGATGGTGCCTGAACGTACACCTTGTTCTAAACGTACACGAACATAGGTACCAGGTAATAAAATATTTTTAGGATTGGGGAATTCCGCTCTGATTGTGACGGAACCGGAACTAGGATCAACTGTCACATCTGAAAACAAAAGATGACCGGGATGGTCATAAATTTTTCCATCTTCTAGTATCAACTGTAATTTCGCTTTTACTTTGCTATTATTAGATTGACTCAGCGTTTGCTGTAAACGACGTAACTCCACACTCGATTGCGATAACGTCACATACATAGGATCGAGCTGTTGTATCAAGGCCAGTTGAGTCGCATCACCTTGACCCACTAGGGCACCTTCAGTCACTAAGGCACGACCGATGCGACCTGAGATAGGCGCACTCACAGATGCATAAGAAAGATTTAATTTAGCGACATCGAGTGCTGCACGCGCAGAGACCACATCAGCTGATGCTAATTTTTGTGCACTTTGTAGATCATCAAATTCTTGCTTACTGATTGCATTGCTTTCAACCAGTACGCGATAACGATTGAGTTTGGTATTCGCTAATCCTAGATTGGCTTCGGCTCTAGCGACGACGGCTTCTGCGCTATTGGCAGCTGCTTGAAAAGGAGCTGGATCAATTTGATATAAAAGCTGACCAGCACGTACATCTGAGCCTTCAGCAAACACACGTTTTTGAATAATGCCGGCAACACGAGCACGTACTTCAGCAACACGGGTAGCTTCCAATCGACCTGGTAATTCCGTCACGATAGCCACTTGTTCTGGAGCGACCGCCATCACACCGACAGGCATAGGAGGTGGTGCGCCGCCACCTGCAGGTGCATCTGTTTTTTTATTACAGGCACACAGTAAAGCGAGTGTTAAAGCCGGAAGAAAAAGAGCGGATTTGTTATACCGTGAGTTCATGAAATTCTCGCACCTAAAAAAATCAAACATCGTAAAACGCGTCATTAATAATACAAAAAAAGAATGAAATAACGCATGCAATTAAAGAATAGAAACGCAAAAAATAGTAATCAGATAAAAAAAATATCAGCCAATGATCTAGCTTGAGTATAGCGAGTTATTCACACGCGATATTTTTTCGTGGCAGGGCAATGCAGTAAAAATAGAGTGATTGTCAACACTGTCATCCCTCTCGCTAAGCAAAGACTCAAAACTTAGCATGAGTGAGAATATGTTTTTATTTACTTAACAGGCTATTTATTTGTGCGATATCGCTTTCAGTTAGCGAACCAGTAGCAGCCTTGAGCTTTAAGCTATTGATTAAAGTGTCGTAGCGCGCTTTAGCTAAATCACGTCGAGTTGAATACAACTGTTGTTGAGCATTCAATACATCAATATTAATTCGCACACCGACTTCATAGCCCAACTTATTCGACTCTAATGCAGAGTTACTCGAGACTTCTGCTGCTTCTAGTGCTTTGACTTGTGATAAACCACTTTGCACACCGAGATAAGCAGTACGAGCAGCTTGCGATGCATTACGTTTAGCAGTATCAAGATCCGCACTAGCTTTATTTTCTAATGCAATCGCTTCACGTACTTTGCTCGTCACTGCAAAACCAGAAAAAAGTGGAATAGTTAACTGCAAACCGACTGAATTGATATTACTGGTACCGGAAGGATCAAAAGGAGATGTGCCCTTTGATTCTGATCGACTTGCAATCGCATCTAAGCTGGGAAAGTGACCAGCGCGGTTACGACTGATTTCTAGCTTAGCGATATCAACAGCTAATTTTTGCGCAACCACACCGACATTACCTGTAGCTGCATTTTCTACCCATTTATCTACATTGGCAGGTTCTGGTGTAGAGAGTTTGATACCTGGACTGAGTTGATTTAATTCAGTGGGAGTTTTGCCAATCACAACAGCGAGGGCATTACGTTTGATTTCTAGATCATTAGTTGCCGCAATTTCTTGTGTCGAGGTGAGGTCGTAACGTGCTTGTGCTTCATGCGTATCAGTAATCGTTGCAGTGCCCACTTCAAAATTACGTTTAGCTGAAGCGAGTTGCTCTGTGATTGCTGATTTTTGCGCTTGAATAAAACTAATCGCATCTTGTGCAGCGAGTATATCGAAATACGCTTGTGAGACACGTATTAACAAATCCATTTTTGCTTGTTCAAACTGTACTTCACCGATCGCAGTTTGTAATTTACCTTGAGAAAAAAGATCAAAGCTCGCCAGATTAAAAATAGGCTGCTTTAATTGAATTTGTAAATTTTGTGGGCGGTAATTTAAGGATCGTGGTACTCCTACAGGCGGGAAAATGCCAGAGGTAGTTTCACCATCAATCTTAGAAATTGAACCAGTTAATGCAACACTAGGTAATAAAACTGAGCGACCTTGCGGCAATTTTTCAGCACTAGCTTCACGCGCAGCTCTCGCACTCATGAATTGACTGTCATACGCTTGTGCCGCATTCAATGCTTCCATTAAATCTAGCGCTTGTGCATTCATCGCTAACAGAGCGCCTGCCACCATGGTGGCTAGTTGAGTTCTTCGCATTATTCTTCCAGTGTATTCAGTCAGTTTCATTTTTAATTTAAAATCGAATTTAATAGGTCGGCATACTGCTATCTATCTGCATAGCCCAAGCATGAATGCCACCAGTTAAATTCACAACTTGTTCAAATCCTGCGCGCTCTAGAAATGCACCTACTTGCAAACTGCGCGCGCCATGATGGCAAATACAAACGATGGGTTGATCAGGATCTAGCTCTTCCTGACGCGCCGGTATGCTAGACATCGTTATGAATTTTGAGCCTTGAATATGGCAAGTCTCAAATTCCCATGCTTCACGCACATCCAGTAATACTGGCTGCGGCCTAGAACTGTCGGCCAGCCATACTGCTAACTCTTCCACTGTTAAATGTTGCATGTCTTAGTTAAGCTTGTTAATCTATTAAAATATTGTTTCAGCATGATGATCATGTAAAAAATCGATATTTTAAAAATGAAATGCAGAAGGTTTTTTTACATTTCGTAGTGGTGCAATATTCGCTTCAAATAATTTTTGCGTATCCCATGCATCTACTGTTCTTCGTGTAACCAAGCAAGCAGACATAATCGGTGCTTCACCTATGATAGCTATCAGGCGTCCACCGACTTTCAGTTGATGCAGGATTTCATCCGGCACCACAGGCACTGAACCCGACAATATAATGGCATCAAAAGTCGTTGCTTGTGCAGTCCAGCCGCGTGCGCCATCACCACATGCAGCACTGACATTCTGAATACCATAGTCAATCAAGTTTTTAGTCGCTAAGGCATAACATGCTGCATCAATTTCTACGGTCGTCACATGCTGTGCATGATGTGCAAGTAAGGCCGCCATATAACCGGAGCCTGTACCAATTTCTAAAACAGATTCATCCTTAGTTGGCGCTAATTCTTGCAGTAAGCGTGCTTCGAGTTTAGGCGAGAGCATATGTTGACCACTAGGCAGGGGAATCTCTGTATCCATAAATGCCAAACTACGACAGGCGACAGGCACAAAAGCTTCACGTCTGACATCGACTAGGGTCTGTAACACATCTAAATTCAACACATCCCAAGTTCGAATTTGTTGTTCAATCATGTTGAAACGTGCTTGTTCTAGATTCATGTCTAACTCCACCATCACATATAAATAATTAAAAAATAATTGCGTTAAATAAAAGCGATTTTATCAAATCACCCGCTGATTTTTTTAAACGGCAAGACTGAAAAATCGAGTTCAATATTCACCTTCTTACTACGCTATTTCATTCAATCCCATTTTGCGTCTGCCCCAATTTGCAAAATCATCTAGCCAGGTATAAATCACAGGTACTACGACTAATGTGAGAATGGAGGAGGTGATAATGCCGCCTATCACAGCCTGTCCCATAGGAGCGCGTTGTTCAGAGCCTTCTGCTATGCCTAATGCGAGTGGAATCATGCCAAATACCATCGCTAGCGTGGTCATTAAAATCGGTCTTAAGCGTACGTGCGCAGCTTCTAATAGCGCTGCATTTCGTTCTGCTCCCGCTTTGCGTGCTTGATTCGCAAAGTCCACCAAGAGAATCGCATTTTTAGTCACCAGACCCATTAACATCACGAAGCCAATAATAGAAAACAGATTCAAGGTGGAGCGGAAAAGTAGTAGTGATAAAAACACGCCAATCAGTGTTAAAGGTAGTGCAGACATGATGGCAATTGGCTGTAAAAAACTACCAAATTGCGAAGCTAAAATCATGTAGATAAATACAATAGCAAGGACTAAAGCGGAGAGTGCATAGTTAAATGACTCTTGCATATTTTTAGCTGCACCACCGACTTGATAACGATAGCCAGGTTGCCAATTCATATTATCTAAAACACGTTTAATTTCTGTATTCGCTTGTCCGGCTGATCTGCCAATGACATTGGCGGAGATTTCTACTTCACGATTTAAATCGCGGCGATTAATTTGATTCGCGCCTGCAGCCGGCTCTATGCTAGCAACTTGTCGTAAAGGCACCATGCGAGGTGAGCCATCGCTATTGGTTTGTGTACTAGCTAGCATTAAGCGTGAAAGATCGTTGATGTTATTCCTATCATCTGGAGCAAGCCGTACATTGACATCATAGTTTTCATCATTCGGTGCGCGCCAAGTAGTAGCGGCTTCACCGGCTAATAAAGGACGCAAGGCATTCCCAATTTGCGTAACGCCTATGCCTAAATCTGCCGCTAGTTCACGACGCGGTTCTACCCAAATGGTTGGTTTATTTGGTTTTAAACTCGAATCTAGATCAACCACACCTGGTATGGCTTTAATTTTTACCGTAGCTTCATCAGCGAGTTTTGCGAGTTGTTTAAGATCAGTGCCTAATATAGATAAACGAATCTGTTTGTTATCACCACCTACGCCATCTAAGGTACCCACATGGGTCACGGTAATGCCAGGTATGCTGGCAAGCTTATCGCGTAGTGGTTGATTTAATTCTTTCGTACTGCGTTTACGTTCACTGCGTGGTAATAGTCGTGCATAGGCTGTTGCATAATTTTTACCTTGTGCCGTGCCGGTATTAATACTGATATACACATCGACGACTTCAGGCATTTCACGTAATGCTCGTTCGACTTGTAGTGCTTTGCTTTCTGTGAACTCTAAGGATGATCCTATAGGCGTATTGAATACAACACCTGTTTCAGAATAATCTGCTTGCGGTACAAATTCACTACCTATCAAACCAGAAGCAGGGAGAGCAAGACCTGCAATAAACGTGACGATTGCTAACACCAAGGTTGCAACGCGATGTTTCAGTGACCATGTAAGTGCTACTTGATAAATGGCCGATAGCCATTGCACGAATTGATCAAATTTTTCTAGTACACGTCCTATGCTATTGGCATACCAACCACGGCGCTCTCCTGTTTGTCCATGTATTGCAGGATCACGCCATATAGATGACAGCATGGGATCCAGCGTGAAAGAGACAAACATAGAAATCAGCACAGCAGCAGTTACCGTAATGCCGAATTGATGAAAGAAGCGACCGATGATGCCACCCATGAAACCCACCGGTAAAAATACAGCCACAATAGAAAAAGTCGTGGCTAATACAGCGAGTCCAATTTCTGCCGTACCTTCCAGTGCTGCGTCTTTATGTGTCTTATAGAGTCCATTCACTTTCATACCGGCGTGACGCACAATATTTTCACGCACCACAATTGCATCATCAATCAACAAGCCTACACATAAGGACAAAGCCATTAAGGTAATCATATTAATAGTGAAGCCAAACATGTCCATGAAAAGAAAGGTACCAATTAAAGCAACTGGTAAGGTGAGTCCAGTGATGACGGTAGAGCGCCAAGAATTTAAGAATAAAAAAACAATCAAAATCGTGAGTAGTGCACCTTCAATTAAAGTGCGTCTGACATTTTCAACGCCGACACGAATTTGACGTGAGCCATCTTTAATGACTTCCATCTTTACGCCAGGATGCAAAGCGTCTAGTGTGGGTTGTAAATCCGCGATGGTTTTTTTAAGTCCATCTGCAACCGTGATCGTATTCTCACCTTGTGCTTTTAAAATATCTAAAGCTAAAGTAGGTTGACCATTAAAGAGAGCCAGACTTTCTTGTTCCTGTTGGCTATCAACGATACGTGCTACTTGTCGTAAGTTGACAACATGTCCGCCACGTTTTGCAACGACGATGCTTGCAAAATCTTCTGGGCGATTAATACGGCCTCTGACTTGTACTACTTGTTCATTCGATAAAGCGCGTACAGCACCGGTGGGGAGTTCTTGATTTTCATTGCGAATAGCATTGATGATTTGATCTACACCGATGCCTAATGCTTCCATTTCAGCAGGTTTGACATAAATTTGAATTTCACGTTTCACGCCACCGACTAGGGTAACTGAACCTACACCACGCACATTTTCTAAGCGCTTTTTAATCAGCTGATCGGCAACGGTAGTCAGCTCGCGTAAGTTATAGGTATTTTTACCGACTGCATTTTTAATAGCGATAGAAAAAATCGGTCTGTCTGCTGGATCAAAACGTGAAATGCGGGGTTCTTTTACTTCTTTACGAAAGATGGTTTTAACTAAAGCGACTTTTTCACGTACATCTTGCGCGGCTTGTGCTGGATCAATGGTGAGTGAAAATTCAATGATGACGACGGATTGCCCCTCATAAGAGCGTGAAGTCAGACTATTAATGCCATTGATAGTATTAACTGCTTCCTCTACTTTGCGTGTGATATCTGTTTCTACTGTTTCAGGGGATGCGCCTGGATATTCAGTCTGCACCACCACAACTGGAAAGGTGATGTCTGGGAATTGATCAACTCGTAAGCGCTGATAGGAAAATAAACCCAATACCACAAAAGCCATCATCATCATGGTGGCTAGAACGGGATTGCCTATGCTTATACGGGTAAACCACATGTTGATTCGTCTTTAAAAATTATTTAATCGCTGAGGCTTGTGTCATACGCACTGCTGTTCCAGGACGTAGATTACCCATGTCGGTTTTTACGATTTGATCTTCTGCATTCAGACCAGAGGTGATTTCAATT
>CAMCXB010000017.1 GCA_945883145.1 Bordetella parapertussis | reverse complement strand
AGCTTCGGCTTTGTTTGATTTAGAAAAAAAGCCGGTTGCAAAGAGGGTGCCGGCGACCGATCCGCCTATCAAAATAAGAACCACTAAGACCATCAAGATGATCTTAACCAGTGGGCCCTTCTTTTTCTCTTCGCCTTCACCTTCAACGGGTGCTTCTGGAGCAGCTGCAGCAGCCATGTTATTCCCCTACTAAAAATTAACTCTAGCGTTTAATCAGACCAGAACATCTAATCCGTCTGCACTACCGGTTTTGCTGGCAGCCACAGTTGGGGTTGATGTTGTCACTGTTTTTGCAATCTCACCACTTGCAGATCCTCGATTTTCCTGATGTTGCTGCTGATCAGGTGTCGAATTTCCGCCGTTTTGGCGTTCTTGCTTATTGTTAACATCCATGTGAGCAATATCCATGCCTAGATCGCTCAATGTCTGTCTTAATTTAGGTAGCCCATCCACAATCAAGTCGCGGGTGGCTGAATTGCTGGCTGTGAATGAGGCTTGTAGCTCACCTTTATGCATTTTCAGTTCAATACCGATATTGCCTAAATTATGCGGTTTTAAGGTTAAGTCGACTTTCCAGTCACCGCGAGCAATCTGCGCTGATAAACGTTGGCCCAATGCCTCCGCTACGCGTTGCGATATTTTTTCATATTGTTGGACCCGTTCATCGGCATCTGTTTGACTGACATTGCTGGTTGTTGGGCTGCGCGTGTCTTTATTCTCGCCACCGGTTTCTTGTTTATGACTTAAAACAGACTGTAATTCTTGTCCGGTTAATTCTGTATCGATCACCAAGGTGTCGAGAATAGGATCGGGCAGGATAACAGCGCTAGCCTCAATATTCAAAGGAGCGCTGATCGCAGCAGTGGGCTTGGCTTTAGAAAACAAATTCTCTGGCGCTTTGAGTAAAGCCATCTTTGCTTCTAAGCGCTTAGCAAATTGTGCTGCTTCGGGCGCTGCAAACAACAAACTCGCGGCCAGACTTTGTTTTTCTGGGTAGGCAGTGGGTAGAACAACAACGGCAGGGGTGGTGGGTTTGATGATGCCATCACGCACGCCATTAAGGCCAAAAAGCACTGGTTTTAACACTTCATTCGCCACTGGAGTAGGTGAAGTGAGCAGGGTTTTGGTCTGCTCTGCTTTTTCAACGCTCCAGCTGATGCTGGAATCTGCGTCTAACTGCAGTGTATTCGGTTGAGCAGCAGGTTTTATCTCTGGAGTTGCATTGGTTAGGGACGCTTTAAGTAATGCAGCATCACTATTCATGAGTTTAGTGGTGGTATCTGAATCCAGTGTTATTGGTAAAGTCACAACCTTGAGTGTGGCTGCATCTAATGTGCTTGGATCTGCATTTTCATTCAGACTGTTTAGCGCTGATGCAGCTTCCAATGCGGGTGTAATTGTCAAATGAGCAGCGGCTTCTAATTCTGTGGGCATATCGGAAGCAGCTCCAGTCGGTTTAGCCTGAAAAATCAGGCTCAGTGCTTTTTCGTCCAGTCCCTGTGATTTTGCAAATGCCAACAGGCTTTCATCACTCATGACAGGTTTTGTTGTCGTAATGATATTGAGCTTGGATCCCAAGGGTTGCGCTTGTAATTCACTCGCCGCCGGTGAAGCTGCGTCAGCTGAAGCGGCAAGTTTTTGCCCCTGAGCGCCTGCCATCATGTTTGCAAAGAGCAAGGCAAAATCACCTCCCATTTCGGGTGGTTTATCTCCCGTCTCTGCGCTAAGCCCAGTATTGACGGGCTTTTTAGCGTGTATCGGGCTTGCAGCTGGCGAATGAATCGATGCAGTCATGGGAATGAGCTCTCAGAGTTTGCCTTATGGATGGATGACTATAAGCAAAAACTGTGTCAGCTCAGTTATTCCAGCTTGTTTTATTTTTTTGACAAGAGGATTGCCGAGCAAAATTGCTTGCATCACGCTGTTTTATGCGTGATGAGACACAGAATATTAACTTAAAGTAATGTTTTTTTCATGCCGATTTGGCAGGAAAAAGCAAATATCATCTTGCCGCTCAGAAAATGGGGATAACGATGCAGCTTAACAAGATGCTTAGCTACTGTTCTAGAAAGAGAATAAATTACCAATAAAGCAATTTACTTCAGATGTTGCATGCGCAAGGTCTGGGCGAGGAACACCTAGATTTGCGAAAAATTGAATGGGTGATGCAGTTTAGGCTGGGTTTGCAAATTGATTTGCAAAGTCCCAGCCAGAACCAGATTTACAAATTAATTATGATAAAAAGTACGATTGCTTGGCGGAACCAATGAAGGAACGGTTTGCCATGCTTTACGAATTTCTTCCATCATGTCGTAGATTTCAGCCAATGCAGCTAAATCATTATGTGCATTAACGTGGAAGAGTCGACGAGTCACATAGCTATAAAGCTCATTCAGGTTGCGAGCAATATCGCCACCTTTTTCGAAATCCAATGCACCTTGCAAGCCAACAACGATACGGCCAGCACGAGCAATCGCTTTGGATTTATCAATGATGGCGCCATTTTCTATATGGCCTTTTGCAGTTGATAAACTCTCGATCAGTCCATCAAATAACATTTGAATCAGTTGAATATTGTCTGCTCCTGAAACACCAGTAGTAATTTTTACATCGCCATAACTGGCGAGGGCTCGTTGTCTCATGTTCATAGTATCGCACTCCAGGCTGATTGATTGCTTCAGACCATGTATCGGCAAGTGCGGATAAGACTTTAGGGAGGGGAAAGATAAGAATGACTGCTTTGTGTCTGAAATAGTGCTTATCTTCAGTACTGATGCGAGTTTGCGCTTGAAAATTTTTATTTCAGTCGCTGATTGTTAAGACCTGCGTCTTAACAAGAGCATAAAAGCGGCAATAACTTGCCGCTTAAAACACTACTAAAAATATATCGACTTCAGGCTGGGCTTCTTAAATCAATTTGTTGCATTAAGTATCAAGCTAACTTGAATTAAGACACTTTTTCTGGATTGCTGGCTTTACTATCGTTAGCGGTGGTAGTTGTTTCAGCTGCTACCGTTACTGGACTTGCTGCTGAATTTGCACCATCTGCTGCTTGAGATGTTGCAGGTGTAGCAGCCGTTTGATCAGCTTGTGCAGTTGTTTCTGCCGTTGCTTCAGTAGATTCAGTCGTTGGTGTTGTCGTACTTTGTTCTGGTGCTGCGTTAGCTGTGTTAGCGATAGGAGCGCCAGTAGCAGGATCGATAGCCGTTGCAGTTAATGCGGGCACTGCTTCACCTTCTGCACTTGTCACCATCATCAGCGGATCAGCTTGGGTCTCTGGCGCAGGTAGGGCAGGGACTTCAGATTGCAATGCAGTTGTCTCAGCTTGCGGTTCTGGTGTTGGAACATGCGGCTCTATATTTGGCATTAACAGTTTTGATAACAGAATAGGTGGTATGCCTACTTGTTCAAATAATTCATTACCAATGTTATCCAGATTAGCAGCAATAAGTGAATGATCTGTTTCTGGTTTGGTGGCACGATCATGACCAGCCATGTAAATGCCTTTTGCAAATTCATGCGGAATCCATGAAATGAATTCACCGCGCAATGTCGGTACTTTACGTTCTGGAGAAACTGGCATGCTAAAGCCTTCACGACCATCTAAAGTGCCATCTTCAAATAAAAGTTCTATGTGTTTTTGCAAAACCATTTCATAACGGCTGCGTAATTGACTGATCATTTCTTCATCTAGTTCTTGCATTGCTTCACCAGTCAGCACATCCCATAAGATTCTGCCGTTCATAGTCGTCATCGTGCTGTCTGTGAAGGGACGTTTAAGTCTGGCGGTCTCACTTTGATTATGCAGGGCGTTCACTCTGTCTAACAGATAAAACACCACCAGTAGCAGACCTACTAAGCCTGCAAACACTAGGAGTAGCAATACATTATTCATTTGGGGCTCGGACATAAGGTTGTTGATCCATATGGCTTCAATGTTTTAATTGTGTGCGTAGTTTTTTTACGTTGGCAGATAAGATCTGCGACACACGCGATTCTGATACACCCAGTACTTCACCAATTTCACGTAAGTTCAACTCTTCTACGTAATACAAAGAAATCACTAATTTATCGCGCTCAGGTAAACCATCAATGGCTTCTGTGAGTGCATTCATCATTTGTGATTCTTCAACCAATGCATCGGGTTGACGTGATTCTTGTTCACGTATGTTCATCACTTCTTCTGACACCACTTCCATCGAGTAAGTCTCGAACTGGCGTGCAGAGCCTCGATCTTTTTCAAAGCTCTCTAATTCACGTCCCATAAATTCAGCGAGTTCAGCTTGGGTTGGTGCACGACCTAATTCAGTCGCTAATGCTTGATTGGCTGAGCTATGTGATTTATTAAATGCGACAGCAGAGCGGGGTAAAAAAGATAAGCGTCGAACTTCATCAATCATGGCGCCGCGTACACGACTATGCGCATAACTTTCAAATGCAACACCTTTAGTTGGATCAAATGCACGCGCTGCTTCTATTAGTCCTATCATGCCGACTTGCACCAGCTCGTCGACTTCCATGAAAGGAGGGATACGTGCTTTTAAATGCACAGCGACACGTTTGACCATACCCAAATGCGCGAGAATTAATTCTTCATCGCGATTTTGCGTTTGTTCATATAGGCGGGTTGAGGGTGGCATAATCGTTTCGCCTTAATTTTGTTTAACCAGTCGTTCCATGAAGAACTGGAGTCCGCCTGAAGCATGGTCAATCACTGGCAATGAAGCCAATGCGTCAGCTAGTCGACGGAAATCACGCGCACCACTGCTGCCGGGCGCGAATTCCATAATCGACTGATACTTCTTCAAAGCCGTCAGCACCAGCTCGTCAGCTTCAATAGAAGTAATGTATTGCAATGATTTACCTAAAAAGCGGTCACAAACATCATTAACACGCCTAAAAAGCTGAGCTCCAGCCGCCTGACTTTCCACCATATTTGGTATCAGGTAAATTTCGTTGAGATCGAGATCGCGCGTCATCACTTTAATGATGCCGTAGGCGTCTGCGATAGAAGAGGGCTCATCGCGCACAACAATAAAGCGGCGCTGACAAGCCTCCATGAAAGCCAGTACTGAAGGCGCAATGCCTGCAGCGGCGTCCACAATCAGATAATCGATTTCTTCATCTAATTCACTAAAACTTTGTACGATGCCTGCGGTGATAGCAGGGCTTAAATCCGCCATGTGATACACACCAGATGCACCAGGGACTAATTTGACACCAGTACGCGAGGTGACAATGATTTCTTTCAGTGTTTTTTGACCTGAAATCACATGAGAGATATTGAAGGGCGCTTGACAGCCCAAAGCAATTTGCGCATTCGCTAAACCAAGGTCGCCATCAAGCAGCATGACGCTTTTGCCCATCATGGACAATGCGACAGCCAGGTTCACCGATAGCGTGGTTTTACCCACGCCACCTTTGCCACTGGCGATGCCTATGACTTCCGTTTTACGTTTAGTTGACATGCGCTCTCTTTTCCATGCGTGCGACTAAAGCTTGCGCTGCAGTCATGATCGTGTTTTCTGTTGCAACTTCTTGTATCAATGCATTACTTTTTGCCAGCACATCATCGAGTTCTAAACTTTGAATAGCCAAACTCACCAGATTTGCTGCCGACAGCACTCTTAAGGCTGAAGTCACGAGTGGGCTATCGGATGCCGCAGAGAGTGGTACCTGATGCTCACATAAGAATTGAATCAACGGCCAAGGCTGATTTGACTCATCCATACGAGCGACCATCAGACTTTTCCATTCCAAACTAGGATCAAGCAAGTACTTTCTGACCGTAGTTGCAGCTGCATCCGCTGGCAACACTAGATGACATTCAATATTTGGTGCACATCCTACTATCTCATGTGTCCTGATGGCAACTTCTACTCCCGGAGTATCAATCAAAATCAGTGTGCGTGGGCCTAATTCAGCCAGCAGGGTAGTGAGCATTTCTGGGTTATTGGCACGAAGGCAATCCACACCGCTTTGTGCGCACAGCATTTGAATCTGGCTCCATGCGCCGGCACGTTGATCGCAATAACTTATAACAGCAATATTCTCTGCACCTTTGCGCTCGGCCGCCGCTTTAGCGAGCTTGGCTACCATGGTGGTTTTGCCGGCACCAGCAGGGCCAGCAATCACATGGATGCCACTTTGCGGTAATTTTGCATGATGCTCACCCATCGTATTCACTAAATGCGTTTGTAGCGCGTCTGTCGCGGTGGGTAAATCTTCCATATCACGCACATGGTCAACTAATAATGTACGAAGTGAGACCGGAATACTAGCTTCAGATAAAGCAGAGATGAGTGGTTTAACCGCAGGATGTCCCATGTGATTGGACTGATACATCGCTACGCGTTGTGCAAGTTTAAATTCTTTACGTATTGCAGAGAGTTCATCACGGACTAGATCAACGATTTCACGACCACGAATGTAATCGCGTTCGTTATTGGCTAGTGTTGTCGCTGTTTGTACTTCAGCCTTACCGTTATAGATTATTTCTTGATCTTGGTCTTGATCTTCCACGGCTGGCGCTGCGGTGGCTGTTGCACCATTCGTCAATGCTTTGAAAGATGACGTTAATGCGCTATGAAATTGTTCGCCATCACCTAAATTTGTAGGTGGTTGAATATGTTCTGGCTCAACTTCAACAGCGACGATTACTTCCGTCATGCCATTGACACGTGAGTTCGAAACAAACAAGACATCTTTACCGTAAAGCGCTACGGCTTTTTCGGTGGCTCGACGGATATCTTTTGCGAGGATTCGTTTGAGTTCCATGAGGATTCCCTGTTACGACTTAGACTGTGCTTCAACGGTATAAATAACTTTTACTGCCTGATCATCAGGGATTTCCGTATAAGACAACACTGTCAGTTCACTGACACGATGTCTTACCATTTTGGATAACCAAGGACGAACAGTGGGGGAGACCACCAGCACGCTGGGGTGACCCTGATCTTCTACGGTTTGACTAGCTGAACGCAAAGCAGTGAACAGACTTTCTGCTAAACCTGGCTCTATCACCACATTTTGATTGCCATTGCTATTCGCTAACACGTTATGCAGTAATTGCTCTAATTCAGGTGCCAAGGTCATGACTGGCAAGCTGTCTTTCATATCCAAGAGTTCTTGCACAATCATGCGGCCTAACTTAGGACGAACTAAGGAAGTGAGTTGTTCTGGATCTTGCGTTCTGCTGCTGACATCAGACAGTGTTTCAACAATCGTGCGCATGTCACGAATAGAGACACCTTCAGAGAGCAGATGTTGCAAGGTTCGCGTGATAATACCTAAAGGCATTTTGCCTGGTACCAGATCTTCTACCAACTTAGGTGATTTCTCTGCAAGCTTATTGAGTAACTGCTGCGTCTCATCATGTGAGAGTAGTTCAGCAGCGTTATCACGCAATACTTTATTTAAATGGGTTGCAATCGCTGTCGAAGGATCAACCACGGTGTAACCCAAGGTACGCGCATAGTCGCGCTGACCTGGATCAATCCAGACTGCATCTAAACCGAAAGCAGGTTCTTTAGTTGGTATACCTTCTAATTCACCATAGACCTTGCCTGGATTAATAGCGAGTTCACTACCTGGTTTGATTTCACCCCGTCCACGTGTCACACCATTTAATACGATGTGATAAATATCAGGATCTAAATTCAATGCATCACGGATGCGAACAGATTGCACCAAGAAGCCTAATTCAGCAGAAAGCTTTTTACGCACGCCTTTAACGCGGGGTAGTAGTTGTCCGCCTGTTTCTGGATTCACCAGAGGGATTAAGCCGTAACCAATTTCTAAACCAATTAAATCAACCTGATCGACATCGTCCCAATCTAATTCTTTAGGTGGTTCTGGTGCTTTCGCATCTTCTTGTTGTTTGGTTTCATTGGCGATGACTTCTTCTTTTTGAATCAGCATGAAACCAAGACCAGCAGTCGCTAACGACAAGGTAATGAACACTAAATGCGGCATACCTGGCACAAAACCTAGGATGGCTAAGATACCGGCACTAATAAAGAGGGCAGAAGGATTCGAGATTTGCGACACAGCCTGCTCAGTCATGGACTCCGAGGTCGTAACGCGGGTAACAATAATTGCGGTAGCTAGTGATAGTAAGAGCGATGGGATTTGCGCGACCAAGCCGTCACCGATGGTCAGCAAGACATAGAGCTTGCCAGCATCACCAAAAGATAAATTATGTTGCAACACGCCGATGGCCAAACCACCCACCACGTTAATGAGCAAAATTAAGATACCGGCAATCGCATCACCAGAGACGAATTTAGAAGCACCATCCATGGAGCCAAAGAAGTCTGCTTCTTGAGCAATTTCGTCGCGGCGCTTTTTTGCTTGTTCTTGTGTTATTGATCCAGCATTTAAGTCAGCATCAATCGCCATTTGCTTACCTGGCATTGCATCCAAGGTAAATCGGGCGTTCACTTCAGAGACGCGGCCTGCGCCCTTTGTCACCACAATGAAATTGATGATCATTAAGATCACGAAGATAATAAAACCGACGACATAGTTACCGCTAATTACGAATTCACCAAACGCGGCAATCACCGCGCCGGCTGCATGTTCGCCTTCATGACCGTTGACTAAAATGACCCGGGAAGAAGCGACGTTTAAAGCCAGTCTTAACATTGTGGCAAATAGTAGAACCGACGGAAATGACGAGAATTCCAAAGGTTTACGGGTGCCGATGGCGATCATGATGATCACCAAACTTATCAAAATGTTAAAGGTAAACAGGATATCGAGTAAAAGTGCTGGTAAGGGCAGAACCAGCATGGCCATGATCAACAGCACCAGAAACGGAATTCCGAGCCCGGTAAACTCAAAGTTCGACAAGCGCTGTCGAATAGTTGACATAGAGATGGTGGTCATTTATAAAAACTTTATAAAAATCAAGGAGTTAATATTTTTCAGTGCTGTTTAGTTAATTGCTCTCGAGACTTGTAAAGCAAGTGACATGCCACCCGCGTACTTTTGTTGGTATTTCCTAAATTCAAGCTAAAGATCATGCGGGTAGTGCCGATACAGCAAGCGAGAAAGTTATTTTTGCCTTTTGGCAAGGCTATTGTTACGGCAGTCGCGCCAGTAGGTATTTCACAGCATGTTTTCTCATTGACAAGTTTATTAGGGGTTGGAAAAAAGTGTGATGGTTGAGCTTTTGACCGGCTGGCCAAAAAAAAGGGGTGATTTATGAACAAAATATCTAGACTGTTGGTGGTGTCGGTGGCCGGATTGGCGGCTGCATGTACTACCGTACCAACTGCCATCTTCACCGAGGCTGCTTCAGCGCGTGCTGAAACTAAGCAAGCTCAGGCTGAAGTGAAGTCCATGGAAGCGAAAATGGCTGAAATGAAGGCTGCTGAAGTCAAAGCAACAGAAGCCAAAAATGCGGAATTAAAAGCAGCACAAGCTAAAGTAGCCGAAGCCAAAGCTGAAGCGAAAGCGGCAGAGACGAAAAACTCGCCAGATTCCACCAGCATGATTACGCCATTGATGGAACGTCAGCAAACCGTTCGTGCTACCGGTTATGCAGTCATCAGTACACAAAATCATCGCAATCCAGCGCAACAACGCTTGATGGCAATCCGTGCTTCTAAGCTTGATGCTTATCGTGCCCTGACTGAACAAGTCTACGGCCAACAATTAGATGCACAAACAACCGTGGCTGAGATGATGGTCACCAGTGATACCTTCCGTGCTCGCGTACAAGGCATCATCTATGGTGCAGTTCTCGAGTCCATCTCCCCTGTGGGTGATGACACTTATGAGACCACACTCTCACTCGATGGTCGTGTTGTGAATGATCTGCGTGTGTTGTATCTGGCTCAAATGGCTGCACGGAAATAATCAGCATGTCTGCCATGCGTATTTTGCCCCTGTTCTTGTCTGCCTCATTTGCGAGTATTGCTCTGTGCGCTAGCGCAGCAGAGCAGTCCTTGCCGACTGAGCCACGCAAACGACTAGAAGCCTTACAGCATTCTTTGATTGATGCTGCGATGGCAAGTCGTACACAGGTACGGACTGCAGCATGGGTGGATAGTACGGGTCAATTGCATGAAAACACACGCATTACTTCAGACATGAAGGTGCGTAGTGTGCGTGTCCTGCCGTACGGGCAAAATGAAGCGAATAACACTACTTTATTTGTTGCCGACAATGGTAAGACAAGTCCTAATGAAGAAGTGTGCCGCGGTGTTGAGCAACGCTATCGTCGTGAAGCGACCTTAGCGGTAGCAATGCGCATAACTGCGAATGGTACTGAGCGTTACGACTGGAATAAATTTTTAGCACAAGCGCGCACACGTTTTGTAGCGCAAGCTGGTGCAAGCCGTAAATGGTTAATTTCAGCGGCCGCTGTCATGCCTGAAAATACCTATGATCGTCTATTGACTGGTGCGACGCCTGATCTCATGCCGTATCAAATGACGATAGAAATTTTACCTCCCGGTGCACTCGGTGTAGAGCCAGTTCGTCCACCTAGGGCACGTTCTATTTCTTCTGAAACTGCACAATCAGTTCAGAACTTTTTTAAAGATGAGCCACCCGCAAAACGTCGTCCGATTCCTTTTGTGATGCGTCTCTCTATTCTTGAACGTAGTAGTCAAAACGTGATTTGGCAAGACATTGCACCTTTGTTCTACCCAGAGGCAGAGATCTCCAACAATAGTCAGCCTTTACCCCCAGGCTTGCTCTCTGAGTTAGACATTGTGCTGCAACGCTGGCACGATAAAATTGATAAAGTATTTAGCTGTAAACCATTGCAATTCAATGTATTGCAAGAAGCTGCTGGGTCGTGGGTAATTAATGGTGGTCAGTTGGCCGGTGTGTCAGTGGGCGACCAAATGTTATTACTGAATCGCGAATTTCTACCTGCGCGAATATTAGAACCCGATAGCGGACAGCATATGGCGCTGGTTGAAGTGGTGAGCGTTAATAATGGTTTGGCGAAAGTGAAGAAATTGGCGGGCCCAAAAGATATGTCAAAAGCCGGTGACTGGGTCGCCACCCCATTCTAGAAAATTCGGAGAACATGATGAAAAACCTTCACCTGAGTCCGCTCGCGGTAATTTTAGCCTTGGCCGTTAGCGGTTCTGTGCTTGCAAATGATCCGCCGGCCAAGCCAGAAGCAGCCAAGCCTGCTGATGCTAAGGCTGACCCAAAAGCGGATCCAAAAGCGGATCCCAAAGCTGCAAAGGCGGAGGCGAAAAAAGACGATAAGCCTGCGGAGCCGGAGTTACCCTCTAAGCCTTTTCCTAAAGTGACCTCTATTCCAAGGCCAGCAGACAAACCTGCTGCTAAGCCGGCTGAAAAATCAGCAGAAAAAACAGCAGAAAAAACAACCGAAAAACCAGTAGACAAAGTAGCGGAAAAACCTGCAGATAAAGCTGCAGATAAAGCTGCAATGAATGGGCAATCTGATAATACTAAAGCACCAGATATGGTGATTGAAAAAGTACCTGTGGTGAAGTACGAAGCGCCGAAAAAGCGTAAACCAGCCAAGCTTGCTAAAGTCGAGCCAGTCAAAGGTCCATTAAATGAAGTTGCACGTGATGCCGTTGAAGCGCACGCACATGGTCAATCGAATGAAACTGCTAATTACGTAGTTGAAGCACGTGACACAATTGATGGCATTATCAAGAAAATTTTTCCAACAACGCCTTTCTCTTCTGATGTGATGCGTGAAGCATTTGTAAAAGCGAATCCGCAAGTATTAGCGGATCCAAAAGCAAAACTGCGTGCAGGACAAAGCTTGCGTGTGCCGGATCAATCTATGTTTAGACTGGTCGTGTTGGGTGATGTGAATCCACCTGCAGCGAAACCCAAAGCGGTGGAAGTGCAAGTTCAGCCAGTTGAAATCATTCGTCCGATTGAACCAATGAATCGTGAAGCAAGCATAACCGCGACCGCTTTAACACGGGCACCATCGATGAATAATCCACTCTATCCAGATGTGATTGCCGTCCCCAAACCTCCAATGGTAGTGGCAGGTAGTGAGGGTCCTGCAATCCCAGTCCCAGCTGAAGAAAAGAAAAAGTGGGTGAGATTCCCCTAAGTCGGGGCTTATACTCTCGATCATATGATCGCGCCAGATGAGGCGACCCGAGTTGGTCGCCTTAATCCTATTTATCTCGAAGGTAGAACGCTTCAACTAGAAGCGCCGGTGGCGCGCGCACTCGGTTTACGAGATGCCCAAATCGTCCAAGCGACTGTTGAACTCAGAGGTGAAACCTTAAGAATGCTCATCAATGGGCAAATGTTTGATTTGCCTCCAGGTTTGCGTTTTCGTCCAGGTGAAGAAATTTGGTTACGCGCACAAGCCAAAGCACATGGATGGATATTACGTCCTGTAGAGCAGCAAGAGGAAACAGCAGAGCAATCGGAATCTGTATTCTCAGTCGCACCTAGCCCCACACCCACGATTAATAATTCTCGTCTTCTTGCTTTATCTTTGCGACCTCCGCAAACCCCTGTCTTAATGAATATGTTTCAGCCGGCGATGTTGGATGGTTTATTAAGAACCATCAACAGTCCCGAGCTCGCTGCCTTATTTCAACGCATGCGTTTGTCCATGGGAGGCTTAAATCCGGGTGATATAGAAAAGGCAGTACAAAATTCAGGCTTTTGGTTGGAGGCTTTTCTTGCACAAGGTAAGGCGATTCCTTTGTTAGACAATAAGGCCTTATTACGTAAATTATTACGCGCCTTAAGCGAAGGTGATATGCAACAAAAAGCTAAGATAGAAAAAGCCTTAGATGATGTTGAAGCAGCTCAAGTTGAATCACTCGCAGCACAAACTCGCGGCGAAATTTCATTTTCTATGGTGCTGCCTTTTGTTGATGCCAATCCGGTTGAGATTCATTTTTTTCGAGGAGCGCGGAGACCAGGTGAAGAGAAGCCACCATTCACTGTCAACATACACACTAACAACGAACATCTAGGTGAGATATGGTTAAAAACCTCCATCGCCCGTTCAGCACATGTAGACATGATGATGTGGGCAGTGCGTGAAGATGTGGTGAATTTAGCGCGACGACATACCGATGCATTAAGCAAGCGCTTACGGGACTCTGGCCTGACCATGGATTCCATGCGTATTTATCACTCAGCGCGACCAAGTTTGCCTGAGAGTTGGTCTGCACCTTCAGGTGCGATGTTGGATATTTCCGTATGAAGCGCCGTCTTGATGCCGTTGCACTGGCTTATGGCCAGTTAGAAGCACCAGTGGTGACTGCCAAGGGTTCAGATGAGCTTGCGTTAGCGATTATTGCGGAAGCGAAGAAGCAGGGCGTCTACATCGCGCAAGATCCACAATTAGTTGCTGCATTATCTCGACTCGACTTACAACAAGAAATTCCACGTGAACTCTATACAGCAGTCGCAGTGGTGTTGTCTTGGGCTTATTGGCTGAAGGGCATGAAACCTGGGGATGAAAAGAAATAGGAAGTGAAATAGCGGAGTGGTGCAGCGAGAAGTAAAGGAAGAACTAAAGCGAAGCAAGCGAACTTGCAGAGTCAAGCAGAGCAGTGATTAAGCTATTTCAACACCGCGACCACCACGGCCACGTGCCATACGACCTAAGCGATCATAGACTTCAACTGAAGCGGTTGAGTCAGTGCCATTTAAAGTTTGTAAGGTGCCACGGATAGCGTCGAGTTTACGAATTATAAGAATTTCATTTCGACGGTGCATATCGCGGCATGCAGACATGAGATCTTTAAAACAAATCCAAGCATCATCATCAATTTGACTATGCTCAGTATCTATACCGGTTAGTGCGGTGAGATTTTTAAAGATGTCGAGTTTAGTCTGTTGTAAGGCATCAAAAGCATTCAGATCTTGCACACGCAATGCTTCGAATTCTTCTTCGAGTAATTGTTGCAGGGTCAGACCTTGCTCCATCGCCGCTAACAGTTCTGGACTGGCATCGGGAGGTGGAGCAAAGGCAACAGCAAAACCTAATTCTGACGAAGTGGGCATTGGTTTAAATTACTCGCCTATCATTTTTTCAATCGCAACAAAACTCTCTGCGATTCTGCGCGAGTTAATAGGATAGTTACCATCTGAAATTGCTTGCTTGATTGCTTCCACTTTTGTGCGGTCGAATGCAGGTTCTGCCATAGCTTTTTGAGTAATGTTAGACAGTATCACCTCATCTTTAGAAGAAGAGGGCGCTTTTACACTGGTAGGCAAACCTTTATCGCCTGTATCCACGGCTTTACGCTTGGCTTTTTCCAGCGAAGCCTTGTCCAGAGAGGGGCTGCCGCCAAGCTTAGAAATTGAATCAGTCATGATGTCACTCGCTTTGAACTCTTATTAAAGTCCTGTATTTTTCAAAAAAATTGCCCAGTTGATGCCAGTCACAGCCTTTTACACTTACTGCATATGGTTTACACCACGTTATTGGCTGATATTACGCCATTTTATGCTTTAGCCATGAACAATTACACCATTCAGAGTGTAAATCGGCCTGAGTTGGGAAATCTTTAACATGTGAAAACAAATTTTCCCAAACAAAAGTATTAAAAAAGCGTTATTTTCTTCAACTACCGCGTAATTGGCCTTGGCCAGTCACGATTCCATTCAAAATTCTGCCTGTTTCCGCATTTTTAAGCTTAACTTGCTCGCCCATGCGGCCATCTTGCATAGCCTCTAGTTTGATCGTGATTTCAAACTCCGAAGGCCGACCTATGCTTAACACTACCATTTCCCCGCGTTTGACTAAAAGAGCAGGGCGCAGATCCGTAGTGCGTAAAGCTTCACCCGCACGTATGGTTCGCGTTACTTCAAAACCATCTAGCCCCGCTAACTCAAATAAATGAGTGCGGCTAACCTTATCTTGGTCCAGCTTTTCTAATCTCAGCGATCCTGCTTTTAAGGCTTGTCCCGCCACCATATTGGTATTGGCAAACACAACCAGACGGCTTTCAGCTAAATCCGTGTTGAGTAAAATTTGTCCAACTTGCATATCTCTGTTTACTCTTGCGCCAGGCGGTAATTCCGCACCCAACCAAACGCCTACTGGGACTGCTTCTTTACCCACAGCGACACGCTCATAAGCAGTCGAGCTAATTAATTCATTGGCTCGCAAATTTTGTTTTAGTTTCAAAACTTGCAAGCTATTTTCAATATCCTGTGCCAGCAGTAATTGGCCTTTGGCCATATTCCGCTTGAGCATACGACCGATTAACGCATCCTTATCGACGAAAGAACCTGATGAAGATGAAGAGTCGGTTCCTGTTTCTAGATCATTAGCCGTCAAAATTTGACCTGCTACTAAAGCATGCTTGGCCACCATAGCTTGTTTACTAGGTGCGGCTTGCTTGGCTTCCACACTATTAATCGGCAAAGAGTTGGATACCTTGATAAACAATTGCCAGTTAGGTTGATTACATTTTGCTCTTACCGTCGACTTATTAGCAAAAGGAAAATCAAATTCAATTTTGCTATGGCATTCCTGTACTTTAACTCGCTGATCTAGCGGTGCAAACTTAATCAAATCAGCGCCAGTGCTGGTTTGTGCTGCCACCCAAGACGTTGCAGATGCAAATAAATCCTCTTGCAGGTTCGCTGCATTAGCTAAACCTACTCCGACCACAAGCATCCATAGCCAAGCGAGAGCCCAAGCTTGTGCTTGCCTCGCTTTTTCTTGAAAAACTGTGTAGAAAAATATTTTCAATTTATTCACTTTATTCGGTGGTACAGCCTTTGCTAATCCTCTACGGAAGCCTGTTGGAGTTCCGACAGGTGCGTTACAACAAGCAAAAATAGAGCCACCCCCAAGCCTAGTGCTTAAGGAATTAAAAAATGATTATAAATCAGTCACTTACAGATCAAACGCAAGCCCCAAGTCGGCCCGCTTCAGCTCGGACGCGGCCAGAATCTGGGATGACGGAAAGTGGTGCTGCATTTAAAAATGCCTGGACCGAGGCGACGAATAGTCGTCAGTCTGAGTCTGTCGTGAACGTAAAACGTGGCGACACGCTGATTGGACTCACCAAACAATTTTTAGGCGCTAACGTAAATAAATTTAGCGCTAGTGAAATCCATGCAATGGCAATTGATATTGCAAAAAGCAATGGTATTTCCAATCCCAACAAAATTTTTTCTGGTCAGCAGTTAAATCTAGCCACGCTAACGCAAGCTAACACATTAAACATGCTGAAGACGCGTCAACCCGTGGTGGAGAGCGTACAAATTAATCCGGCATCAAAACATAGCAACGCACAGTTATTAGAACAAACCTTATCGCGCGCCGTATCGAAAGGCTATGTCGATCCTAATGATTTGAGTCAGATTCGACAAAAGATTTTGAGCTTGGCTGAGAAGCATCAATTTGTACCTGATGACTTTGCCACCATGAGCTTAATGGAGTCAGATGGCTTAAATCCACGCGCAACCAATGGAAACTGCCACGGCATTATTCAATTTTGTGATGGCAGCAATCGCGGTGCTGCTAGCGTCGGGTTTAACGGTAATGCGAAAGATATTTTGCAGTTATCGGTATCTCAGCAGTTAGACCTTGTGAATAACTACTTCGATCAAACAAAACTCAAGGATCAAAGAAAAGGTCCAGCTTCACTCGATGATTTATATCTGACCATTTTGTCTCCGGCAGTAAGAGGTGAGAAGAGAGCGCATGCGCCTCTTCCTATCGCAGGTCGTCAAGCCAACATCCTCTATGAAGGACGTGATCCAAACAATGCGATCACACGCAATTCCATATTGAATGGGCTACGCCATAACGCACGACAGAGGCTAAGTACGACCGTCTCTTCGTTAACGGCTGCATCGGAATAGAGAACTTGAAAGTGCTTATACATCAAGGTGTTGAATTAGCCGGCGGCGAAGTTTTGCCACCGTCTTAAGAACGGCTTTCGGCAAGCTTTTGCCACCGGAGGCGAAATAAAACCGGTTTTACTGGCAATCCGTATTGACGTATTGCTTGGCATAAACCTTGCATATGTCGGCATGACAGCTGGAAACTTTAATGACTAGGTGAGATTAAAACCTCAAAAAAACCAAGTTAGCACGGGAGGTAAAGATGAATTTACTAGAACGAACCATGGGTGTTCATGAAAAAGCACTGCGCGTACGTAATGAGCGCATGGAGCTGCTCGCCCGCAATATCGCTAACGGCGATACCCCGCATTTCAAAGCCAGAGAACTCGATTTTAAAGTGGTGATGAGTCAAGCGAAGTTTGAACAACCTATTAATAGTACGCATAACAATCATTTTGATTTTGCAGATGAGAGTGTGAATACCGATGGACTACGTTATCGCGTGCCATTCAATGCATCAATCGACGGCAACACGGTTGAGATGACAGTCGAGCAAGCGAAATACGGTAAAGCAGCAGCAGATTATCAAGCTACTTTGTCATTTCTTGAAAGTCGCATATCAGGCGTGCGTAAAGCCTTACGAGGGGAGTAATAGTTCATGCCTATAGATAGTATTTTTGGAATTGGTGGTACTGCACTCAATGCGCAGTTAATTCGTATGAACACCACTGCATCGAATCTTGCCAATGCAGGTACCACTGCACCGAATGAACAAGAAGCGTTCAAAGGTAAGCGTGTGATTTTCAAAGCATTGATGGATGATGAAATGACGCATGCTGGCGCACCTTATGTCGGTGGTGTGAAGGTAGACAAAATCGTGGATGACAAACGTCCGATTCCTAAATTGTATGACCCGAATAATCCGCTGGCAGACAAAGAAGGGTTTGTTTATCAGTCGAATGTGAATGAAGTGACAGAAATGATTGATTTGATGGCCGCATCGCGTTCGTATCAAAACAATGTTGAAGTTGTTAACACTGCGCGTGAATTAATGATGCGCACCATAGACATTATTAAAGCTTAAGGAAAATTATCATGGCCATCACTTCAACAGTGGATACCACCAGTAGCACGGTGCCGTCGAATATCAAGACCACTACACAAGCTAAAAAAGAAGCAGAGGAAGCTGTCTTAAATGGTAATGGCGGTGCGATGGGGCAAACCGCTTTTCTGACATTGTTTACAGCACAGTTGAAAAGCCAAAATCCATTAGATCCTATGGATAACACAGCCTTCGTTTCGCAGTTAGCGCAATTTTCACAATTAGAAGCCACCACCAAGATGTCAGATTCAATGACTAGCTTGGTGAAGACCATGTCCACAGATCGTATGACATCAGCAGCATCACTCTTGGGTAAAAAAGTGTCATTAGCTGATGGTCAAGCAATGGTTGCCAATAGCGCGGCCGTTGATGGTGTTGTTTCATTGCCGAGTGATGTGGATTCTATTTCACTCAAAGTATTTTCTGCATCAGGACAACTGGTACGTACAGGCAGCATAGGCGCGCAGAAGAAGGGTGAGTTCCCATTCACATGGGATGGTAATGATGATGCAGGTAACAAAGTCGCAGATGGCAAATATAGAATCGAAGCGACTACATTGAAATTTGGAAAAGAAAGCAAAGTCCCAGTCTCAACACTCGCCACTGTGAAAGGTGTTTCAACCGATGCAGTGACAGGCGATATGAAAGTTGATGTAGGTAATAACACGACCATGAGTATGTCGGAAATTAAACGCATTGGTAATTAAGCAAAGACTCATCACTAAAGAACAGAACACAAGTCCACACGAAATTCAGGAGAAGCACACATGTCTTTTTATACCTCATTAACTGGTTTGAATGCCGCCACCTCTCAGCTATCCGTAACCAGTAATAACATCGCCAACGTGGGCACCACAGGTTTCAAGCGTTCACGCGCTGACTTTGGTGACATTTTTGCGACTTCTCCTTTGCAGAAGGCATCTTCTGTTATTGGTCAAGGTGTGGCACTTAAGCAGGTGAGTCAGGAATTCAGTCAAGGTAACATTCAATTCTCAGCGAACTCACTTGATATCGCGATTACAGGTGATGGTTTCTTCCCATTGAAATCAGCCGATGGCTTGCAAGATATTTTCACGCGTAACGGTACCTTCATGTTGAACGACTCGTATAACGTCGTTAACTCAGCAGGACAGGCATTGATTGCAGCAGCAGTTGACTCCTCAGGTAAAGCAGACTTAGATAATCTTTCTAAATTACTGATTCCACGTAAGACCAGTGGTGATGCAGTAGCAACCTCAGAAATTCAACTCGGTTTGAATTTTCCATCCGATGCACAAGTACCTATACTGCCTTTTGATCGTAATGATCCAACAACCTATAACAAAACCACAGCAGTCACTGTTTATGATGCAGGTGGTAATGGCTACTTAGCGACAGTTTATTATCGTAAAACACAAGTAGCTAGCCCTGATGATCCTTCCAACAAATGGCAGACCTATGTCTTCATTGGAGACACAAAATTACAAGAACTCTTAATTCAATCCACGGATAAAAGTGGTGATAAGCAGTATGTGAATAAATATGGTGAGATTCGTTCTGAAGCGGATATTCCACCGCAAGATATCGCACGTGGTGTAACAAAATTATTTAATCTCGATGATTTAAAAAATCCTCTCGCTTCTTCCGCGGCCAGTGTCAGTGGTACAGCATTACCACCATTGCTCACTAATGAATGGAAAAATGCCATTTCATTTCCAGCCAAGATTAATCAATTATTAGAAGATGGCACCGCTGGTGAGATTTCTTATCCAACCACCGCGGGTGCAGGATCTTATACATTCGACGATGGTATTGCGCCAGCTTATAGCGAAGAAAATCTACAAGACTTAGTCGCTGCAATTAATGGCGATTTAGAATTTCCACATGATTATGTGGTGTCACTGAATGCTACAGGTGATGAATTAGTCGTGGTTGTAAAAGATGGCGGTACCTTAGCACCGCCTCCAATAGTGACCGCAATCCCTGCTGAAGAAATTATATTTAGCAATGCAACGCAAGCACCCTCTGCTGAGACAACTGACGGAACCGATGCAATCAATGAAAAAGCGACGGTAACCTTTACAGCTTTGCAAGCAGGTGACACCGTTACGATCGATACGATGACACTCACTGCAACGGCAGCAATGACAGCAGTTGAAGTCGCAGCAGCTTTTAAGGCAGGTACTAATCCAACCAAAGGTAGTTTCAATGGCACTACGCTAACCGATTGGGAGGTTGATCCCACTTCAACCGGTGCAGAAGTGATATTTGTCTCTACGGGTACAGGTGATGTAACAGATTTAGTTCCTGCCGCAGCAGCTACGATGGCAACGCCAACAGTTACTACAGCATCAACTGCGGGAACATTTGAAACTGCAACAATCACTTTCAAAGATTTAGTTGCAACTGAATCAGTCACAATAGGTGGATTAACATTTACAGCGACAGGTGCAGTCACTGCTGCAGAGCTAGCAACTGCCTTTGAAGGTTTAACTGATGGTACTGACTTTACAACTGCAAATGGATCACAAATTCTGCCACCAGGAGCAGGTTCATTCTCAGCCGGCACATTAACTGGCTGGGTTGGTGGCACAGCTAATGGTGCTGATTTGGAATTCACAGCATCAGTAGTTGGTAATGCAACAGATATTGCTGCAACATCGGCTGCAGTTGCAGGTGCGCCAACCGTTGTCACAGTTGCCGGCACACCGGATATAAATGAAGTTAATACCGTCACCTTTAAAGACATGGAAGACGGCGATACAGTGACTGTAGGTGGTTTGACATTCACTGCAACTGGCGCTGTTACAGCGACTCAAGTCGCCAGTGCATTTGCTGGACTAGCTGCGGGTAGTACTGCAACTCAAGCAACTGCAGCTGCGCTTGTTACAAATCCAACATTGGCAGGTAGTTTTTCAGCAGGTCCCTTAGCTAACTGGGCAACAACTACTGCTACTGCAACAGGCGCTACATTAGCATTTACCGCAGCTACCAACGGCAATGTAACCAATATTGTTGTATCGCGTACTTTGCCAGCTATTGCTGTGAGCATTGCTGATAATGAAGAAGGCGTAGCGGAAACTACAGTATTAACGTTTAAAGATATGAAAGAAGGCGATGTCGTTACTGTTGCCGGCTTAAAATTTACCGCGACTGAAGCGCTAACTGGAACAGAGGTGGCTGCATTATTTGCAGATCTGGCTGACGGTGCTACGGCAGAAGAAGCGACGGATGCTAATCCCACAACTGCAGGCACATTTAGTGGTGGTCCTTTTGTTGGTTGGTCTTCGGGTACTGCAGATGCTGCAACCATCACCTTAACATCGACCGATGCAGCGAATGTAGCAAACATTAATACGCAAGTCAGTTTCTTGCGTCCAAATGTAGATTCTATTGTTGATTATGCAAAGGTTGAAGGTGCAAAGTCGTATTCATTTAATGATGGCACCACGACATTTACAGCCACTTCACTAAAATTATTGGCAACGGAAATAACCAAAGCCAATGCAACCCATCCTACTTACACCGCAACGTATGACACAGTGACAGGCAATCTCAGTGTCACGAAGGTTGATGATACTGCACCTGTTATTACCGTGACTGCTTCCTATGAAGCGGCAGCAGGTATTACCTTTGATTTGAATGTAGATGGCTCTTCACAAGATATCAAGATTGATTTGAGTTATTTGCAAAATCTCACCGCGGAGAAAAAATATACGGGTGTGGAGCTCGCACGTGAAATCACCAATGTGATCAACAAATCTTATGGTGATGAGCGTTATTTCGATTTTAGTTCTTTGTCTTCCACAGCAAATCCTGATACAGCAAGTCTGTTCAAGATTTCTACGGATAATGGTACTGAGCATGTTATTTCGATTACACAAAATCCTGACCCAACCATCGGTGATGTCACTGATTTAAAAGCTGTCACGATTGCGGACTCAGTTGCATTACTGCAAAAGAAAATTCATGATGTATTCAATCAACCTGGTGATCCAGAAATCATAGTAGGTTACAACCCAGTTAAACGTTCATTCACATTCAAAGCATCGAATGATGCAGTGATTTCTTTGCAAGCGCCGGGCTTAATTAAGAATGATTTATTTGATTTACCAACTGCAAAAGTAGCGGTTGATCTACTCACTGGCACCTACGGCGCCACCGTGACGCCAAATGGTGGCACGATTCTGGATCCATTAGATCATCGCTATGGTATCAATGTCACATTTGAAGAAACCAGCGGTACCTTTAATATTTCATCCAGCTCGACTGGTGATACTTCGAGCATTAAGATTTCTAATGCAAGCTCTTTAGCGAGTGCATTATTTGGGTTCCCTCAAGGTGTTGATGGTGTGTCAACAGATACTTCATCTACTCCATTGCGTGGTATTACTTCCGAGCCTGCGATATTAAACGGCAATACGATTGGTATTAACCTTGACAATAAATTCCGTGTTGATGGTTCTAACAATCAGTTCGTTGTCACCGTTGATAACGTGACCAGTTTAATTGAAATGCCACAGCGTTCGGATTACAACATCGAAGAATTCCGACAAGATTTAGAGCGTCGTATTAACTCACTTGCTGATGGCTTTGGTCGTACAGTGAATGGTGTGAAGGTAGGTATAAGTACAACACCTGGCACCAATAATAAATTCTTTACTTTCACCACAGGTACCACTGGTGATAACTCATTCTTAAAAGTGTCTGCTAACAGTATTTGGGGTTTAGCTAATATTGAAAGCGCACGTGGTAGCACCAGCCGTTGGTTGGAGCCTAAGCAAGCGATGAATGGTGATGGCTTCCCACTGTATGTAGACCGTGATGGTTTGGAGACCTCAGATCCCGGTGCGTTTTCAGAAGATGAAACCCGTGAACTGTGGTCACCTATTTTCTTAGACAAAGGTGAGTTGACCTTTGATACCGGCGGTAATTTGAAGTCGCCTGAGACAGCAACCCAATTCAAGAGTACCACCATTGGTAATTCTGGTGCGACGTTGCAATTCTCAATCGACTACGGTTCATCCACCCAGTTCTCTTCACCATTCTCGGTGTTGAAACAAAATCAAAATGGTCGCCCAGAGGGTGATTTGATTGGTGTGGACATTGCAGATGATGGACTGGTATCAGCTAGCTATTCAAACGGTAATCAAAAATCATTGGCGAAAATCATTCTGGTGAACTTCGCTTCACCAACTGGTTTACGTCAGATTGGTGACTCCAGCTACTACTCCACCTCGAAATCAGGTGATGCGAAATTCGGTGAAGCCGGTGCCGCAGGCTTTGGCACGGTTCGTGCTGGTGCTAGGGAGAGAGCGAACGTCGATTTAACGACAGAGCTAGTGGAATTGATTACAGCACAACGTAATTTCCAGGCCAATGCGAAGGCGATTGAAACCAACAATACGCTGACCCAAGCCATTATTAACATCCGTAGTTAAGGATAGAAAGCGTAGTTAAGGAACCGACATGGATCGCTTGATATTTACCTCGCTGGCTTCGATTAATGAGCGTCGCCTCTTGCGCGAACAGCTCAATAACGAACTGGCGAATATCTCGACTGTCGGTTTTAAACGCAGTTTTGATAGTGCTATGACCGCTGTTAAAGCAGAGGGTGACGGCTTTGATTCACGTATTCAACCGTTTATTCAACAAAAAGATGCAGTCTCTATGGCGCCCGGTACCTTAATGGCAACCGGTCGTTCGACTGATATTGCAATCAATGAAAAAGGCGTGTTGGGCGTGTTGGGTAAAGACGGCACTTTAGGTTTTACACGCCGTGGTGACTTAAGTGTGAACAGTCAGGGTGTGTTGGAAAACGGTGCCGGCAATGTGGTGTTAGGACAGGCAGGAAATCCCATCACAGTACCGACTGGCTTTGATGTCACGATCACCAAAGAAGGTGACATCTATGCACGTGACTTGAATCAGCCAGGTGTACAGCCATCGGTTTTGATCGATCGATTGATGTTACGTGACTCTAGCCGAATGACATTTGAGCGTCGTGAAGATGCCTTAATGCGTCCACAACCAGAATTTAGACAACCGAACGGTGATTTTGTTAACGGTCCTTTACCTGTCACTGTCACACCACAAGCACTCGAGAGCAGTAATGTCAATCCAGTGATTGCCGTAGTGAGATTAATTGATTACACCCGCTCCTTTGAATCGCAAATTCGATTCATTAAAGAAGCGAAGTCGCTAGATGAATCTGGCATGAGTATGTTGAAGTCACGTTAAACACGTGCATGAAAAGAATTAAAGGAGAGTAAGCCATGGATGCAGCAATGTGGGTAGCTAAGACAGGTCTAGATGCGCAACAAACGCGTCTGACTGTCATCTCGAATAACCTTGCTAACGTCAGCACAACAGGCTTCAAGCGCGACCGCGCTGTATTTGAAGATCTCTTGTATCAAAACGTACGCCAGGCCGGTGGTCAAACTGGTGCTGCGACACAAATGCCAACTGGTTTGATGTTAGGTACGGGTACTCGTATTCTAGCAACGGAAAAAAATCATTCTCAAGGCAACATGATCAACACCCAAAACGCGCTCGATATGGCGATTGCAGGTGAGGGTATGTTCCAAATCACACAGGCTGACGGAACGATTGCCTATACCCGTGATGGTTCATTCAAATTATCGAATACAGGACAGTTAGTCACTGGTAATGGTCAGCCTTTACAGCCTGCGATTGTTGTTCCTGCTAATGCATCTTCCATCACGATTGGTGAAGATGGTCTGGTCACAGCTGAACTGTATGCAGGTGGTGGTGCGCAGCAGATCGGTCAAATTCAGATTGCGCGCTTTGTAAATGCATCGGGTCTACAGCCATTAGGAAATAACTTATTTAAAGAAACGATTGCCAGTGGTGCGCCTGCTTTACTCAATCCGGGCACACAAGCAGCCGGCAAAATTAAGCAAGGTATGTTGGAAGCGTCGAACGTGAACGTCGTTGAAGAAATGGTCAACATGATCGAAACCCAGCGTGCTTATGAAATTAACTCAAAAGCGATTTCTGCTGCCGACGGCATGCTGCGCTTCTTGAATAACAACATGTAATCCAAGTAATTTACTGGAGATAAGGTAATGAAAAAAATATTCGCGCCTATGGCGCTGCTAGGAATAGCCATGCTCACAGCATGCTCCGCTCCTATGCCAGTAGCACATACGCCTGCATTTGCACCGGTAGTTCCAGTGGCTCGCGATAAAACTAAATTGCCAACAGGTGCAATTTTTGCCAGCACTAACACCGATATGTGGCAAGCACGTCGTCGTGATTATCAAGTCGGCGACATTATTACCGTCTTACTTGATGAATCGACACAAGCTGCCAGAACTTTAAATAATGAAACAAGTCGTGAATCAACCAATGATGCAGTACCGGCAGGATTAAATGCAGCAATCTCTGGCTTAGGCGGCATCGGTGGCATTACAAATGGTATTAACACCGCTGGTGCAAACATTACTAATAAAGGTAGGGGCGTAGCAGATCAACGTGCTTCACTTTCTGGTTCTATCGCAGTCACAGTGACAGAAGTGCAAGAGAACGGAAACTTGGTACTGCGTGGTGAAAAACAATTGTCACTTTCCGAAGGTGGAGAAGTGATTCAGGTATCCGGCATTATCCGTGCAGAAGATGTGAGCGCCAATAGCACCGTGTTATCACGTCGTTTAGCGAATGCACAAATTAGTTATCGTGGTGTGGGCGATTTAGCGAATGCAACTCGCTCAGGTTGGGGTACCAGTGCTTTACTAAAATTCTGGCCTTTCTAAGGATGACTATCATGCGTTCATCCTCTTTACATCGACAACTACTGATGCTAGTTTGTGCATTATCTTTTGCATCAGACGCGATGGCAGATCGTATTAAAGATCTTGCATCATTAGCTGCTGTTCGTACCAATCAATTGGTTGGTTACGGCATCGTGGTTGGTTTGCAAGGAACCGGTGACGGCACCGATGTCTTTACCGTACAAACAATTCGCGCCATGTTTAACAAAATGGGCGTAGGTATGGATGGCAATTTATCCGACTTCGAACGAGCAGCTGCAGCAGCAGGACGAATTGATGTCAAAAACGTTGCCGCAGTGATGGTCACAGCAGAATTACCTGGCATGGCTAAACCTGGTCAGCGTATTGATGTCAATGTCGGTACCTTAGGTAAAGCGAGTAGCTTACGTGGTGGTACCTTGATCATGACGAGCTTGCGTGGTGTAGACGGTGAAGTGTATGCCTTAGCGCAGGGTATCGTCACTACCACCGGTATTGATGCTAGTGCTGCTGGTTCTAAAGTAGCGGTTGGTGTGCCAACTTCAGCACGCATTCCTAACGGTGCAACAGTAGAGCGTATTGTTGATACACCATTTGAGAAAACAGAATTTGTGATGATGAATGTTCGTGAACAAGACTTCACGACTACAACCGCCATTGTTGCTGCAGTCAATAAAACTTTTGGTGCAGATACTGCACGTGCTTTGGATGGTGTATCAATCTCTTTACGCGCACCTGCCGATCCTTCACAACGTGTAGCTTTCATGAGTATGGTGGAAAATTTAGATGTAATTCCAGGTGAAGCACCAGCCCGTGTGGTGGTGAATTCTCGTACTGGCACAGTCGTCATCAGTCGGAATGTGAAAGTCACAGCGGCTGCTGTATCACACGGCACGATTTCAGTGTCGATTGCAGCAACCAATGAAGTGAGCCAGCCCAATGCATTCTCACAAGGTCAAACCGCAGCGGTTCAAAATGCCAATATCACAGTTGCTGAACCTAACAAGCCTATGATTTTATTCCAACCGGGTGTGGACTTGCGTCAGATCGTTGATGCAGTCAATCAAGTTGGTGCTTCTCCTTCCGCCATGATCGCTATTCTTGAAGCCTTAAAAAGCTCAGGTAGCTTGCGTGCAGATTTAGTGGTGATTTAAATGGCTGAAATCTCGAACAATCCTCAGTCATACATGGACTTTGCTGGTCTGGGTAACCTGCGTGGTCAGGCATCGCAGAAAAATGGTAAAGCAACCAAAGAGACGGCGACACAGTTCGAGGCCATGATGATTCAGATGATGCTTAAGTCTATGCGTGAATCGATTGAGAAAGATGATCTCATGGGCAATTCAGAAGCGACTAAAACATTTGAAGAAATGTATGACAAAGAATTGTCAGTAGCGCTAGCGAAAAAAGGCTCGATGGGTGTAGCTGATATGTTGGTTAAGCATATCAATCAAGCTGAACTCGCAGCAGAACAAGCCAGAGAACGTAATAATAATCCACAGCCACAACAAGCATTGCAGTTAAATCCACCGCAGCAATCCTTGCCGGTGAATCAATCGCAGCCATCGATTCCTTTGATTCGTCCAGAAAAATTTTCGGTGAAACCTGAAGGTGTTAGCAAAGTTGGAGAGCTCGATAAATGAGTGATATCTTCAACATTAGCAGTGCTGCGGTGTCTGCCTATCAGCGCACCTTAGGCACAGTCAGTAATAACATTGCTAATGTGGGCACTGAAGGCTACGTTCGTCAAGAGAGTAAGCTGGAAGAAAATCCTTCTGCCTTAAAAGGTAATGTGTATTTAGGCACCGGTACCAATTTCGCTGGTGTACGACGTGCTTATGATGAATTTTTAGAACAAAATCTGCGTAACAGTAATAGTGATGTCGCTACACAAGAGCCTTTAGTCACTTACACCAATCGTGTGGTGGATGTATTAGGAAGTGATACCGTTGGGTTGCCACCGGCAATGGATAAGTTTTTTGCATCGGCACGTTCTTTATCCACCGACCCTTCTTCGACTATTTTACGTGGACAGTTTTTACGTGATACCGAAGGCTTAGCAGATCGCTTTCATCAACTTTCAGGTCAGCTAGGTGCGATAGAGCTAGAAACGCGTGAATCCATTAATGGCAAGATCGATAAAATTAATAATCTCTCTAGTCAACTCGCGGTAGTGAATCGGCAGTTGGCTGGCAAAAGTCTTCCCGATTTACAGCCACCTGAATTACTTGATCAACGTGATCGTTTGCTCAATGACTTATCTAAGTTAGTAAAAATTTCTGTCTCTACCACTGCCAATGGGTCGGTGAATGTAGGCATAGGCTCTGTTGCTGGTTCAGGCTTAATTTTGAATGGACAGAACACACTACAAATCGGCGCACAATTTGATGTAGCTGATATGGGACGTTTTACGATTGTAGGTGATCCTTTCGGTAATGCTGAGCCTATCATTGGGGTAGGTAATGGTGAATTAGGTGGCTTAGTTAATTTTCGTGAGCAGGTTTTACAACCTTCAGTTGAGCAATTAGATTTTTTAGCGAAGATCTTAGCCAATGAAGTCAATGCAGTTCAACGTAATGGTATTGATACCCATGGTGAGTTAGGCAAAGACTTATTCGTTATTACAACGGTTGATCGAACAGATAAGGCAAGTGGAGCAGTTACAAAAATTGACCGTGCAGCCGAAGGTTTAAAAGTTGCTATAACCGATACCTCACGTATTGCGGCCGGTGCACGTTTTCGTGTAATTGAAAATGAAAAGAATTTATCAGGTGTCGATGCAGTATTAAGCTATGCACCATCCTTTGCTAACACCACAAATGTTAAGCCTCTATCTCAGGTTATTAAAAACAATCCTGATCCTAGTGCAGGGATTGCTGCGCCAGAAAATTTATTATTAGGTCAGATCACGCAGGGTAGTGATAACTGGTCACTGTTTTTAGATGATGCGACTGATCAACAGCAAATTCAAATTTTTACTCGCGACGGACGTCATTTAATCGGATCACCATTAAAAGATGATCCAGAAGATCCTGATTACAATGTATTGAAATCCATCGTAAAAACTGAAAATGGTTTTGTACCAGGTACGACTTACTCTAAAGAGTATCTGAATCTTTCAGATCAATCTGGCTATAAACAATTGAATGTGTTTTATGGATTAAAAGCTGAACCTTCTACGCATTATGCGCAAGATGCAGTATTTACCAATACACATTCTGTATTTCCTACTGCGAATTTTAAAGAAGTGACGAAGGGATTAACGATCCCTGTAGGATTGCAATTAATCCCTGCGCAAAGTTATACGATAAATGGCAAAGTACTGCCGGCATTGAGTCCAGGATCGCCAGCTAAAACAGACACCATAGAAGCTAGTGATATGGTGACATGGCTGAATCGTGCCACCAAAGAAATGACGCCAGCAGTCACAGCGAGTGCTTTTACTGAAGCACGCACCAAGCTAGACATGATCGATCTAGATAAAGAATTAACGATTAATGCTGTGCAGGTATGGAAAGGTGCTGGTGATGCCAGTTCTGATGTGAATGGCGATGGCATTGTTGATTTGAATGACTTTATCAGTGCTATCAGTAATCCACCAGCACCGACTGGCGTGACTGCGTCAATCGATGAAACAAATGGTCAGCTAGTCTTACGCAATGATTCCGGTGCAGATATCAAGATTGATAATCCAGGTGTGGAAACTGGCAGTGCCTTAGCTGTTGAAGCGCAAGTTTATAAAGGTCAGTTACAACTCATTAGCGAAGGTGAAATCACATTAGGCTTTGGTCCTAAAGGCAAAGTCGGTGATCTTGATCCTTTAAAGAGCGCACTAGGTGAGCCACAAGGTAAATATTATGTAGCGAGCTTACCGGTGGTGCCGCTGAATGCGGAGATGGTAGGCAGCACGATTCCTGCCGGTCTGCGTTCAATCGCTGGTAGTGCTCTCATATTAAACAACATCATACTGAATAGTTTGCCTGATACAGGTAAAGACTTAACTGCTAGTGATATCGCAACCTGGATTAATGCGCAAACTGAAGGACAGATGACGCCTGCTGTAACAGTCACTGGATCGAATATTGTAAAAACACAGGCAGGGCTAGTATCACTTGCCTCGAGTTTAAAAATTAATGGCGAGCTAGTATGGCCAGGTAATGGTTCGGCAACCTTAGAAGAATTACTCACATCGATTAATAGCGCAGAGATCGGTGTCAGTGCAGTACTTGATAATGCAGGCAATATCGTTATTAGTAATGACACAGGCGACGATATTACGTTTGCCTCGACGGGTAGTCGCAATGCTTTAGGTATGGCGAATGGTACCTATAAAGGTAGCATTCAACTTTCTTCTGAAGCAGAAATCAGAATGGGTTTTACCAGTGGTGGAACACCTGCTGAATTAGCCAAGCTAGGACTACGCACTGGTGTGTATATCGAAGGTCCAGTACCGGAAGATTTATTAGTGTTTGTAGTGGGTGGCGGACAAGGTACGATATCAGGTAGTTTTGATAGCAGCTTGAAAAATCCTGCAGCTATTGATGCAGCGCGCGTTGACAGCTTACGTGCACAAGAATTTGAAGTTAATTTTACGACCGCTAATCGTTATCAAGTCACGTGGAAAAATCCTGCTAATAATATTGTGACTGTATTAGCAGAACGTGATTACGATCCAACGGTTGGTATCAATTATCAAGGTTTACAACTACGTTTGTCTTCATCACCTATGAAGGGTGATAAGTTTCTGATTGATGGTAATCAGGATGGTATAGGTAATAACCAAAATATATTAGAGATGGTGGCGCTTGAATCAAAAGTCGTCATCGGTGGTCCAAATGGCGCCACGCTTTCACAAGCCTATGAAGAACAGTTGAGCAAAGTTGGCAATATTGCTGATCAAGCTAAAGTTGCTCAAGCAGCCTTGGAAGTCGTCAATCAACAAGCAATAGAAAGTAAAGACAAAGTTTCTGGCGTGTCCTTAGATAGCGAAGCAGCAGATTTAATTCGGTTTCAACAGGCTTATCAAGCTTGTGCAAAAGCGATGCAAGTCTCTAGCCAATTGTTTGATGCTATTTTGCAGAGTACCTAAGCAGGAGCAGTAAATCATGCAAATCTCAACCAACCTGATGTTTGATAAAGCCATCGCGCAGATGGGTAAGACCAAGGATAGATTAGGTCAGGTACAACTGCAGCTTTCAACGTCGAAGTCTGTTCTTAAACCGAGTGATTCACCGGATAAGACGACAACCATGACACGTCTACAAACTGCTATCACGCGTCAAGATAGCTATGTTGCTACGATTAAAACGACTTTGGATAAACTAAGTCAGCAAGAAACAGCGCTCAAAAGTTCAAGTAACATTTTAGTGCGCATGAAAGAACTCGCGATTCAGGCTGCGAATGACACTATGTCACCACAAGATCGTAAAGAAATTGCGATTGAAGTAGCAGGTCTACGCGATCAAGTACGTTCATTAGCGAACACCCAAGACGTAAATGGTTCTTTTATTTTTTCAGGTAGTCGTATTGATAAACCAGCTTACGGCACCAATGTCGATGGTCAAAGACCGTATCAGGGCGATCAAACTATAGGTTATGTTCCAGTCGGTGCACAACGCGAGGTCGATAACAATCGCACCGGCACGCAAGCATTCTCAAGAATTATTCGTACTGATCAACAAGGCAATCAAGAGAGCGTAGGCTTTTTTAAGGTCATGGATGATTTTGTAAGTGCCCTGATCAATAATAAACCTGGTGAGATTCAGCGTAGTGTGGGCGAGCTTGATACTGCGCAGCTTGGCATGACCGAGAGTATTGCCAATGTAGGTTCGGGTATGAATGTACTGGAATCGCAGCAAGCTGTGGCGGAAGAAAATATTTTGCGTATGAAGACCACCTTGTCTGATGTGAAAGATGTGGATTACACCGAAGCCATTACGCAAATGAATAAAGATATGTTGGCATTAGAAGCAGCGCAAAGTAGCTTCTCCAAGATTTCACAAATGAACTTATTTGACTACATTCGTTAATCATGCAAAAAATTTGGGCTCTCTATTGTTTGCTTGCTGACGATGCCGTGCTTGATCAAGCTCGTTCGTCCCATTTACAGAGTCAGGAATAGTCATGGCCACTACGACCGTAAGTAGTACGACCAGTGCAACAACGACCACGACCGCTGCACCTAAGCAAAATATTATTAATTTGTTGGGTGCTGGTTCGGGAATTGATACTCAGGCATTGGCGCAAAGTTTGGTAGATGCCGAGCGTGTGCCGCGTGAAGAAACCATCAATACCCGCATCACGAAAAGTGAAGCAAGAATTTCAGGTTATGCAGCGATTACCTATTCAGCGAATGAATTAAAAACAGCTTTCGCCGCATTGAATGATCTAAATGACTTTAATAGTCTCTCTGTTAGAAATAGCAATACGACTGCTTTTAATGTCACCACAGCGGCTGCTGCCACCGTCGGTGATTTTCAAATTGACGTACAGAGTTTAGCGAAACCGCAACGCTCGGTATCAGATGGATTTGCCGATTCAGCGACTAATCTCTCTGCGACCGATTTCACTCTCAAGCTATCTGTACATGGCGCTACGCCTGCAACGGATATCGCCATCTTGGCAGATAAAAGTAGTCCTGCTGATATCGTCAGTGCCATCAACAACTCAGGTACTGGCATCACTGCTCAATTAATTAACTCGGGTGATGGTACTGCCACACCTTTTAAATTAGTCATAACGGGTTCTTTAGGTTCACGCAAAGACTTTTCGCTCACCAGTGATGATGGAGCAGGTAATCCAATTAGTGGTTTAGATTTTAATACTGATGCGCCTATTCAAAGCGCAACGGATGCAACGGTTGTTATTAACGGTTTAACAGTTAAACGCAGCACGAATGTTATTTCTGATGTGGTTACGGGTGTGACACTCGATTTATTTTCAACGACGAGTTCACCTGCAACCGTCAATATGACGCGGGACTCAACGGCATTAAAAGAAAAATTCAAAAACTTAGTGACTGCCTATAACGATGGGCTGAGCATGTTGAATGTGCTAGCAGATAAAGAGTCTACTGTAGAGCAGTATGGTGGTTCTTTGTTTGGTGATTCCACAGTGAGAACCGTGAAGTCCTTGTTCCGTGACACGATGTTAACGGCTTCAACTACACCAGGTACAAATGCTAGTTTCCTGTGGCAGCTCGGTATTAATCTGACCAAAGAAGGTCCGATGGAGCTCGATGAAACAAAATTAGACACGGCATTAAAGGATAACTTTGATGGTGTTGTCAAAATGATGACAGGTAACACCAATAATCTCAGTGCATTTAGTGAAGCGCCTGCAGGTATTGCTGGTGAGGCGGTGAGAAAGTTAACTAAGCTCGTTGCTACCGATGGCGTGTTAACGAAACAAACTGAATCAACCAATACCCAGATTGATAAATACAAAAAAGATTTAGAATCCTTGCAGGATCGTATGGATAAGTTATTAAAACGTTATCAAAGTGATTTAGGTGCAATGGATACCTTTGTCAGCCAATCTACCAGCCTAAGAAAGAGTTTGACGGCCACCTTTGATGGCATGTCTAAGTCGAATAATTAATGCATTAACTAGTTTTCTTTTTCGTAATTTTAGCGCTCGTAAGAGCGCTTTTTTTTATCGTTAAGATTAATAATCTATTAACTTATCATCAAGGTTTAGGCGTAACACCGTCACATTCAAGTGCGATTGATTCAATAAACGAGATAAAACCTCAGTTAATCAGAGAAAATAATTATTATTTTGAAAAGTTAAAAATTAATATAAGTAGTTAATTCGATAATAAAAATCATCTAAAAGCGGCAATTCATTTCTAAATTGAAAATGAATTGCCGCTTTTTTTTAGTTAACCGTAACAAACGGCAAATTTTTGCCATGGCGGCTAAAGTTTGCCGCTGGGGCACCGATACCTGAACCGAGAGAGTTAAAGCGCGCAAAGTTTTGAAAAAATAAGTTGCTATTACTTTAAGGAGTTTTATTAAGACTCCTAGGTAGAGCGAAAGGACGGTAACTAAATATGAGCAAGGTGCAGCCTTCAGATGCTTCAGCTCCGTTGATCTCGAAAAGTCGAGCCAATGGTGGCGAAAAAGCGTCTAACGATACGGGGCCCTTGATCAAGCAGCAGTGGAAGCTACCTGATTCAGGGAAGGTAAATGTAGATACCTCTCAACAAATGGTTCAACTGAAGCAAATTATTCAGAGGTTCAACGAGAAATTTGTAAATGACAAACGCAGTATAGGTTTTAGTTTTGATAAGTCATTGGGTGTGCACGTTATTACCGTACGTGACACCAGGTCGGGTGAAGTGATTCGACAGTTACCCAGTGAAGAAGTTATCAGAGTTGCGCACAACATTGAGAAGTTAAAGGGATTGCTGTTTGATCGTAGGGCTTAAATTTTTTGCAATACGAGTTGTAAATTTTTTTTTTGGGCGGCAAGCCTGGTTGTAAGGGCGTTTTGGTAGTGGCAGTGAAGTAAGACGCTTGTTTTAATGCAGTGATAGTAACGTCAGTGAATGAGGCCTCAAGTTTTTAAAGCTTAGGTCGAATTAGACGATAGCAGGGGAATTTCTACCCATGTTTTGGTGGCTTGTTTGAATGGTCGTAAATGGCAGTAAAAGCAGGCTGGAATGCAAAAGTAAGAAATTTCTTAAAATTATTTAATTTAGTTAGGAGTAAAGATCATGCCCGTAATTAATACAAACGTGCCTTCGCTGATTACCCAAAATGCGATTACCAGAAACGATAAAGTGTTGTCTAACACGATGACTCAGTTGTCTACGGGTAAACGAATAAACAGTGCAGCGGATGATGCAGCCGGTATGGCGATTGCCACCAAAATGACTTCGCAAATTCGTGGTTTGAATATGGCAACCCGTCATGCAAACGATGCGATTTCTTTGATTCAAACCGCAGAAGGCGGTGCAGATGCAGTGACTTCCATGTTGCAGCGTATGCGTGAACTCGCAGTACAAAGTGCGACTGACACCTATTCATCTGGTGACCGTGGCTTGATGCAAGCTGAGTTTTCACAACTTCGTGAAGAAATCTCCCGTACAGCTACATTAACCAACTTTAACGGCCAACAATTGCTAGCTGAAGCCTCAACCCTGACTTTCCAGGTTGGCGCGAACAGCGGTGATACCCTGACTTACGCAACAACAAACTTATCTGAAGTTGTTAGCTTGGGTGGTACCAGCGTAGGAGATACAACAGGTGCAAGTATCTCTACCCGTGAAGGTGCGGAAGCGTCGATTTCAACCATCGATGCGGCATTAGATGAGGTGAATACAGAGCGCGCTCGTATGGGTGCGATGATTAATCGCCTTGGTTACGCCGGTGATAATCTGACCAATATTGCACAAAACATGCAAGCAGCCCGTAGCCGTATTGAAGATACGGAATATGCAGCAGTAACTCGTGATCTAGCACGTTCGCAAATTATACAGCAAGCGGGTATTGCGATGCTAGCTCAGGCAAACCAGCAACCGCAATCAGTACTATCGTTGTTGCAATAGTAGTAAAGCGTTAACTTCTAACGCGTTCACTCGACCTTTTGACCGCCATTGGCTTTTAGCCTTTGGCGGTTTTTTTATTTTTTATTTCAATATTAATTGCGACGTTTCGCTTCTTTTTTCTTCCAAAAATTCAAATTTCTTTTCTCAGGCCTCGTTCACACTCCTTCCATCACATCTGATAGTAAAAATCGCTAAGTAATTGATTTACAAAAGGAATTAAAAAATATTGAGAGCGGCAAGTTTTTGCAGGTGTGAAAAAAGCGGCAATGTATTGCCACTTTAAAAATATTTCTAATGTTTCTATAAAAGCTGCCGAATCATGGGTTAACAGGGAGATCAAAAAAGACTTTCTGTGACAAGAGTTGGTTGAATTTAATGAGAGATTTTTAAATTTACCAAGTCTCGGAAAGTCAGAATCTTTTGATCGAATAATTAATGTTTGAGAAGTATCGGTCGAATCATGCAGTAACAGAAAGATTGATTGGCTTTCTGTAAAAAAAATGGCGACGTGGGATGTAAATCTCTAATAGATCGCCTGAATAATGAAAGCAACAGGTCTTTTGAACGCATACTTTTAGTTAGGAGTTAACATCATGTCCGTTATTAATACCAACGTTAATTCGTTAGTGACGCAAAATGCCGTCACCAGAAATGACAAAGCCATTTCTACAGTGATGAATGTCTTGTCAACTGGCAAGCGTATCAACAGCGCCAAAGATGATGCTGCAGGTTTGGCGATTTCGACCAAAATGACTTCACAAATTCGTGGTCTGGACATGGGTGTGCGTCATGCAAATGATGCTATCTCTCTGATTCAAACTGCGGAAGGTGGTACGGAAGCAGTCACGCAAATGTTGCAACGTATGCGTGAACTAGCAGTACAAAGTGCTACCGATACTTACTCATCAGGCGATCGTATATTGCTACAAAAAGAATTCTCACAATTGCGTGAAGAGATTTCTCGTACTGCACAGTTGACTAACTTTAATGGTCAACAATTGCTTAAAGAAGGTTCTTTATTGACCTTTCAAATTGGTGCTAATAGTGGTGATGTTCTTACTTATTCGACCACGAACTTAAGTGAAACAATTAGCTTAGGTGGTACCAGTATCGGTGATGAAGGTGGCGTCAGTATTACAACTCGTGAAGGTGCTGAGTCAGCACTCGATACGATTGATAATGCAATGGATGAAATCAATGGTGAACGTGCACGTATGGGTGCGATGATTAATCGTCTCGGTTATGCTGCTGATAATCTAACCAATATTTCACAAAATTTATCCTCTGCACGTAGTCGTGTTGAAGATACTGAGTATGCATCTGCTACCCGTGAATTAGCGCGTACACAGATTATTCAACAAGCAGGTATGGCCATGTTAGCTCAAGCAAATCAACAGCCACAAGCAGTACTTGCGCTACTTAAATAATAAAATTTAGAACTAATTTAAAGCCGCTGTTAGAGTGATTCTGCCAGCGGTTTTTTCTTTTTTTGTGTGAAAAAAATTTCATGTTTTATGAAGAAGTGTCGATAAATACGATATCAGTATATTTTATATCTACTGTAAATAAGATCGGATTAATTATTATAGTTATTCAATTTATTTGAATGAGTATGGTTTTTAATTTTTCGAGTGATTCTTAAAGTTAGGAGTGAAACATGTCTGTAATTAATACAAACGTGAATTCGCTAGTGACACAAAACGCTATTACAAAGAATGATAAAGCGTTGTCGCTGGCGATGACCCAGTTGTCTACGGGTAAACGCATAAATAGTTCGAAAGATGATGCTGCAGGTTTGGCGATTGCCACTAAGATGACATCACAGATTCGTGGTTTGAATATGGCAGTACGCCATGCGAATGATGCGATTTCTTTAGTGCAAACGATGGAAGGTGGTATCGAGGCAGCGACGTCTATGCTACAACGTATGCGTGAATTGGCTGTACAAAGTGCAACCGACACCTATAATTCAGGTGACCGTGAATTAATGCAAAAAGAGTTTTCTCAATTGCGTGAAGAGATTTCTCGTACTGCGACATTAACCAACTTCAATGGTCAGCAACTGTTACAAGAAACATCGAATCTGGTTTTCCAGGTGGGTGCAAATAGTGGCGATACGCTGACATTTGATACGGCTAATCTCAGTGCAGTAGTGAGTTTAGGTGGTACGAGTATAGGTGATACAGGTGGAGCGAGTATCTCTACCCGCGAAGGCGCCGAGAACGCAATGACCACTATTGATACTGCAATGGATGAGATCAATGCTGAACGTGCGCGTATGGGTGCAATGGTGAATCGTTTGGGTTATGCTACAGATAATCTAACTAACATTTCACAAAACATGCAACAAGCACGTAGCCGTATTGAAGACACTGAATATGCTGCTGTCACTCGTGAATTAGCGCGTACGCAGATTATTCAACAGGCTGGTATGGCGATGTTATCGCAAGCTAATCAGCAACCTCAATCTGTTTTATCTTTATTGAAATAATCCCCGATTCAATCTTGGATATTTCAAGATAACCGCTATCTGCCACAAGCAGGTAGCGGTTTTTTTTTTATTCGCGCTGAGTACATCTGATACACAAGCGGTGAAACTTTGCCGCATGCTTGCCGCTTACTATAGAAGCGGTGAAAAGACAGCGTAAAAATCAGCTTAAATCAGTGAATTCCCCTACGAAATCGTCATTTTATTCCATTCTTAGTGGAGTAACGACTTAGGTATGAATTTTGCATATTCCTTCGCAAACCGAGGAGGAATACGTATGAAGCTAAAAATATTTGTCGGATGGGATGCACGCGAAGACATCGCGTGGAAAGTTTGTCGTCATTCCATACTGCGTCGCATGAATTCAAATAAAGTGACAGTCACACCCTTGATTCAATCCGTCTTAAGGGCAGAGGGCTTGTATAACCGTTCTATCGATACAAAAGCCGCTACTGAATTTAGTTTGACACGTTTTCTCACGCCACATCTAGCAGGCGATGCGGATTACGCAATTTTTGTCGATTGTGATTTTCTGTTTTTGACCGACATACGCGAAGTATTAAAAGAAATCGATCCTTCTAAGGCAGTCTCGGTGGTCAAACATGATTATCAGCCTACAGAACAAACTAAAATGGATGGCTGTGTTCAACATTTATATCCGCGTAAGAATTGGTCATCTTTCATTGTCTTTAATTGTGCGCATCCTGCAGTGAAATTATTAACACCGGCTGTAGTTAACTCCGCTGATCCTGCTTATTTACATCGCTTTAGCTGGGTGCCGGATGCAGAGATAGGTAATCTCGATAAAGGTTGGAATTATTTAGAAGGTTGGTACGCACCTTATTACGACAAATTAAAGGCAGTGCATTACACCTTAGGCGGCCCTTGGTTCGAAAATAAACAAGATTGTGATTTTGCTGAAGAGTGGTTAACTGAATATGCTCACATGAATGTGAAGAACATAGAAGAGCTTGAATTGCCAAGACAACTCGTCTATTAATTTCGATTATTTGTTTTTAAGTAAAAAAAGCTGATTCAGAGAATCAGCTTTTTTTATGCCGTGTTGCCCTGATCACTTTAAAAGAAGCTATCAGGGAAGGGGTGGATTAAAGACTATTTTTCAGGCTATCCATATCAATAGTGGCAATGCGATTGAGTTGACTCATAATCAAATTACCTTTGTCATCACGATGTGATTTAATATAGTTGGTCTCTTTGATTTCTTCTTTACGATCATCAATCACAGCAAAGCGATAACCCAGTGGCTCTAACATGCTTTGAACCTTAGCACCGACGGCATCATCAATACATTCAAAAAATATAATGGGCTTAGATGCAGTTAACATTTTCATAGCGCCAGTTAAGCATTTTGCTTCATAGCCTTCCACATCAATTTTAATGATGCCTACATGTGCATGGCTATCAGGATGAATAAAATCATCTAAAGCAACAACATTGATAGGAGAATTTAAACCACCTGGTTTAGTGCCAATTGCTCCACCAGTGGTTAAATAATCTAAATTAGTTGAAATAGCAAAGTTACTGGATTCACATTTATCACCCACACCTATCATGTATAAATGTTTAGTCGGGAAGTTATTAGCTCGTGCATTCAGACTGAGTCGCGCAAAATTCATAAAGTGCGGTTCAAATGAAATCACAGTGCCACTTTTAGCTGCTTTATGTGCTGCAAGAGTGTACGCACCTGTGTGTGCACCTACATCAATTTTCATTCCTTGGGTCTGTCCAACTAACTGGGTCCAGAGTTTAAGTGAAAACTTCTCATAGCCACCATTCCAAAAAAAGCGCATAGCGACACCATCATCACCACCACCTAAAAACATTTGAAAATCAATGTTCTCTGTGACGTGACAATTTACCCAGTTATAAAACTTTGGTAATTTCTGTAACTCAGAAATATTAAAGCTATTTGACTTTGGGAATTCACTTCTTTTTTGATGAGCAAAATGACTCAAATGATCGATGGTTTGCATAATTTTTAATAATCAAAGTTTTAATTGAGATGCGACATCTTGCATCCACGGTTTACGCTTTGCGCCTTTAAAATGTAAGGCGATGGGCGAATAGCTAGGGGTAGCATGTTCAGGTAAGCAAGCCACTTTGCTTTCCGGAAGAAATAAAGATTGATATTTTTGAGAAGCGACCACATTGCGCATGGCTTCCTGATCGCCGTACCAAAAATGAAATTTCTTATCGAGTGATTCTAGATTTTCTTTGCAGTCCTGCCAGAATTGACTTGATTTTGTGACAGTAAAGCAGGCAATGATGGGATAGACTTCGCCCAATGTTTTGCCTGTGTATTCAGATAAATTCATGCCACGAAACTTGGTGTTTATAGGATTA
>CAMCXB010000016.1 GCA_945883145.1 Bordetella parapertussis | reverse complement strand
GAGCCTTTTTGATTGGCTTTGGCGAGAACGGTTAAGTCTTGAAATAAGTGGGTATTAATTTTTCCTGGAATCATTATTTTCTCCTCAAGGTAAGCGCATCAAGTTGAATTGATACGTTACTTTGAGAATTGTTTTGTTCCGGAAATGTTTTTAGGTCGGCAGCTTATTTACAGTGTCGTTGCCGACCTAATTGAAATTGAAGCGAGTGGGGCGATTAAGATTTAGTTGCGGTAACAACTTCATTCAGCATAGTGAGCATTTGATCGATCTCTGCTAATGAAATATTCAGCGCAGGCATAAAGCGTAGTAGGTCAGGTCTGGGTGAATTCAATAAGAGTCCCACTGGCTCAAGGTCACGCGCAATTTCAACGATCTTGCCACCTATAGGTGATCCTAGTTTTAATGCGCGTAGCAGTCCTTCTCCACGTTCACCTTGCATGCCGTGTTGTGCAGAGATTTTTTCTAAGCCTGCTTTTAGATAGTTACCTTTATCAATCACGGATTGTAAAAAGCCAGGTGCGAGTAAGGTGTTGAGTACAGCAAGTCCAACTGCTGTCATTAAAGGATTGCCGTTGTAAGTGCCGCCCTGATCACCGGGTTCAAAGCAAGCAAACTCTTCTTTGCACAGCAAGGCAGATAAAGGCACGCCACCACCTATGCCTTTGCCTAGTGTCATGATGTCAGGTTCTATATCAGACAATTGATAGGCAAATAATTTTCCTGTGCGTCCCATACCGGCTTGCACTTCATCGACGATCAAAAGAATGTCGTGCTTTTTAGTTAGCGCACGTAAGCCTTGCATAAATTCTTTGGTCGCAGGTATCACACCGCCTTCACCTTGCACTGGCTCCAACATCACTGCGATTGTTTTAGTTGTGATCAGTGCTTCCACACTCGCTAAATCATTTAAGTGTGCTTTAGGAAAACCAGCGACTTGTGGCGCGAACATGGAGTCCCAACCTTCTTTACCAGAGGCAGACATGGTAGCTAAGGTACGACCATGAAAGCTGTGATCAAAGGTGATGATTTCATAGCGGTTTTCACCAGCAGAATTTTTATGTAACTTACCCCATTTGCGTGCAAGCTTAATTGCACCTTCATTTGCTTCAGCACCGCTGTTAGCAAAGAACACACGATCAAAGCAAGAGTTTTGAGTCAGCGCTGTAGCAAGGGCGAGTGAAGGTTCGTTAAAAAAAGCAGGTGATGGATTAATTACCTTAGCAGCTTGTTCAACTAAAGCCTCTTGTATGCAAGCAGGGGAATGTCCCAGACAATTTACAGCCCAACCTTGTAGATAATCTAAATAACGTTTGCCATTATGATCAGTCAGCCACATACCTTCGCCTTTGGTGAACACCAAAGGCGGGCGATTCGTAATGTAAAGCAGTGCATCCGTATTGTAGTTACTAAAAACGATGTGCTCGGGCTTGTTCATGGTGTGTAGTTTTTCAATAGATAGATATGTTAATAATTTACGTTGCAGCTACATCCGCTTGTGAAGTAAATGAATCAGCAAAAAATTCTTCTTCAGACAATTGGCATGATTTCACAAAATCATGACGTGCAGCTTCTACCATGACAGGTGCACCACAGGCATAGACTTGATAGGCAGCGAGATCAGGGAAATCTTGCATCACGGCTTGATGCACAAAACCAGTTCGTCCTTGCCAATTATCTTCAGGCAGTGCATCAGAGATAACAGGAACATAGCTAAAGTCTGACAGCGATTTTGCCCATTCTTCACACAGCGCATGCATATATAAATCTTGTGGACGGCGACCACCCCAATACAAGGTGATAGGTCGTGTGAGTTGTAAGTGCACTGTATGTTCTACCAAAGCTTTGATCGGAGCGAAGCCTGTGCCGGAGGCTAATAGCACGATGGGCTTATCTGATTCTTCTCGCAGAAAAAAAGTCCCAAGAGGACCTTCAAAACGCAAAATATCACGCTCTTTTAATGTGCCAAAAACTTGATCAGTAAACAGTCCACCGGGCATATGACGAATATGCAGCGAGATGTTTTCATCGGTATGCGGAGCATTCGCCATGCTGTAACTGCGGCGCTTGCCATCTTTAAGTAGAAATTCTATGTACTGTCCGGCTTTATATTGCATGCGTTCAGTAGCAGGCAATTGTAATGACATGACGATGACATCATCACTCACGCGCTCAATTTTTGCGACGCGTGAAGGGAGTTTTTTAACTGGTATATCACCTGCACCCATCACTTCACGCGCTTCAATGGTGACATCGGTTTGTGGCATAGCGCAGCAAAACAAAGCCTGTCCTGCGGTTTGTTCAGCAGCAGATAAAGCGCGTTCCTGATGATCGCGATGTGTGACGCTACCTTCTAATAATTTGCCTTTACAGCTACCACAAGCCCCATTTTTACAACCATAAGGCAAACCTACGCCTGCTCTGATAGCAGCTGCTAAGATAGATTCATCTGTCTCACAGTTGAATTGTCGACCACTGGGCTGAACTGTTACCTGAACCGTCATACAATCTCGTCCATGCAAAAAAATAAAATTAAAAAAATCGCACGTCCTCGTCTCCTGCTAGTGGGATGTGGCGATGTCGGAATGCGACTACTTCCTTTATTGCGAGATAAATTTCGCGTCTTTGCTACCACCAGTCAAGCTACTCGTGTCACAGAACTGAGAGCGGCTGGCGCTATTCCATTAGTTATCAATCTAGATCAGCCCCATACTTTACAAAAGCTGGTGGGATTAGCGCCTTATGTAGTCCATTTGGCGCCACCACAAGCAGAGGGCAAATTAGATAGACGAACTCGCAATCTCATCGCCATTTTACCTCGACATGGCAAGCTCGTTTATATCAGTACCACTGGGGTGTATGGGGATTGTGGTGGAGCGAGTTTTGATGAGACCCGCAAGGTGGCTCCCTTTAATGCGCGCGCCTTGCGACGGGTCGATGCAGAGCAGAGTTTACGAGCTTGGGCAAAAAAATCTCAAGCGCAGTGTGCCATTTTGCGGGTGCCTGGAATTTATGCGGCTGATCGTTTGCCAGTTGATAGACTACGTCAAGGAACGCCTGCGCTTGCAGCAGAAGATGATGTCTACACTAACCATATTCATGCCGATGATTTAGCCGCCATCATCAAACTGGCATTATTTCGCTCTCAAGCTCAGCGTGTGTATCACACAGTCGATGATTCTGATTTAAAGATGGCGCAGTATTTTGATTTAGTAGCTGATGCATTTCAGTTGCCGCATCCACCACGTATGCCGCGCAGTGAACTCGCTCAACACGTATCACCTATGTTGATGTCATTTATGTCTGAATCACGTCGTTTACAAAATCATAGAATGAAAGCGGAGTTAGGTGTAAAGCTGCGTTATCCGCATGTGAGCGATACCTTGAAAACTTTGATCTAAGCTATGGCTTTGAACTATAGATTTCTCAACGGTTTATTAATCCCATGATTTCAATCCATCTACCCAAGATTTAGCCGGTAGCTTAGTAATATCTTTAATGATGGCAGCACGCTGATAGAGCTCTGTAAAATCTTGCAAGGGCTGCGATTTGAAACCAAATGCAACCACATTTCCTTGATGGACTTCAGGCAAGCAAATCACCGTATGAAAAGCGAACTGCATGGCTTTTAAATTTTTTAAATAGCTAGGATGATCTCCAAACAGATTCACAGTCACCATACCATTATTCTTAAGACAAGCAGCACAAGCTTGATAAAACTCTGCACTATCTAGCATGGGTCCACGCGCAGTGGCATCATATAAATCAATTTGTAAGACATCGATTTGATCATGATTAGCGCTATCTAAAACAAAATCCATCGCATCCATTTCAAGTACCGACAACCTATCATCATCGGCAGGCAATTTAAACATGCTGCGACAGACTTCGATCACAGAAGGATTCAGTTCTATTGCAGTGACATGACTTTGTGGATACCACTTACGACAAAACTTTGTGAGTGCCGCAGCACCTAAACCTAATTGCACAATACGACTGGGCTGATCGACAAATAGCATCCAAGCCATCATTTGCTGCGCATATTCCAGTTCTAACGAGTCTGGCTTACGAAGTCGCATAGCGCCTTGTATCCATTCTGTTCCGAAATGTAGATAGCGCACCCCATTATGTTCAGACAGAGTGATGGGTGCATAACGCGCATTTTTTCTAGCTGGACGTGAGGACTCGGTTTTTTCTATGGATTTTCTTTTAATAAGCATGATGGTCTCAGTTAGCTTGTAACATCTCAGGGCCGCGCTGACAAACAAGTTAGAATCACTCGTATTCTACATTTGTGAGGCAAGATCATGAGTAAACACATTATGTTAATTACCGGTGGCAGTCGTGGCATAGGCGCTGCAACCGCGCTAGGTGCAGCTAAACGAGGCTATCGCGTAGCACTGAGTTATCTGGGTAATGTGACTGCGGCTAATGAGATTGTGCAAAAAATTCAGCAGGGTGGCGGTGAGGCGATTGCGATTCAAGCAGATGTGGGCATTGAAGCCGATGTACTTCGCCTCTTTAAGACAGTTGATGAAAAAATGGGCACCCTGAATGTCTTGATAAATAATGCTGGCATATTAGAAAAACAAATGCGCTTAGATCAAATGGATGTAGGGCGTTGGCAGCGTGTCTTAAATGCGAATGTAATGGGATCATTTTTATGTGCGCGTGAAGCAGTGCTACGCATGTCGAGCAAACATGGTGGCAAAGGTGGTGTGATTGTGAATATATCTTCCGCTGCTTCGCGCTTAGGCTCACCCAATGAATTCATTGATTATGCTGCTGCCAAAGGTGCGGTTGATTCTATGACCATAGGGCTAGCGAAAGAAGTCGCTACTGAAGGTATACGTGTGAATGCAGTTCGTCCAGGATTGATTTATACCGACATACACACCAGTGCCGGTGAGCCAGGCAGAGTGGATAGAGCAAAAGCAGGCGTGCCTATGCAGCGTGGTGGAACAGCTGAAGAAGTAGCAGAGACAATCTTGTGGTTAGCGTCTGATCAATCATCATATGTGACTGGAACGCTATTAGATGTGACGGGCGGTCGTTAAGTAGGGTTAATCCTTTGCTTACAAGCAGAAAAGTAAAAAAAAGGGAAATACCCATTCATGAATATTTCCCTTATTACGTCTATTTCAACGCCATACCTAACAACATATCATTAAGTTTTTTTACAAATCCTGCTGGATCTGTAAGGGTGCCGCCTTCGGCTAGCATGGCTTGATCAAATAAAATACTAGACCAATCATTGAATTTTCCATCTTCATATTTCAAGCGCTGCACCAAAGGATGATGCGGATTAATTTCTAAAATAGGTTTTGATTCTGGCGCTGCTTGACCTGAAGCTTTTAACATACGCAGTAAATTGCCCGATAGTTCATCGTCTCCCGACACTAGGCATGCAGGTGAGTCAGTCAGGCGGAAAGTAATACGTACATCTTGTGCTTTTTCAGTCAGCGCAGTTTTCATTTTTTCGACTAAATCTTTATATTCAGTCGCAGTTTCTTCTTTCTGTTTTTTCTCTGTTTCATCTTCAAGCTTGCCTAGATCTAAATCACCTTTGGCAACAGAGATGAGTTGCTTGCCTTCGAATTCAGTCAGGAATGACAACATCCATTCATCGACACGATCGGTGAGTAATAAAACTTCAACGCCTTTTTTATTGAAAATTTCTAGATGCGGACTATTTTTAGCGGCGGTCCAACCATCTGCAGTCACGTAATAAATTTTATCTTGCTCAGGTTTCATGCGGCCGACGTAGTCTACGAATGAAACAGTTTGCGCATCGCTGCCGTTATGTGTGGAAGCAAAACGCAGCAACTTAGCGATTCTCTCTTTATTGCTAGCGTCTTCACCTATTCCTTCTTTTAAGACTTGTCCAAACTCTTTCCAGAAGTCTGCATATTTATCTTTTTTCTCTTGTCCATCCGTATTTGCTAATTCTTCCAGCATGCCAAGTACACGCTTGGTTGAACCCTCACGTATGACTTTCACATCACGTGATTCTTGTAAAATTTCACGCGATACATTCAGCGGTAAATCATTGGTATCAATCACACCTTTTACGAAGCGCAGATAGATAGGCATGAGCTGTTCAGCATCATCCATAATAAAAATACGTTTTACATACAGCTTAATGCCGCCACGTTTGTTTCTATCCCAAAGATCAAAGGGTGCATTTTTTGGCAAGTAAAGCAGCTGTGTATATTCACTACGGCCTTCTACACGGTTATGCGTCCAGCTGAGTGGGTCTTGATAATCATGTGAGACATGCTTATAAAATTCTATATATTGCTCATCAGTGATGTCTGATTTTGATCTCGCCCATAAAGCACTAGCTTGATTAATGGTTTCAAGTTCATCTTTAATGACTGTTTCTTTTTTCTCTTCATCCCATTCTTCTTTCTTCATACGTATGGGTAAAGAAATGTGATCAGAATATTTACGGATCGTGGACTTTAACTTCCATGCAGACAGGAATTCATCTTCACCTTCACGTAGGTGCAAAATGATGCGTGTGCCGCGCTGTGGGAGTTCAATATTTTCAATAGTGAATTCGCCTTCGCCACCCGATTCCCAACGCACACCTTGATCTGCAGGCAAACCTGCACGTCGAGTTTCTACTGTAATTTTGTCGGCAACAATAAAGCCTGAATAAAAACCAACACCAAACTGACCAATCAAAGCAGCATCTTTTTGTTGATCACCTGATAAACGAGTAAAGAATTCTTTCGTGCCAGATTTAGCAATCGTGCCCAGATGGTCGATAGCTTCTTGTTGGCTCATGCCTATGCCATTGTCGCTAATGCTGATGGTGCGCGCAGTTTTATCGAAATCAACGCTAATGAATAATTCACTTTGATTTTCAAACAAGGCATCATTGTTAATCGCTTCGAAACGTAATTTATCAGCTGCATCGGATGCATTTGAGATCAACTCGCGCAAGAAGATTTCTTTATTCGAATACAGTGAATGAATCATCAGCTGAAGTAGCTGTTTGACTTCGGCCTGAAAGCCCATGGTTTGTTTGGTATTACCAGACATGTGATCCCCTAAAAACTAAGTTGCAATAAAAATAAAATATATAAAACAATAAATTGGGCTGACGCATCAGATTTCAAGAGGTGTGAGGGTAAAATCTCTCCTATTCAGGCCTTTTATTCCACCATTTCATTGGAGTGCACCATGTCTATTCAACAAAAATTAAAGGATTTACACATCAGCTTGCCGCCAGTGGCGACACCAGCTGCCGCTTATGTCATGTATGTACAGACTGGTAACTCCGTTTATTTATCGGGGCACATTGCTAAGCAAGATGGCAAGGTCTGGGTAGGTCAATTAGGTAGAGATATGACAACTGAGCAGGGTAAGCAAGCTGCACGTGCAGTAGCGATTGATTTAATGGCGACTCTGCAAGCAGCCTGTGGTGGTGATTTATCTAAAGTAAAACGGATAGTGAAATTAGTGAGCTTAGTGAATTCAACTGCTGAATTTACTGAACATCATCTTGTCACTAATGGCGCATCAGAGTTGTTAGGTGAAATTTTTGGTGAAGCCGGTAAACATGCGCGATCTGCTTTCGGTGTAGCGCAATTACCCATGGGAAGCTGTGTAGAAATTGAGATGGTAGCGGAGTTGGTTGATTAATTTAATTAGTTTATCGTTTTATATCCAACCAAATGAGGTAAACTAATTCCTCAAATTATGAATGGTGATGCTATGCCAAAACATCTACCTAAAACTGTAAAAAAATCTAATAAGAGTTTAAAAATATCTGCTTCCAAGCCTGTTGCAGCTCGTCCAACAAGTGCCAAGCGTTTGCAAATTTCTAGGGGTTTAGTCAAGCAAAAGCCAATATCAGTCTCGAAAATTACTCCTCTAGCTGTTTATCAAGCTTCGCAATTCGAGCGCATAGAAATGATACGTAGAGGTGTACCCGCTTCAACTTTAAATGACATTGTTCGTGAGATGGATGTTTCTAAAGACAGCCTCTATATAACGCTACGATTTCCTGCTTCAACTATGGACAGAAAAATTCGTCTAAATGAAGTCCTTTCATCTGAGCATACAGAACGGTTGCTTGGCCTAGAGAGGCTAATTGGTCAAGTTGAAGTCATGCTCATTGAATCAGGTCATGATGAAAAATTTGATGCCAGTCGTTGGGTGGGTGCTTGGCTAGAACGACCGCTTCCTGCGCTTGGTGGGTCTAAACCAGCTGATTACATGGATACAATTGAAGGTCAAGAATTCATTTCTAGATTGCTTGCGCAGTCACAGTCTGGAGCTTATGGCTGATGAGAGTTTGGAGAATCGCTAGTCAATCGTTGGGCTATTCTGCTAAAGATCTATCAGGTACTGGTGCAAAAATTACAGGCGGTCGTTGGAATAGTATGGGGATACCTGTTTTATATTGCGCTGAATCTCCATCATTAGCTTGTGTTGAAACTCTAGTTCATCTTGGTACTAGCGACTTACCATTGCAACGATATCTTGTCGCTATTGATATACCTGACCGCATTTGGAAAACTAGAGAGATACTTGAAAAAGAAACGCTACCAATAAATTGGAATATTTGTCCGCCAAGTAAATCGAGTATAGATTTTGGTAATGCATGGATTAAGTCAGAGAAATCGGTATTGATGAGCTTGCCTTCTGTGATTGTTCCAGAAGATTCTATTTTTATTATTAATCCCTTGCATAAGGATTCGAGTTTAATTAATGCCTCAGTTGTGCGGAAATGGGAATACGATATCAGACTTTTTAGTTAATTTATTAGATTAATATTTCCCTTATCTTGCAGAATTAAACCTCTGCATAAACTCTGTAGCTATAGGTAGCACCACATCTTGTTCAGTGGCTAGAGTGAGTGCAACGTAAGTATCTGCTTGTGGTGTAACGATTTGATAAATCGCTTTGCATACATCATAGGCAGTCGCTCCTGCCCAATCTGCACGTAGTAATTCAGCAGGTAATTGCGGATCATGCAGTTGCACTCGACGAAAAGCATGTATGAGTAAGGTGCGAATAACAAAAGCTTGTTGATCAGTTAAATCACTTTGTTCTTGCAATAAAGCGAGTAGAGGGGCGAAGCGTTTAACAAAATGTGCATAGCCTTTTACGACGTCTTCGAGTTGCCAACAATGCGTTAATAAATCTGTCAGTGGTCGACTCGTGATATCAGCGAGACTAGTCGCTGTTGAGACAAACACATGATCAGCATTGCCTGTGCGTTGCAAAATTTCTGATAAGGCAGCTTCTTTACTACCTGGATGCACGAACACACCGGGTGAGATCAGTCCAAACCCTTCCCACAATAATTCTTTTTTTAATTGATTGCGATCGCTGCTACTGCTCAATGCAGGTGGAGCAATGACGAATATCCAACGACCATCCCAAGCTGAACTGGCAGGTGCATACACACGTTGATGCGCGCGCGCAAAGCGTTTAGCGCCTTGAGAGGTGAGCGAGTACTGACTGCGACGACCACTACGATTTGCATGTAGCCAGCTTTCTTCGGTCAGACGGAAAACACTGGTGCGTACTAGCCTGTCATTAATTTTCAGCGCGTCCATTAGCGCAATCAAACTGCCTAGCCAAACTGTGCCACCACGCGGTGCAATCGCATCGCCAAAAACCGTCATGACGATGGATTTTGCGCGAGGCGGATGCTGTTTCAAAAAATCAGCAATCCATTTGTCTATGGCTTTATGTTTCATGGGCGCTAAGTTGCTGAAATCAATGAGAAAAGGCGAGAAAAAACCATGGATTTACAGACTTTTTCAAATGATACGAATTTACTCAATATATTCAATTTCGCGTATCATATAGCAAAATACAAGCAGGGTAATCAATTCATGAGGAGACCAACAGCATGTATGCCCAAATGGTAGATACCGGCGCCGCTCGTGTGCAGGCAATGTCTGAAATGAGTGCTGAGGAGCGCGCATTTCAAGAAAAGATAGATGCAGGCATCAAGATTGAGCCTAAGGATTGGATGACCGAGGGTTATCGCAAAACCTTGATACGCCAAATTTCTCAGCATGCGCACTCTGAAATCGTAGGTCAGCTACCCGAAGGAAATTGGGTGACTCGCGCACCGACTTTGCAACGCAAAGCGATTTTGCTGGCTAAGATACAAGATGAAGCCGGTCATGGTTTGTATTTATATAGCGCTGCTGAAACGCTAGGTGTGTCACGTGATCAAATGAATGCTGATCTTTTATCTGGCAAAGCGAAGTACTCCAGCATTTTTAATTACCCTACATTGTCATGGGCTGATATGGGCGCTATTGGTTGGTTAGTGGATGGTTCTGCCATCATTAATCAAATCCCTTTATGTCGTTGTTCATATGGTCCTTATGCACGTGCCATGGTACGTGTGTGTAAAGAAGAGTCATTTCATGCGCGTCAAGGATTTGACATCATGATGGCTCTCTGCCGTGGCACAGTAGAACAAAAAGCAATGGCACAAGATGCACTCAATCGTTGGTGGTGGCCTTCCTTAATGATGTTTGGTCCGCCTGATACAGACTCAGTCAACAGTGCGCAATCAGCGCAGTGGAAAATTAAATTGTTTTCAAATGATGAGCTGCGTCAGCGCATGGTCGATCAGACTGTTCCACAAGCTGAATATCTCGGGCTCAGTATTCCTGATCCTGATTTGAAATGGAATGCAGAACGAGGTCATTATGATTTCGGTGCAATTGATTTTTCTGAATTATTCAATGTCGTCAAAGGCAATGGTCCTTGTAATCGTGAGCGTTTAGCGGCACGTCGTAAAGCATGGGATGACGGTGCATGGTTTCGAGATGGATTGACTGCTTATGCAGATAAACAATCGCATCGTAAAGCTGCTTGAATAAGAAGAAAATGAGTGAGGAAAGAAGATGAGTAAAGAATGGCCTTTATGGGAAATTTTTGTACGCAGTCAGCATGGATTGTCACATAAACATGTTGGTAGCCTGCATGCGCCAGATGCAGAGATGGCAATTAATAATGCCCGCGACGTCTATACACGTCGCAATGAAGGCGTCTCTATCTGGGTCGTACTTGCTAATCAAATCATTGCGAGTAGTCCGCATGATAAAGAAGAATTATTTGAACCAGCGAATACCAAAGTGTATCGACATCCGACTTTCTTTCCCATACCAGAAGAAGTAAAAAATCTGTAAGACATATCACAATCAAAAAAATACTGACGTATGACAGTCGATACAAAATTTGAATGGTTACTACGCTGTGGTGACAACGCACTCATACTCTCGCAAAGACTGTCAGAGTGGTGCGGCAAAGGTCCTATTCTTGAAGAAGATATGGCAGCAACCAATGTTGCGTTGGATTTGCTTGGACAAGCCACACTATGGCTGACCTATGCAACTGAGCATAAAAATGATGGACGCAATCCAGATCAACTCGCATTTCTACGTGATGCACATGCATTTCGAAATGCATTGTTGGTTGAGCAGCCAAATGATGATTATGGCCATACCTTAGTCAGACAATTTTATTTCGACGCTTGGCATTATTTTTTCTTAGAAGCCTTACTGCAATCACGTGATGTAAAAGTTGCTGCTATCGCAGAAAAATCAATCAAAGAAGTGCGCTATCACTTGCGGCGTAGTAGTGATCTCATCATCCGTTTAGGTGATGGTAGTCAAGAGAGTCACCAACGTATACAGCGGTCTATTGATGCGTTGTGGATGTATACCGGAGAATTATTTACGCAAGATGCAATCGATCTAGAAATGCAACAACAAGGCATCGCACCCGATTTAAACCAACTGCATATAAGCTGGAAGCAGCACATACAAAAAGTCTGTGCAGAAGCGACTTTGCGTGTGCCTGCAGATGATGCATGGATGCAAAAAGGTGGCAAGACTGGCATGCATACTGAACATCTCGGTTATCTGCTTGCAGAGATGCAGTTCTTGCAGCGAGCTTATCCTGGAGCGCAGTGGTGATACCGTCTGTGACAAGCTTATGGAAAAGTCTGGAGCAAGTCACTGATCCAGAAATTCCCGTCATCTCTGTCGTTGAGTTAGGCATAGTGCGTAGTCTTGATATTGATGCAGAAAATAATTGCGTGGTTACAATTACGCCTACGTATTCAGGTTGCCCCGCAATGGACGTCATTGCACAAGAAATCACGACAGCATTACAAAAACTCGGCGTTAAACAAGTAAAGATAGTGCATCAGCTTTCACCTGCATGGACTACTGATTGGATGCATGCATCCGGTAAAGAGAAATTACGTGACTATGGTATTGCACCGCCAGTACAGCAGGTGATAGATATTTCTAGTTTAAGCAGAATCAGTGAACCTAAAATAGATTGTACGCATTGCGGTTCCAAGAATACTCGATTAGTAAGTCAGTTTGGTTCTACTTCATGCAAAGCTTTATATCGCTGTAATGATTGTCTAGAGCCATTTGACTATTTTAAAGCGCACTAAGGCTTAGTAAGAATTTAAGGGTGAAGGTATGTCTGCATTTCATTCGCTATCTATACATTCAACCCGCATAGAAGCGCGCGATACCCTAGTGGTGCGATTTGAGGTACCTGAACATTTGCGTGAGGTTTTTCATTTCACACAAGGTCAGTATCTAACTTTGCGAACTAACATAGAAAATGAAGAAGTTAGACGCTCTTATTCGATTTGTTCTGCAGTTCAAGATGGTGTTTTAGAAGTAGCAATTAAAAAAATAAGCGATGGCTTGTTTTCAAATTGGGCAGCGCAACATTTACAAGCAGGTGTAGCGATAGATGTCATGCCACCTATGGGAAAGTTTTTCATACCTCTTGCGCCAGAAAATAAAAAACACTATCTCGCCTTCTGTGCAGGTAGCGGTATCACACCGATTTACTCCATCATTAAAACCACATTGCTGACGGAACCAGAAAGCAGGTTCACTCTGGTATATGGCAATCGTGCTTCATCTACCATGATATTTAGAACTGCTTTGTCAGATTTAAAAGATCAGTACATAGATCGTTTTAATTTCATCAATGTGATGACGCGTGAGCAGCAAGATGCAGAATTATTCAATGGACGTATCAATGCTGAAAAATGTACGACGCTTTGTCAGCAATGGATTAGTCTTAATGATATTGATCTGACTTTTATTTGCGGTCCAGAACAAATGACGCAAGAAGTATCAGCAACGTTGATTAAGTTGGGTGTAGAAAAATCTCAAATAAAAACAGAGTTGTTTGGCACAAATGTCGTTACTAAAAATCGCCGTGCAGAGTCAGTCCGTACACAAAGTGATAGTCAATGTGATGTGACTGTAGTTTTAGATGGCAGGCAATTCACATTTAGCATGGAAAAAGACAAACAGTCTGTGCTAGAAGCTGGCTTGAATCAGGGCTTAGATTTGCGCTATTCCTGTAAAGGTGGTGTGTGTTCAACTTGTCGGTGTAAGGTCACTGAAGGCAAAGTCGATATGGATATGAACGATGCCTTAGAAGATTATGAAATTGCACGTGGCTTTGTTTTATCGTGTCAGTCATTCCCTGCTACGAATACACTGACGATAGATTTTGATCAGGAAAATTAAAACTTATGACTTCACTAGAAAATCCTCAAGTGCTAGCTGAAGCAACAGCAAATAATATGTATGCTCGTGATCATGCTACGCAAGCACTAGGCATAAAAATTAATAATATCAAGCCTGGTATGGCGAGCATGCAGATGATGGTGCAAAAAACGATGTTGAATGGTCATCAAACCTGTCATGGCGGGTATATTTTTACGCTAGCCGATTCGGCGTTTGCCTTTGCCTGCAATAGTTACAATATTCAAGCTGTAGCAGCAGGATGCTCGATAGAATATTTAGCACCAGCCTATGAACATGATGTCTTAACTGCTGAAGCGCACGAGCAAAGTCGCACTGGACGTACAGGTATTTATGATGTCGCAGTGATGAATCAAGAAGGTAAAAAAATTGCGCTGTTTCGTGGGAAATCACATCAGTTAAAAGATACAGTTATACAAAATTATAAAAGTAATCAATAAAAACAATTAATAATAAAAATCGGAGACAGGTATGCATGCTAGACAACCACAATCTGGTGATCTGGAGCCTATAGAAAAAGCGAGTCGTGATGAGTTGCAGAGTCTGCAGCTAGAAAGATTACGACACACCTTATCCCATGCGTATAACAATGTGCCGCACTATAAAGCGGCCTTTGATGCAAAAGGCGTGCATCCTAGTGATCTCCATGCTTTATCAGATCTAGCAAAATTTCCTTTTACTTCTAAAGGGGATTTACGTGCAAATTATCCTTTCGGTATGTTTGCTGTACCACGTGAACAAGTCACACGTATCCATGCATCGTCAGGCACAACAGGCAAGCCAACCGTAGTTGGCTATACAAAAAATGATATAGAGACGTGGTCACAACTGGTTGCGCGTTCTATCCGTGCATCAGGTGGACGCGCAGGCGATATCGTACATGTCGCTTATGGCTATGGTTTATTTACCGGTGGTTTAGGTGCGCATTACGGTGCAGAGAAATTAGGTTGTACAGTGATTCCTATGTCTGGTGGACAAACAGAAAAGCAAGTACAACTGATTTGTGATTTTAAGCCTGACATCATCATGGTCACACCTTCTTATATGCTAAACATCATTGAAGAGTTTGCGCGACAAGGATTAGATGCGGCAGCAAGCTCATTAAAGATAGGCATTTTTGGCGCAGAGCCATGGACGGATGCCATGCGCGCAGAAATAGAGCAGCGCGGTGGCTTAGATGCAGTCGATATCTATGGCTTATCCGAAGTAATGGGTCCAGGTGTGGCGAATGAATGCATAGAAAGCAAAGATGGTCCTGTGATTTGGGAAGATCATTTTTATCCTGAAATCATCCATCCAGAGACCGGTGAAGTCTTACCTGACGGTGAATTAGGTGAATTGGTTTTCACTTCGCTTACTAAAGAAGCTATGCCGGTGATTCGATATCGCACGCGTGATTTAACTCGCTTACTACCGCCTACCTCGCGTTCTATGCGTAGGATGGGGAAAATCACAGGTCGCTCTGATGACATGCTCATCATACGTGGTGTTAATTTATTTCCTAGTCAGGTAGAAGAAATGCTATTACAGTTTTCTTCATTAGCGCCACATTATCAATTGGTACTGAGTCGCGATGGACATCTAGACTCACTAGAAGTGTTAGTGGAAGCGCGTGAAGAACATGCTTATGAACTAGCAGTACAGCATGGTAAAGCTTTAGAGCAGCAAATTAAATCCTACATCGGCGTGACATGTGGCGTGACAGTATTGCCAGCCCATGGTGTAGAGCGCACCTTGATAGGTAAAGCACGTCGAGTCATTGATAAGCGAAATTTAACGTAAAACGATTTTATTTTTAATTTTTTCAAGACAACATGCCTGATGTCTAAGTATATTTTTCTCCATCACATTTCCTTACTGAGGATATTCTTTTCACGCTCAGCTAAAGTCGATTACCGGCTTAAGTATAAATATATTTAATGAAAAGAATATATTTTTCTAGTAAGTCGTGCAGTAAATCATAGTGCTGACTGACTTTTTTGAGCTTGCTCAATTTTACTTATGCTCGCTTAGCCGATAATCCATCCTAATATCATATTGTGGTTCAAAACACATACAAGGGTATTGCATGGATCATTTAACAGGCGGGGCTTTCACGAGTATAAAAGAAGTATTAGCCTTTGATGATCTTGACAATAAAAACTCAGATGTCAAAGTCAATGCAGATGAAATATTTGAGTCTGATGTCTCAACTAGCGCAATCAATGAACTAGAGAATCTTTATGGCGGTTTATATTCCTTATATCAATTCTTAAAGATACAAGGCGTAGATAAACATAAGCTTACATCATGGATGTTGTATAGAGATAAAAAATTGTCCGCAGTATTTTTATTTTTTATTCATGGCACACATCTACGCGTAGTAACAGAAATGATAGTAGTTACAGAAGATGACTTACGTTGTTTTACGCAATATATTTTTTCACACTATAAAAAAATTCAATCACTAGCTTTTCACGCCTGTGAATTACCTAGCACTCTGCGTACCACTCCGCATCAAATTTTTAATTGTGCTGAAAATTTCATCATTGATTTGCCAGTCAATAGTGAGTGCTATTTACTCAGTCTAGGTCGTGCTACACGTAAAACCATTAAATCTTCACTCAATAAATTCTATAGAGATTTTCCAGATGGTGAATTGCAACTGAAGGACGGATCCGAGCTTAGCGCAGTGGAACAAAAAATCATGCTCGAAGCATTGCAACGCTATAAACAGTCAACGATGACAGAGCGAGGTAGATCGGTGATTTTTAGCGAAGCTGAAAATCAACGATTATTGGCACTAGTCTTAGAGAGAGGGCTGTTTACCCAAGTGATTATTCAAGGTGAAATGCGAGCTGGTTCGATTGCTTGTCGCGTCGGAAATAATATTGTGATGTTAATTTCAGCTGCTGATCCTATCTTAACAAGCTATCGATTAGGCTTCTTAGTTTGTTATTGGACGATTAGTGAGTGTGCTCAGCGCGGCTTTCAGCAATGCCATTTACTTTGGGGTCGATATCAATATAAGACACTGTTAGGTGCACAGCCACATAACTTGATGCATGCAATTTTTTATCGTTCTTATCTTGCTATGGCCTTATCGCCATTCAAAGTCATGCATATGATTATTAAAGATATTTCTACGCAAGGCAGAAATTGGCTTGTATCACTTAGTCAACGTAGTTCTAATAAGTGGATACAACAACTAATACGTAGAGCGCGATCGCTACGCACTCACTGGCATGCATACAGGCTATGAATATCCAACCAGTACTTGGAAATACATGACCTTATATACGGCCAAACTATTTCCTTCTGGCTTGTCACAAGAAGAAGCGCAATACCGTTTCCGAAAATATGGACCGAATGCCTTACCACCATCACGTTCTTCTGGTCTATGGCATGTTCTACGTGATTTAAATCGCGAACCTATATTTTTATTGTTGTTTGCTGCTAGTGGGATTTATTTTTTTCTAGGTGAGGCGAGTGATGCCTTGTTATTACTGAGTTTTGTTTTAGTTGCGCTCGGTATTGTGATCTCACGTCAGCGACAAACCGAGCATGTGTTGGATGCATTACGTGAACTCTCCAGTCCGCGTGCATTAGTAATGCGAGATGGGAAATTAAAGCGTATCCCAAGTCAAGAATTAGTGATCGGTGATGTCTTTAGTTTACAAGAAGGCGACAGAGTAGCTGCTGATGGCAGACTAGTGTATGCCCATAGTATTGAACTGGATGAATCACTATTAACTGGAGAATCGGTCGTAGTTACTAAAGCCATTCATGATGTAGTATTTTCAGGATCACTGGTTGTGCGTGGTGATGCGATGGCAGAGGTGATTGCTGTTGGAGCTGACACTGCAGTAGGAAAAATAGGTCATAGTCTGAATACAGTTGAATCACCAGACAGCCCACTGCAACTTGAGATCATGATGATGATACGGCGCTTTGCAGCAGTAGGCTTATTGGTTTCATTATTAGTTTGGGTGTTAATCGGTGTAATTCGACATGATTGGATAGGTGGTCTGTTAGCTGGTATCACACTTGCCATGTCAATTTTGCCGGAAGAATTTTCTGTCGTGTTAATGGTGTTTATGACGCTAGGTGCTTGGCGTATCGCAAAGCATCATGTCTTAACTCGACATACCAGTGTGATTGAAGCCTTAGGTGCTGCAACTGTTTTATGTGTTGATAAAACTGGAACCTTAACTCAAAACAGTATGGCAGTGACTGCCATCATCGCAGGTCATAACCGAATCAAATTCGAATCTGGTGTTGTACCGCATTTATCGCCCTCTAAGATCAAAGTAGTTGAGCTTGCCCTAATGGCCAGTGAAATTAAAGCTATCGATCCTATGGAGCAGGCATTTCATCGCTTAGCGCATTGCATCATGCCTGAGTTTGAGCAGCAGCTACGCAATAGCACGCTACTGAAAGAATATGATATGTCGGCTACGCAGTTAGCTGTCATTCATATATGGCGTATGCCAGATAAAGAGTATGCGGTAGTCTCAGCAAAGGGTGCGCCAGAATCCATTATGCATTTATGCAAAATGCGTCCAGATCGAATGACTAGAACCATGAAGGAAGTACAGTATCTGGCAGGACAGGGTTTGCGTGTGTTAGCAGTCGCACGTGGAAAATGGCCATTAGAGAATCAGACATGGCCAGAAGAGGTCATGCAATTTGAATTTGAGTGGGGAGGATTAATTGGATTAGCGGATCCATTAAGAATTGGTGTAGATGCAGCCATTGCAGAGTGCCAAGCTGCAGGTGTGCGTATCGTTATGATTACAGGCGATTATCCCGAGACAGCACGTGCTATCGCAAAGCAGGCAGGTCTGAATACAGACTATGTCATGACGGGAGTGGAATTAGATGCGGTAAGTGAAAAAGATCTACCGCTTATATTAAAGAACACACAAGTTTTTGCGCGCATGATGCCGCATCATAAGCTGCGCTTAGTTCAGACTTTGCAGGAGCAAGGTGAAATCGTTGCAATGACAGGTGATGGCGTGAATGATGCCCCAGCACTCAAAGTGGCGCATATAGGGATTAGCATGGGACAGCGCGGAAGTGATGTGGCTCGTGAAGCTTCTTCATTAGTGTTACTGAATGATGATTTTTCATCGATTGTTAAAACCATGCGCACTGGCAGGCTGATTGTCGATAATTTACGTAAAGCCCTGCGCTATATCATTGGTGTGCATCTACCAATTGCAGGATTGGCATTACTTCCTTTATTTACTGGTTCAGCATTAATTTTGACGCCATCGCTCGTCATGTTTTTAGAAATGGTGATTAATCCTACCTCTTCACTGGTTTTTGAAAATGAAGAAGCAGAAAAAGATTTAATGCTTAAGCCGCCACGTAATAGCACTGAACCATTCTTTGGATCAAAAAACATTCTTTATGCCTTATTACAAGGACTTGGCTTACTGTTGGCTTGTATGATGGTTTTTTTTATTCTTAACCTTGCGGATTATGCGCAAGAAGAAATACGTGCCACAGTTTTTATCACGATAGTAGTGAGTAATTTATTGATGATGATAGTCAGTCGATCTGATCATGAAGATCTGCTGACACTATTAGTCAAGCCAAATAAATATCAGACGTGGGTGATAGGGCTGACAGTTTTTGCACTCATGCTCGTATTACAGATACCTTGGTTATCTGAATTATTTAATTTTTCTCGCCCCTCGCTAGCTGCAGTGCTACTTGCAGTAAGTGCATGCATGTTTACCTTACTGTGGTTGGAAATAGTAAAAGCTATTTTTGTACGGCGCCACATATTCAATTTGTCTCATCCAGTTTATTGAAATGCATAAAGATGTATTTTAACTATCTATAAAAAATCACATCATGGAAAGAGATCTATGTGGACAGCAATCGATAATTATTGGCGTACAGCTTCACAGCAGTGTGTTGTACAACCCCATCAAGATTTTCCAAGCACGCCACATGAGGAAGAAGATAAGCCAACTACTGCCGATCGTTTGTTTCATGCTGTGATGGCGCAATTTACTGCTGGCTTATCACCAGCGAGTTTAGCCATGGCTTATTTTGATTGGATGCTGCATTTATCGCAGTCACCGGGTAAACAAAAAATATTGGTTGAAAAAGCACTACGTAAAACGACGCGACTAGGTCTCTATGCAATGCGTAATTTGACAGATAAGTCATGTGCGCATTGCATACAGCCCTTAATTCATGATCAGCGCTTTCGTGCACCAGAATGGCAGCAATTGCCATTTTGCTTGATTTATCAAAATTTTTTATTAATTCAACAGTGGTGGCATAACGCAACCACAGGCATAGCGGGTATGTCAGCGCATCATGAACAAGTCGTTTCATTCACAGCACGTCAACTACTTGACATGGTTTCACCAGTTAATTTTATCGCTACCAATCCTGAAGTTTTAAATGCAATTGCTAGTCAACAAGGGAAAAATTTAATTCGTGGTGCAGAATATTTAATTGAAGATACTGAACGTATGCTAGGAGGTCATGCTCCATTAGGTGTGGAAAATTTTAGACCCGGTAAAGAAATCGCTATTACTCCTGGACGTGTGGTGTTCCGTAATCACTTAATGGAATTAATTCAGTACGCACCACAAACACCAGAAGTGTTCGAGCAGCCTATCTTCATCGTACCTGCTTGGATAATGAAATACTACATCTTAGATTTATCACCACATAATTCTTTAGTCAATTATTTGGTAGGACATGGCCATACGGTGTATATGATTTCTTGGCGCAATCCTAGTGCAGAAGATAAAGATTTAGGTATGGATGACTATCTACATCAAGGTGTATTGACTGCTTTAAATGAAATCATTCAGCGTGAATCACTGGATGTAAAAATACAGGCAGTGGGTTATTGTTTAGGTGGTACTTTATTAGCGATGGCTGCTGCATGGTTGGCACAACAAAAGAATAAAAATATTGCCTCTTTAACTTTGTTGGCAGCACAAACTGATTTTACTGAAGCGGGTGAGTTGCGGCTATTCATCGATGAAAGTCAGTTAGATTATTTAGATGACATGATGTGGAACCAAGGTTATCTCGATATGCGTCAGATGGCAGGAACCTTTCAGCTACTTCGATCCAATGACTTAATTTGGTCGCGCATGGTAAATCTCTATCTATTAGGAAAACGCGAAGTCATGACTGATCTCATGGCATGGAATGCAGATGCAACGCGTATGCCATTTCGTATGCAGAGTGAATATCTACGACAATTATTTTTAAATAATGATTTATTTCAAGGACGTTTTAAAGTCAATAATCAAACAATCGCATTGAGTGATATTGAATTGCCGACTTTTGTCGTGGCTACCGAAACCGATCATGTTGCGCCTTGGCGTTCAGTTTATAAAATCAATCTCGCTATTAGTGGCGACGTCACTTTTCTCTTAACCTCAGGTGGACATAATGCAGGCATCACCAGTGAACCGGGTCATCCACGTCGTCATTACAAGATAGGACTTTGTCCCCATGCAGATCGCTATACGGATCCAGAAGCATGGTTACAAGTCGCGCATTATGTTGAAGGATCTTGGTGGCCAGCATGGACCGCTTGGCTAGAGCGCGCTCAATCACAACACGCGGCGACTCAAATCGCCGAGCCTGTTATGCAAGGATTGCCAGCAGCACCTGGAGATTATGTTTTACAAAAATAGTAATTAATTCAATATTCGATCTGTTTATTGAGACTTTATTCACATAAATGCATGAATAATTAAAAATAAACAGCATCTTTGGCACATTAGCCAGTTCAAAAAATGTATCCTTAAAGCAGACTTTCAGTATCTTTAAGGTGACCACTTTGCAGTACCTCTTTGATTGTTTGTTGAGAAAAGCTTCAGGGCTTGTAGTAAGTAGAACAAGCTTTGTGTTTTTCTATTGTGCGCCGGCTCGCTCTGACGGTGTGTTGGTGCTGCAATGAAGAAAATTCTACTTAAATGGAAAGACGGCCTAGTTAAATCTAGTTTGACGCATCGTTTTGCTTTATTTACAGCCTTGTTGGCTCTCGTGGTTTTACTTTTGACTGGCTTGACTTCAAGGTGGTTGTTAAGTGTGCAATCCGAAGTGGCAAGTAGAGCACTGCAGCAGAAAGAAGCAGAAGCTGGCGCGGCTCATGTTGAGGCAGTGATCGGTGCGATTGCTTTGAGTATGAATGAAATAGCAAATGGTAGTTTATTGGTTGCTGCTGTAATTGATGCAAAAAGCAAAGACTCTTATCTTCGTCCCTATCTCAATAGTGTAAAAAGTATTAATGGATTGCCTGTGTCGATTTTATTAGCTGATTACTCAGCCAATGAGATAGCAAGTAATGGTCAAGAAAATTTTACTGAACAAGATAGAAAGTGGATGGCAGCAAGACTTTATCAAGGCAAAGAAGATGCAGCTATTCAAGATGGAGAATCAGGTTTAGAAGTTATCGTGCTTGAATTGATTTATCCGCCAAAGTCAAATCAGGCTGAAGGTGCTTTGCTGTATAAATTTGCACTAAAAAATATAGTTAAGTCTGATATAGCCTACTTAGACTGGCCCGGAAATTTGCTGGAACAACGCGATTCTTATGTGGTGAGTTCAGCAGTCTCATTACCCAGCCCACTATCAAAACTTAATTTTCGGGTGATTGCTCGTGAACGGACAACTTCTATCGTTGACCATACGATAGAAGTTGCTATTTATCTTTGTACTGCTTTACTGGTCGCGCTATGTATTTTTTTATTAGGTCGTCGACTGTCATTATCTTTGACACGTCAACTTAGAGATCTCGAATTATTTTCTCGTAAAGTGGTAAATGATGGATTTAGTGAAGTTAGGATAGCAGTAGAAGGTAAAGACGAAGTTGCTAGTCTGGCGAATTCTGTGAATCATATGCTCGATGTATTAAATCAGCAGCATGATCGTTTGCAATTAGAAAATAAAAATCGAGATGAATTACTGCTGCGTTATCGCTTATTGATAGAAAATGTACATGCGATTTCTTGGGAATTGGCGTTACCTGATTTTCGTTTTACCTTTGTTTCTCCGCAAGCCGTACGTTTCTTTGGTCATACGCTAAGTGAATGGTATTACAGAAATTTCAGTGTTATCAATATGCATGCTGAAGATAGTGGGCGTGTACGTAGAATACGCAATGAAGCTATAGCAAGTGGCAATGAATATAGTTGTGAATATCGCTTCAGAAATAAAAGTGGTGATTATTTCTGGATGGCTGAAATTGGTTCTGTAATTGTTGATGAAGATGAGCAAGTAACGGGATTGCGCGGCATTATGATTGACATCACACAGCGTAGACGTGATGAAGAAGAGATTCAGCGTTTAGCTTTTTATGATGCCTTAACTGGATTGCCGAATCGACGTAGATTAATCACTTATTTACAAGAATTGATAGACTCAGCTGACTATGAAGCTTCAAATGGCGCGGTAATTTTTATTGACTTAGATAATTTTAAAACACTGAATGACACCTTTGGTCATGAGGTCGGTGATGACTTTTTAAAAATAGTCGCGAAAAGATTAGTCAATTCCGTTAGAAAGAATGATTTAGTTGGGCGTTTAGGTGGTGATGAGTTTGTAGTGGTGTTGCAAAATGAAAGCGAGACATCTGAAAACTTTAAAATAGTTGTAGAGAAAATTGCGAAAAAAATTCTAAAAGCTATGGAGCAGTCTTATATGGTTTCTGCCCATGAGCATCATAGCGCAGCTAGTCTAGGTATTTATTTCTTTAATCCTGAGATTGATACCGTAACTGAGATACTGCAACGCGCTGATATGGCAATGTATCAAACTAAAGCTCAAGGCAAAAACAATTACAGTATTTTTGATACTACGATGCAGACGCTTTTATCGCGGCGCGCTTCCATAGAATCAGATTTACGAAGGGCATTGCGCAATGAAGAATTTGTGTTGCATTATCAGCCACAAGTTTTTGTTAATGGAGAATTAAAGGGCTTTGAAGCTTTATTGCGTTGGCAACATCCTGATCGTGGTTTGGTTCAGCCTATAGAATTTATTTCACTTGCTGAAGAAACAGGATTAATCGTTCCTATTAGTGAGTGGGTATTACAGCAAGCTTTTCAGACCTTGGTCAAGTGGAGTGAATATCCTGCTACGGCAGCATTAAGCTTAGCTGTGAATATTAGTATTCGACATTTTAGATTGCCCAATTTTGTTGAGACAATAAAGAAGTTGATTGATGAAACTGGAGCCAATCCTTATCGTCTCAAACTTGAACTCACTGAAAGCATGTTAGTAGATGAAGTGAATGTAGCTATATCGAAAATGATGGAGCTTAAAACACTAGGAGTACGTTTTTCATTAGATGATTTTGGTACGGGATATTCTTCTCTTTCTTACTTAGGTAATTTGCCGATTGATGAGTTGAAGATAGATCGCTCTTTCTTTGCAAATAGTGCAACACAAGAAAAAGATGCGGCAATTATTCGTACCATTGCCGTGCTTGCGCAGAGCTTTCAATTAGAATTAATTGCTGAAGGTGTGGAGAATCAAGAGCAGCAAGCGTTTCTTGATGCGCATGGATGTCACATCTATCAAGGCTTTTTGTTTAGTCGTCCACTGACTGAGGCAGAGAGTGATGCGTATTTGCGCGATAAACTATCGCTGATGAGCTCGTGATTGATCTTCTATTCCTGATAGATCACTGGGTGTATAAGTTCCTATAGTCGACATCAGAACCAGTTTTGCTATCATGCAGACTTGATTCAATAATAAGCACGCTCATTCCTATCATGGTCGACATCAAGCCAGAACAATCTATAGAATTACTCAAAGCCCTACATATTCTGACTCGCGATGGGAAAATGAATCAGGATAGCCGACGCAAACTCAAGCAGGTCTATCATTTATTTCAGTTTATAGAACCACTACTGAAGCAGCTTGCGCAGCAAGACTATCCTATTACCTTAGTTGATCATGGTGCTGGAAAATCCTATCTTGGTTTTATTTTGTATGATTTGTTTTTTAAATCACTTCATGATGCCTCGCATATTTATGGCATAGAAAGCCGACAAGAATTAGTGGAAAATTCACGTGCCTTGGCTAAACAATGTGAATTTTCGCGTATGTCATTTCTACATTTAACAGTGGCAGAGGCTATTCACACATCAGAGTTACCGCAGGCCGTCGATATAGTGACTGCTCTGCATGCCTGCGATACAGCAACCGATGATGCGATTCATTTTGCTTTGAAAAAGCGAGCAAAGTTTATCGTCGTAGTGCCATGTTGTCAGGCTGAAGTGGCAGGGGAATTAAGAAAAATAAAAAGTCAGCAATTACATGATCCGCTGACTGAGATTTGGCGTCATCCTATTCATACGCGTGAATTTGGTAGCCAGCTTACGAATGTATTGCGTTGTTTGCAGTTAGAAGCGCATGGCTATCAAGTAACTGTGACGGAGTTAGTCGGTTGGGAGCATTCTATGAAGAATGAACTGATTGTCGCTACTTACAAGGATCTACCTAGACGTAAACCAACGGAGCGTTTACAGCAAGTCTTATCTAAGGTCGGCTTAGAGCATATGCAACAAAGATTTAATATCCATGCTTGATGTGCATACCGACTCAAGACTTACATTTCAAGAGACGTTTTCAAATTGACGTTGTCTGTGCACTGCTGTTGCGGGCAATGAATGGCTTGCGATAAAAATTTCATGCAAAAACAAACTAAAACTCGCAATCAGTAAAAGCATAGAAAATACAAATAAAAATGCAATCAGCGTATCTAATCTGAGTTGAAATACATCGTCAATTAATAAAGCGATCACAACACTGCACACGATTACCACACAGCTTGCTGCAAACAGATTAGCTTTGTTTATGACATTCATGCGGCGTTGCAGCACAGATAATTCATGATGATAGTTTTTACTCATGCCTTGTGGGCTGAGTTGCACTGCATGTAAAAATTCAGCACGGTCATTTATTCTGTTGAGTCGATTATTTAGTATGCGCATATGCATGAACACACCCAGTAATAAAAATGCCGGTGTGATTGCAAGACTAATAATATTACTGATGTCGCCAAATAAAGCGGTCATTCTGGACATGACTAAATTCCACAGTTTGCTATATGAATAGCTTAATTCTAGCCTGAATAGCGGGATTTCGTGGAGCGAGTTTTATTCTAAACCTGACAATACAAAAATTAATCAGACTGCATGGTATGTGGCGCTCTCCAAGTAGGCGGCCACAGTCATCGGTTAATTAAGTAAATATCTAAGAAAGCTGTTTGAATTTTTTCAGAAATAGCATAAGTTGTCGGACTTGCAGCGCAGCACCAGTTAAACGGTGTGCGTTATTAAAAATAAAATTTAATTACCTGATTTGGTGCACTTAACTGCATTTAAATCAGTATCTATCAGGAGACAGGGCATGGATTTCACACTCTCGGCTGAGTTGGTCGACTTGCAGCAAAGGACGCGCCAATTTATCGCCGAGCAGGTCATTCCTATGGAAGGGGATGCGCGTTGCACATCTCATGGACCAACTGAAGATTTACGTGATGAGTTGGTTGCCAAAGCAATCAAGGCTGGGCTCTTATCTGTGCATGTGTCGCCGGAATACGGCGGATTGGGACTCTCTCACATCGCCAAAGCGATCGTATTTGAAGAATCAGGCTATTCACCACTGGGTCCAGTGGCGATGAATATTTTTGCTCCTGATGAGGGCAATATGCACATGATGGAAGAAATCTGTACACCAGCACAGAAAGAACGTTGGTTGCGTCCACTGGCTGCAGGTAAAACGCGCTCTTGTTTTTGTATGACAGAACCGGCTCCTGGAGCGGGTGCTGATCCTAGTATGTTGCAAACGATTGCAGTTAAAGATGGAAAAGATTTCATCATTAACGGTGTCAAGTGGCTCATTACTGGTGCCAATGGTGCAGCATTCGCTATTATCATGGCCAAGCTTGAAGATGGTAGTGCCACCATGTTTTTATCTGATATGGATGCACCAGGTATAGAAGTGGAACGTACCATGGATGCACTCGATACCTGTTTTGTAGGTGGTCATGGTGTAGTGCGATTTACAAATCTGCGCGTACCGGAAGAGAATGTATTAGGCGCGGTGGGTGAAGGATTTAAATATGCACAAGTCAGGCTTTCGCCAGCGCGTCTCACACATTGCATGCGTTGGTTAGGTGCTGCAAGACGTGCACATGATGTCGCTTTACGTTATGCAGCACAGCGTCAAGCTTTTGGAAAAACATTAGGTCAGCATGAAGGCGTAGGTTTTATGTTGGCAGATAATGAGATGGATTTACACATCACACGCTTATCTGTATTGCATTGTGCATGGGTGTTAGATCAGGGACATTTAGGAACACGCGAGTCGAGTGCTGCTAAAGTGATTTCTTCTGAAGCTATCTGGCGAGTGATTGATCGCAGTGCGCAAATTTTAGGTGGCTCTGGTATGACACATGAAACCATCGTGGCACGTATTTTTGCTGATGCCCGTTCTTTCAGAGTGTATGACGGTCCGAATGAAACACATCGCTGGAGTCTGGCGAAACACGCTATTAAGAGCATCAAACTTTAATCTGGAGACATGATGGCAGACGTCATCTTAGAAACAAAAAATTTAACGCGCGAATTCAAAGGATTTATCGCTGTCGATAATGTGAATCTGCAAGTACAGCGTGGCCATATTCATGCCTTGATAGGTCCGAATGGTGCTGGTAAAACCACGTGTTTTAATTTACTGACTAAGTTTATTGAGCCTAGTTCAGGACAGATATTATTTAATAGTCAGGATATTACCGCCGCTAAGCCTGCCCAAATTGCACGCTTGGGCATTATTCGATCATTTCAAATTTCTGCAGTGTTTCCGCATTTGTCTGTATTAGAAAATGTGCGTATCGGTTTACAGCGACAGTTAGGTACGGCATTTCATTTTTGGAAAAGTGAAAAATCACTCGATCAATTAAATGCGCGTGCAATGGCTTTATTAGAAGAAGTCGATTTATCGTCATTCGCAGACAGTGTTACCGTCGATCTTCCCTATGGACGTAAGCGTGCTTTAGAAATTGCCACTACGCTTGCCATGGAACCTGAACTGATGTTGCTCGATGAACCAACCCAAGGTATGGGACATGAAGATGTACAACGTGTAACGGACTTAATTAAGAAAGTTTCTAAGGGTAGAACCATACTCATGGTGGAACATAATATGGGTGTGGTGTCTGGTATTTGTGATCGCATTTCTGTTTTGCAGCGTGGTGCGATTTTAGCGGAAGGTGATTATAAAACTGTGTCACAAAATCCGCAGGTGTTGGAAGCGTATATGGGTAGTAGTGCGAGTTTAGAAGGAGCGCATTGATGACTAGCGCATTAGATATTCGTCATCTGCAAGCATGGTATGGTGAATCACATATTTTGCATGATGTGAATCTGACAGTAGAGCAAGGTGAAGTTGTGACCTTGTTAGGTCGTAATGGTGCTGGTCGTTCTACGACTTTACGCGCCATGATGGGTTTAACTGGACGACGTGAAGGCTCGATAAAAATTAATGGGGTGGAGTCTGTAAACCTACCCACTTATCGTATTGCGCATCTGGGTGTGGGTTACTGTCCTGAAGAGCGTGCAATTTTTTCTTCCCTTTCCGCAGAAGAAAATCTCTTATTACCTCCTGTGGTTTCTAAGACTGAACAAGGAATGTCAATTCAAGAGATTTATCAGATGTTTCCTAACTTAGAGGAAAGACGAGATAGTCAAGGCACACGTTTATCTGGTGGTGAACAGCAAATGCTAGCAGTGGCACGCATTTTAAGAACAGGTGCACGCTTACTCTTATTAGATGAAATTTCAGAAGGCTTAGCGCCAGTGATTGTGCAAGCCTTAGCACGCATGATACTGACCTTGAAAGCCAAGGGTTACACCATCGTAATGGTAGAGCAAAATTTCCGTTTTGCTGCGCCCTTAGCAGATCGCTTCTATGTCATGGAGCATGGTCAGATTGTAGAAAAATTTGCTGCTGCTGAATTAGAAAGTAAGACAGCTGTATTAAATGAATTATTAGGTGTTTAGGATAGAACATGGAAATTTTCGGAATCCCTATTTCTGCTTTTCTAGGCCAATTATTATTAGGTCTAGTGAACGGTTCTTTTTATGCCATGTTGTCATTAGGCTTAGCTGTCATTTTTGGTTTGTTGAATGTGATTAATTTTGCGCATGGTGCTCTCTACATGATGGGTGCTTTTATTGCGTGGATGGGCTTACAGTATTTTGGTGTGAGCTATTGGGTTATGTTATTCGTCGCGCCATTATTAGTCGGTGTGTTTGGCATCATCATAGAAAAAACCATGTTGCGTTGGTTGTATAAACTCGATCATCTCTATGGTTTGTTACTCACCTTTGGCGTCACACTGATGTTGGAAGGTGTGTTCCGTTCTTTTTATGGCGTTTCAGGTCAGCCTTATTCCGTGCCTGAAGCATTGCGTGGTGCGACAGATTTAGGTTTTATGATTTTGCCTAACTATCGTGCTTGGGTAGTGCTTGCTTCGTTAGTCGTATGTTTACTCACATGGTTTGTGATTGAGAAAACGCGTTTGGGTGCTTATCTGCGTGCAGGTACTGAAAATCCAAAAATGGTGGAAGCATTTGGTGTGAATGTGCCTTTGATGGTGACGCTCACATATGGCTTTGGTGTAGCACTCGCCGGTTTTGCAGGTGTACTGGCTGCGCCTGTATTACAAGTCTCTCCTTTGATGGGTTCGAATCTCATCATCACGGTATTTGCTGTGGTGGTCATCGGTGGTATGGGTTCAATACTTGGCTCCATCGTGACTGGCTTAGGGCTTGGTGTGATTGAAGGATTAACCAGAGTGTTTTATCCAGAGTTATCGGCAACCGTGGTTTTCATTGTGATGGCCATCGTTTTATTGATCAGACCTGCAGGTCTGTTCGGTCGCGAGAAATAAGGAGTTGGACAACATGATGAAAAAAATTGCTTATGCTGGCATCTTAATCGCAGCATTGATTGCACCGGCAGTGCTGTATCCAGTTCTACTCATGAAGATTTTATGTTTCGCTTTGTTTGCGTGTGCATTTAACTTACTAATTGGTTTCACAGGTTTGCTGTCTTTTGGTCATGCCGCATTTTTTGGTGGTGCTTCTTATTTCGCAGGACATGCCTTAAAAGTGTGGGGCATGCCAACTGAAATTGGTATCTTGATGGGCACAGTATTCGCTGCAGTGATTGGTTTGATTATTGGTGGCTTAGCGATACGTCGTCAGGGTATTTATTTCACCATGATCACTTTGGCCTTAGCGCAAATGCTGTTCTTTGTTTTCTTACAAGCGCCTTTCACGGGTGGTGAAGATGGTTTGCAATCTATACCGCGCGGTTCATTACTAGGATTACTCGATCTGAAAAACGATATCGTGATGTATTACGTAGTCTTAGCAATTGTGATTGCAGCATTTCTTTTTATTGTGCGCATTATTCATTCGCCGTTTGGACAAGTATTAAAAGCGATACGCGAAAATGAAGCACGCGCTATTTCTTTAGGCTATGACGTAGAGCGTTATAAATTACTTGCCTTTGTTTTATCAGCAGCACTTGCTGGTTTAGCAGGGTCTACTAAAGCAGTGGTGTTAGGTTTTGGAACTTTGACTGATGTGCATTGGTCGATGTCAGGCTTGGTCGTACTAATGACCTTGGTGGGTGGTTTGGGCACTTTAGTCGGACCTATAGTTGGTGCGATTGTGATTATTGCCTTAGAAAACAAGCTAGGTGATTTTGGAACATGGTTGGCAAGCATCACCAACATAGAGTGGTTTAATACGATTGGTGAATCAGTGACGATGGTGACAGGTTTAATTTTTGTGATCTGTGTGCTTGCGTTTAGACGCGGCATTATCGGTGAACTTGCTGCACGTGTTGGGCGTTAATTACGCGTTTGGTTTTTGTGTAGTGCATAAAAAATCCGGCCAGTTATAAAACTGGCCGGATTTTTTATTGTCTGCAGTATTCTTAACTGACTTAATCAAATACTGGGCTATCCACACCAAGAATTTTATGTAGCTTTGGTGAGGTAGTGGTGTATTGCATATGAATTTTCTTTTCAGGGAAAATATAAGGTGCAGCACCAAATGCAGCTAAGGCAGCTTCATGAAAGCCAGACAGAATTAATTTTTTCTTACCAGGATAGGTGTTGATATCACCCACAGCAAAAATACCTGGAATGTTGGTTTCAAATTTTTCTGTATCGACGGAGAGTTGTTTACGTTCTATTGCTAAACCCCATTCAGCGATCGGACCTAATTTAGGTGAGAGTCCAAAGAATACGAGTAAATCATCCAGTGGCATACGACGTGTTACGCCATCTGCCCCTGTGACTTTGATTTCACTGAGTTTGTCATCTTTAGTTTCAAAGCCTGAGACTTGTCCTATCACGAGCTGCATTTCATAGGCTTCGCATAATTCTTTCATCTTAGCGACAGAGGCTGGCGCAGCACGAAAATCATCACGGCGATGTAACAGAATGACGGACTCAGCTTTGCCTTGCAGATTGAGTGCCCAATCCAATGCTGAATCACCGCCACCGCAAATAACAATATTACGACCTGCAAAACGCGCTGGATCTTTCACACGATAAAACAGCTGACTACCTTCAAACACTTCTATGCCATCAACTTTAATGGTGCGTGGTTGGAAAGAGCCTACACCAGCAGCGATGAAAATAGTTTTGGTGATGAATTGTGTGCCTGTCGATGTTTGTAAATCAAAGCGACCATCATCTCGTTTTTGAACTTCGGTGACTTCTTGTCCAAGATGGAAGGTTGGTTCAAACGGTTCGATTTGTTTTAGCAGGTTGTCGGTTAACTCTTGACCGGTACAGACTGGTACTGCAGGAATATCGTAAATCGGTTTGTCAGGATAGAGCTCTACGCATTGACCACCAACGGCAACGAGAGAATCAATCACATGCGCTTTGATTTCCAAAAGACCGAGTTCAAACACTTGAAAGAGTCCAACAGGACCAGCGCCGACGATGACTGCATCAGTTTCTATGGGTGTGGAGTTCGTTTGTGCATTCATACAACTTACCTATTTTGTCAAAATGATTTTTAATAACTGAGCAAACTACGCAGCAAAGAGATTCTTAGAAAAAGCCAACCCCGGCTTAAAGCCGGGGTCGATGAGACGATAAAACAAAATTAGCAAAAAGCCATAAGCAGATTATCGCTCGAGAAATTCCAGCTTAGCTTCGGTATCTTTCCACTGATCGGCTTCGGGTAGAGGCGCTTTCGATTTAGTGATAGAAGGCCATTTACGTGCTAATTCGGTATTCAATTTAATGAATTGCTGTTGATTAGCAGGTACGTCTTCTTCAGCATAGATCGCATTGACTGGGCACTCGGCTACACACACCGCACAATCGATGCATTCATCAGGATCAATGGTGAGAAAATTTGGGCCTTCGCGAAAGCAGTCTACCGGGCATACATCAACGCAATCCGTATAACGGCAGCGGATGCAAGATTCGGTCACAACGTGAGTCATAAAAGTCCTGTTTTGTAAGTATTTTTGAAACAAATCACTGCAACTAGTAAGGATAAACGAAGATCAAACTAGCTGAGGTCACAAAGCGTTGTATTTTAAGGCAAATATCAGCTTGTCACAAACCGCGCTTAGATGTTTTTTGAATATGTAAATTCAATTCTGATGATTGTGGTTCTTGAATTATTTAATTGACTACTCTGAAATTAAATCACGCCTCAGCCCTAGGGCGACTGAAGGCTCGTGGGATAAAATTCGTCAACGATTTTAGAGGGAATTATGGAGACTTCATCAGCTCGTGCAGCGATTTTTGCCCGCATTAGAAAAGCCCAACAACGTGGTCCCACTGCGCAGCAGTCCGAGTTGGATCAGGTTCAGGACTACTTAGCACATCATGTGAGTGGTCCGCGGCCAGATTTAGGACATGATTTAGTTGAGCGTTTTCGTGAACAAGCCTTACGTACTTCACAAACTCTAGACGAAGTAGCAACTCTGGCAGATGTGCCAGCGGCGGCGGCGCGTTATCTCGACAGTCTGAGTGTTGCCAAAACTGCTGTCGCTTGGAAAACACTGGATGCCTTATCTTGGCAGACTGCGGGACTAGACGTGGCGTTTCGTCCGCCAGTTAATGAAGATTTAGTCGGCATTACCGGATGCTTTTGCGCAGTTGCTGAAACTGGCACGCTGATGTTGTTATCAGGGCCCGATACATTTGCATCTGCTGCCTTATTGCCTGAGACGCATATTGCTATCGTACCCAAAGCACGCATTGTTGCGGGCATTGAAGATGCCTTTGCTTTAGCAAAAGCTGAGCGAACTGAATTGCCGCGCGCGACGAATTTTATTTCTGGACCATCTCGTACAGGTGATATTGAACAGACCATAGTCTTAGGCGCACATGGTCCTTATCGTGTTCATGTTATTTTAGTAAATACGATCTAATGACAGAAAATAGCTAGCATGAAGCCTAAGATTTTAGTTACCCGTGCTATTTTTCCTGATGTGATTCAACGCTTAGAAAAAATATTTGAAGTTGATTCTAATGTTGACGATAAAATTTATAGTGAAGCTGAGCTGATAGAAAAATGTCGCGATAAAGAAGGTATCTTTGCCAATCCTGCTGATCGAATTTCAGCTAATCTCATGCAAGCCTGTCCTCAGTTAAAAGCAGTATGCAATATGGCTGTGGGCTACAATAACATTGATATAGCAGCTGCGACTAAGGCTGGTATCAAGGTCACGAATACGCCGGATGTATTGAATCAAACTACAGCCGATTTTGCGTGGGCTTTGTTAATGGCAACGGCACGTCGTGTAACCGAATCGGAACATTTTCTGCGTGCTGGAAAATGGGAGAAATGGACTTACGATGGCATTCTAGGAGCCGATGTCTATGGATCTACTCTAGGTATTATTGGTATGGGTAGGATAGGGCAAGCGATAGCGCGTCGTTCTATGGGATTTGATATGAAGGTTGTGTATCACAATCGTTCACAACTAACACCAGAGCAAGAAGCGCATGCGAATCATGCGCAATATAAAACTCGTGATCAGGTGTTACAAGAAGCGGATCACATTGTGTTGGTATTGCCGTATTCACCTGCTGTGCATCACTACATAGGTGCCGCTGAAATCGCATTGATGAAACGAACTGCTACTTTAATCAATATTGCACGTGGTGGTATTGTAGATGATGCAGCTTTAATCGCTGCGCTCAAGCGTGGACAAATTGCAGCAGCGGGATGTGATGTGTTTGAAAATGAGCCGGCTTTTAATCAGGAATTTTTAAGCTGTACCAATGTCGTGCTGACTCCGCATATAGGTAGTGCAACAGAGTCTACCCGTCGTGCTATGGCAAATTGTGCGGCAGATAATTTAATCGCTGCGTTATCAGGACAAACGCCACCGAATTTACTCAATCCCGAGTTGGCACAATAAAAATTTAGCAAAGCCTAAGGAAATCATCATGTCGGATATAAAAATAACTCAAGAACATAATTTGTCATTGGAAGAGGCACGTCAAGCAGCTAGAAAAGTTGCAGCACAAATGGAATTAGATTATGAAATGACGACGACTTGGGATGGAGATTTGCTGAAGTTTGAGCGCAGCGGTGTATCAGGATCGTTAGCGTTGTTAGACAAACAAGCGCAATTAGAAATTAAATTAGGTTTTATGCTCAAGGGCTTTGCATCAAAAATTGAAGAGCAAGTGTCCAAGAATATGCGCAAAGTTTTCGCGCCTGAAGCATAAAAATTTGAGTGGGTTGAGACGCGAAAGACTCTCGCGTCTCAGTATGGATTACACACCCAGTAACTCTACGTCGAAAATCAATGTTGCATGGGGTGGAATGACACCGCCAGCACCATAAGCGCCATAGCCTAAATCGGAAGGAATGATAAGTTTGCGTTTGCCGCCGATTTTCATACCTTGTACGCCTTGATCCCATCCTTTAATTACTTGACCTTCACCGAGATCAAATTCAAACGGCTGATCTCTATCATGACTAGAATCAAATTTTTCACCTGCTGTGCCATCGGGATTTTGTACCCAGCCAGTGTAATGCACACTCACATAATCACCTGCCTTGGCTACTTCACCGTCACCAACGCTGAGGTCTTCGTATTGCAGCCCGGAGGCGGTCATGATCATAGACATGATTTTCCTTTTTTGTAGATCGATAAAGAGGCAGAATTGTAGCAGCAAGATGCAATCTGTTCGTGTTGCTTAAATTTTTTCATGCTTATTTTATAATGTTGAGAAAAAAGGTAAACATCAGCGTTGCAGCATTCAATGCACATTGATTTTTTAAGAATCAGTCTGCTTCACATTACATCGTTTTATTCAATATTAGATAGGCTGCAATATGGCATTTGGCATCATCATCATAGGCGATGAAATTTTATCGGGTAAGCGGACTGATAAACATCTCGCAAAATTTATAGAATTGCTCACTGCACGCGGCTTGCAATTAGGCTGGGCAGAATACATAGGCGATGATCCTGAGCGCATTACTGCAACGTTAAAACGAAGCTTTGCGAGTAAAGATATTGTGTTTTCTTGTGGCGGCATAGGTGCTACGCCAGATGATCACACTCGCTTATGTGCGGCGCATGCTTTAGGTGTGGAGTTAGTTTTGCATCCGGAAGCGCAGAAAAAAATTAATGAACGCATCGCTGATGTCGCGCGTGAGGCAGGCAAAGAGCCAAACTATTCAGCCGAAGATAATATACATAGATTGAAAATGGGTGAGTTTCCTGTGGGTGCGGAAATCATTCCGAATGCGTTTAATAAGATACCTGGTTTTTCGATTGCCCATGCAACTGGTGGTGCGACTTATTTTGTGCCTGGTTTTCCTGTGATGGCAGAACCTATGATGAATTGGGTATTAGATACGCATTACGCACATTTATTTCATCAACATGCGTATGTAGAAAAATCAGTATTTGTGTATGAATCGATGGAATCAACACTCACGCAATTGATGGTAGAAATTGAAACAACATTTGTTAACGTAAAAGTATTTAGCTTACCTAGTGTGGGCGATGCGCAGCGCAGACGTCATATAGAGTTGGGTGTCAAAGGTGAGCCAACACAATGTGAACAAGCTTTTGTCAGTATGTTGGCAGGATTGGATAAGTTGAAACAGGAATATGTAGAGATAGCGGATAAATAAAATAGAAAAAGCCCCGTACGAGTACGCTACAAAAAATTATAGGGCGAGTTTGTAGGGACGATTAGCGTAGCGACATCGTCCGCACAACATGAATTCTTCGAGATAAAACGAGTCATGTACGCTTTAACAAATTGCGCCGCATGCAGACTAAATGCGTTTAGATTGCTTCATTCTTAGTAAAGCGAGACATATTTTTATGCTGTAGACAACGATCAGTGTGCCTAATAGATCACCTACAAACATAGCAAAAAAAGCAGACAAGGAGTCTGGTGAAAATCCTCTGAGTGCAAACCAGAGTTGATGTAAGAGTGGACTAGTAATTGCGTAGATCAGTATCAGTATGCCTAAAGTTTTAGGAGTGATTTTTTCTAATGAGGGAGATAAACCGCGTGAGAGTGCTAGTCGATAAACTAAATAAGGTGCACCCGCAGTGATGAAGGCTGCGCCTATGCCTGTGATCAAATCAAAAGTTGGAAAATAAAAATGAATAACGATGAGTCCTGCAATAAATAAACCTATTGCACCCTCTAATCCAAATAAAAGCGTACAGAGTAAACGCATTCCTGCTGGCAAAAAAATCCAATTCACTCCTATGTCAAATTCTAATCCAGAGAAAAATGCTTCATTCAATATGAAAAATCCGGTATAGAGGGCGGTGGAGCAAGCAATGGTAAAAACTGGAGTAAGAGAAAACATGCTGTGATTTTTTATTGTTATTGCAGGACGGTGATATTTGTAGTTAGCGCGTGTCTTTAGATATGGCTTATTAAAAATCTAAGTACTACATGAAACTTTAATATGCCCTAAATTTTAATAGTCAGTAGTTTACTCGAAACCAAGTATGAATACCTAACTGAATAGGTAAGCCCTATCTTATGCAGACGACTATGAACATGTAAAGTGTATTTTGTGCGATGCATCAGATGAAAAATCTTCATGCTGTTGTCAGTGCATTTTCGAGTGATTGCTCATTCCTCATGCAGATTTTTTTATCTTGCATGCTAGACTCGACGGCATTTTTTCATAGCGTAGTTTTATGAGTAGGTATCATCATACTTACAATTTTATCAATACTGCATTACACCTCTTGAGTCCTTCACTTGAAGATTATATATAGCGATAAATTTGTATTGCCTTTGCCAGCTGGGCATCGCTTCCCTATGCAGAAATATCGCTTATTGCGTGAGGCAGTAGAAGCAGCGCTGCCACATGCGCATTTCATGGAAGCGCCGTATACGACAGATGGTGTGTTGGCTTTAGCCCATCATCCTGATTATATTCATCGTGTAGCGCATGGTTTACTCACTGCAGAAGAGCAAAGAGCGATTGGCTTTCCTTGGTCACCAGAGATGGTAGAGCGATCGCGTCGCGCAACCGGTGCCACGATTGCTGCTTGTCGCGCTGCATTTGAAGATGGTGTTGCCGTTAATTTAGCAGGTGGTACGCATCATGCGCATGCCGATCGTGGAGAAGGATTTTGTGTTTTTAATGATGCTGCAATCGCTTCACGATTAATGGTGGCAGAGCGTCGTGCAACACGTGTAGCGATTGTGGATCTAGATGTGCATCAAGGCAATGGAACGGCTTCTATCCTAGCGCGTGATGATGCGATATTTACTTTATCAATACATGCAAAAAATAATTATCCCTTTGTGAAAGCAGACAGTGATAGGGATATTGCTTTAGAAGATGGCACAACCGATGCCATGTATTTAAGCCAACTTGAGAATGCCATAGATGATTTGTTTGCATGCTTTACACCCGATTTAATCATTTATCTGGCAGGTGCGGATGTACATGAAAATGATCGACTAGGAAAACTCAGTTTAACTAATGAAGGATTGGCAGCACGCGATCGTTTAGTTTGTGAAGTTGCGCGTGATCGAGGTATTCCGATTGCGATTGCGATGGCAGGAGGATATGGCAAAGAAATAGAAAAAACTGTGGCCATGCATTTGCAAACAGTGGTGATCGCAGATTCTTTTTGTAAGTCAGTATAAACGGAGAAGAATTGAATTCACACGTTATCACCTCTTCAATTGTACTACTCAAAAAACTAGGTGCTGAATACGGTACTGCATTGTTGTTTGTGCTGATATGGAGCACAGGTTTTATCGTAGCTAAATTAGGTTTACCTTTTGCGCCTACTCTGACTTTTCTTTCTTTACGCTATGTAGGGGTCTTAATTATTTTAGTACCTCTGGCTATGCTTATACGTGCTGATTGGCCTAGAGGTCATATGTGGCATATCGCTTTTGCTGGGGTATTAGTGCAGGCCGGTTATTTATCTGGCGTATGGTGTGCGATTAAGTTTGGTATGCCTGCTGGCTTGTCTGCATTGATCGTGGGTTTGCAACCCTTACTGACGGGATTTGCAGCTGGCTTGGTGGGTGAAAAAGTCCGCTTTAGGCAATGGCTAGGTTTGATCTTAGGCTTGGGTGGCGTTGCTTTAGTCGTTTCAAATAAAATGACTTTACAAGGTGTGACGAGTTTGACGGTGTTTTTGTGTGTGATGGCTTTGTTCGCAATTACAGCAGGTACGCTCTATCAAAAAAAATATTGCCCGCGTTTTGATTTACGTTCTGGCGCGATCATACAATTTACTGCTTCCTTGCTGATTACCTTGCCCTTTGCACTATGGTTGGAAGATCTGAATTTTTCTCTAGCCACAGTACAATGGACGCCGCGTTTTATAGTGGCATTGTTATGGTCTATATTTGCATTATCAATAGGCGCCATGTTTTTGTTGTATGCCCTGATACGCAATAACGCAGCAACCCATGTTTCTAGTTTGATGTATCTGACGCCACCACTGACGGCGATGCTAGCTTGGTTGTTATTTTCTGAAACGTTCACGCTCATTGGCATTGCCGGCATGCTGCTTGCAGTGACAGGCGTGGCATTTGTGGTAAAAAAATAATGCGCGACACACCTAAAACTAAAAAAGATTTCAAACATTTTTATCCTATTACGACGCGTTGGATGGATAACGATGCATATGGCCATGTGAATAATGTGGTGTACTACTTATGGTTTGATACTGTGGTCAATCAATTTTTAATTTCGCATGGCACCTTAGATATACATGCAGGTGAAGCGATAGGTTTAGTGATTGAAAGTCATTGTAATTATTTTGCGCCAGTGACTTTTCCTGAGCCAGTAACAGCTGGACTTTGCGTAAGTAAGTTAGGCAATTCTAGTGTGCGCTATGAAGTCGGTATCTTTCGTGGGGATGAAGATCAAGTCGCTGCGCAAGGACATTTTGTGCATGTGTATGTGGATAGATTAACGCGCAAGCCTATCTCCATGCCCGCAGCAACGCGCACCTTACTCGAAACGATCACCCTATAAAAATTCAGGAGACAACATGACACAGTCAACAGAACAAGCCGCAGTCGATGCTGCCATTACTTCACGCCGCTCGATTCGTGCTTTTCTGCCTACACCGGTAGCAAGGGAAGAAGTAGAAGCGCTATTGCAAGTAGCAGCACGTGCACCTTCAGGTTCCAATACTCAGCCATGGAAAGTGCGTGTATTAACCGGTGCATCATTGAAAAAATTATCAGATGATATTTTGCATGCTTATCTCGATCCTGAACAAGCGGGTAAACATACAGAAGAGTATCAATACTATCCACGCAAATGGGTTTCACCTTATGTGGATCGTAGAAGAAAAGTAGGTTGGGATTTATATGCTTTGGTTGGTTTAACGCGTGATGATAAAGAAGGCATGCAAGCGCAACATGGTCGTAACTACACCTTCTTTGATGCCCCAGTCGGTTTAATTTTTACGATAGATCGCATCATGGAGCAGGGCTCTTGGCTGGACTACGGTATGTTTTTACAAAACATCATGGTTGCAGCACGTGCTAGAGGTTTAGATACTTGTCCGCAAGCTGCGTTTACACCTTTTCATGCGGTGATTGCGCAATCACTTGCTTTGCCTGAAAACGAACAACTCGTATGTGGCATGGCTTTAGGTTATGCAGATATGAGCAAGATAGAAAATTCATTAGTGACTGAACGAGAACCTGTTTCAGGTTTCGTACAATTTTTGGATTGAGTATATGAAATCGATTGCAGTGATTGCGGGTGATGGCATAGGTAAAGAAGTCATGCCGGAAGGTTTGCGTGTGCTAGAAGCAGCAGCGAGCAAATTTAATCTTGATCTGAAGTTTGAGCATTTTGATTTTGCTAGTTGTGATTATTTTCTTAAGCACGGCAAAATGATGCCGGATAACTGGAAAGATGTAATCGGCAATCATGATGCAATTTATTTTGGAGCAGTAGGTTGGCCAGCAACGGTGCCTGATCATATTTCTCTGTGGGGCTCTTTACTTTTATTTAGACGTGAGTTTGATCAGTATGTAAATTTACGTCCTTGTCGTTTAATGCCAGGCATTCCTTCGCCACTCGCGCATCGTAAGCCGGGTGATATAGATTTTTATGTGGTGAGAGAAAACACCGAAGGTGAATATTCTTCGGTGGGTGGTCGTATGTATGAAGGTACTGAGCGTGAAATTGTTTTTCAACAAAGTATTTTTTCACGTAAGGGTACTGACCGTATTCTTAAATATGCTTTTGATCTTGCGCAGCGTCGACCTAAAAAGCATTTAACCTCTGCTACAAAATCGAACGGCATTTCTATCACGATGCCGTATTGGGATGAACGTGTGAGTGCCATGGCGCAGCATTATCCGGATGTGAAGTGGGACAAATACCATATCGATATTTTGTCTGCGCATTTTGTGCAGCATCCTGATTGGTTTGATGTGGTGGTGGCTTCTAATTTATTCGGCGATATTTTGTCGGATCTCGGTCCAGCGTGTACGGGTACTATAGCGATTGCACCTTCTGCAAATATTAATCCTGAAGGT
>CAMCXB010000015.1 GCA_945883145.1 Bordetella parapertussis | reverse complement strand
CCGAAATTAGCTGAATATGCCCGAGGCCGTCGATTGGGGCAGCCGGAACGTTTCAAAACTATTCAGCCACAACTTACAGTTATCTCAGGTGCGATATTGGGCGTTTGTGTTGCGCTCACGTCCGTTGGCGCGGGAGTACTGGGAAGCGTAATGTTGCTGTGCCTTTATCCACTTAGGATGACACCCCATCGGCTCGTTGCGACAGATATTGTCCACGCCATCCCTCTGGCGGTCGTTGCTGGCCTCGGCTATTTGGTTGCAGGCTTGGTGGACTGGTGGATGCTGGCTAGTTTGTTAATAGGATCGATTCCTGCAGTGCTTCTAGGTAGTGTAACGACTGGAAAGATTTCAGGTCGTTGGATTCAGATAGCATTAGCAGTTATTTTAAGCTTGGCTGGGCTAAAAATCCTTATATAGCTCTCTGGCAGAATTGAAGGCGTTGACTGATCTTGATGTACGATTTTTTAGAAGGAATTTTGCAAAAATTACGTCGTGACATCTTCAGGAAATCAAATTAACTCCATCACTTTTCGCTTCAATTTTTAACAAAATTGTTCCTCAAATTTAAAACTTAATATGCAATTTTCCATGCATTCATCTCCTTTAAAAATTCTGGCTCCGGCAATTTTTCTTGTCTTTCATGCATTGCGACCTAGAGAAATCAAACATAAATATCGATGGTTTTTTTATTACCCTCACCACCCGAGTCATGGTGCTAGTTGTGATTGCAGATAAGCTTTCCCTTTTATGTTGATTAAGCTAAAGAGTTATTAAACTTGGATTTGGAATCTTCTTGGATTATTGGTGATAGGGTATCTGATATGGAGTGTGGAATAGCAGCATGAGTAAAGCCATTATTTGTTAGGACTGGACATGGATTAAATGAACTTTCTATGCTCTCAGGCGGCATTAAAATTTTTGAATCAGTGAAATTTGCTGCTAAATACATAATTAATAAATCAATTAATCAATAATGCAAACCATTATTGCCATACTTTTCTATATATCTCATGACTGTATCTACTTTTGTCCAACCGCCTTTTGCCATTATTTGAGGCAGACTCGCACCATTTTGTAATAAGTCTTGAGCTGCTCCAACTCTAATTGAATGACCACTAATTTGTTTGACGGTATCTATTTCAATTCCAGCAGTTTTAGCAAGCTGTTTGAATATTCTCCCGATTTGAGCGCCCGTTAAGCCTTTTGATATTTTATTTTTTCCTATAACCCCGCGCAGGATTTTTCCTTCAGTAATTTTTGCTATCTGAATCCAAGCTAATAATTGATTATATGTTTGGCTTGTTATGTGTAACCATGTACCAAGCCTTTCTTGGTCGGTTTTGCTTCTTCTAAGCATAATACTTGCGCCAGTGTTGGTTTCTCGAATATCTGATATTAAAAGAGAAGCTAATTCTGATCTTCGCCTCATCGTATCGTAGGCAAGCATTAGTAGAGTACGATCGCGTTCTCCACGTAAATCATCTCTAGTAGAGGAAAGCAATGATTGAAGTCTCTTTTTATTGATTGGTTCCGCTTGAGCGCATAGTCGACCTAATTTTCTGTGCATTTTACGCACGGAAAGCTTTACCTCTGGTGACTTTATTGGATCATCTAAATTAGCCCACCGATGTATTGCAGCAATCGATACTAATTTTCTTCGAATACTTGCTGAAGTGATTTTGGTACTGGTTATCTCATCGATGAATCTGGCAACTGATGCAGGTTTTGCTGGTAATGCTGATAGATTTTTATCGTTACAAAACAAAATGAGCTCTTCAAAATCAGCTTTATAGGCTCGAATGGTATTTGGAGCATATGCATCAGATATTTTATTCAAGATATCATTGAGTTTAGCCTTAGTTTTATTCATATAAGCACCATAAAGATTTTTTTAGAATCATAAATGATATTTTAAATGATTACAAGTGAACAAATTCGTGCTGCAAGAGCAATGATTAAATGGACCGCAAACGATTTGGCGGATAGGGCAGGTGTCGGAATTGCTACTATTCGGCGCATGGAAATTGAGTCTGGTGTACCGACTTGTAATGCAAAGATTCTTCAGGCCATACAAAATACCTTGCATGACGCAGGCATCGAATTTGTTGGAACCCCCGAAGATGGTCCAGGCGTGATTCTTCGAGGCAAATGAGAATTTGTGGATGCGAGTCTTTTTTATTTTTAGATAGGCGAATAAGAAATGGCGCAAAAAAATAAATCACCGTCCACTTCGACCGCACTTACAATTTCAGATATTGTCTCAACAGATCCTGTGCTGCCAGGTGAGTCACGGGAACTTTATGATACCTGCCTTAAATCTGTCATTACGGAATTAAAGGCGACCACCGCGTTACAAATTTATCTAGCCGAACAAATTTTCGAATGCCTTTGGTGGATTCGTCGATATGAGCAACAAAAACGCGACACGATTCTTCGAGAGATGGCAAATATTTTAGACACGGCCTCATACCCTAATAATATTTCCTACGACAAAAGATATTATTTCCATGCACTCCAAGATGCGGATCCTTCCAAGGATATTTTAGAGATTATAGATAAATCTAATTACTCTATTGATACTTTACGACAAGAGGCAATGATCAAAGCTACTGCTTACTTGCATGGAACTGATGTTCGAATTGCATTTAAGGCAAAGACCTTAGCCGGTTTTCAGGCGTCATATGAGGTGCTGGTGAACCGCAATATCAATCGCGAACGACTTGAGTTACAGAACGCCATTCTTAAACGCGATTTGCAAGCTATAGAAATGGAGAAGCCTGCGCTTGGCAAGTCTTCGTAAGCAGCAGGCGAGTAGGGCCAACGCCCTTCGATCTACTGGACCTAAATCCACTCTGGGCAAACGTCTCGCCTCACAAAATTCTCGTACACATGGATTAAGTGTCGCGTTACCAGACGAGGTAATTGAGCCAGTGGTTGCGAAGTTAGTCCCACTGATTATGCAAGATAGTATTGAACAAAATGTAGCAAGGCAAGTTGCTATGAAGCTTGTTGAATATGAGCGTAACCTCGCGCATGAGAGAGCGAGTTTTGTGAAGGCGATAGCTGATGAGGACGACGCGGCAATTAATCAGGACGAGGTTCTTGAGCACATATTTGCAAACGCGTTAGTTACGCAGGAGTCAGTTGATCCCAAGTCCGTAAAGATGATGCCCAAACACCAAAAAGAGGAGAGGGACTGGATGATGGCGTCTTTGAAGTTTTTGATTAAGGCAAATAAGCGACACCAGAAGAGGGCCAAGGACACCTCTGACCGCCACTACAAGAGGGCTGCGAACCAGTTCATCAAGGCGTTGAGGTCAGTATAATGCCCAAGCAGATGACTAAAATTTACAAAACGAAGCTAATTTCAGGGAAGGTGAGCCCGCTATTTCCTCATAGCAGATTAATGAAACGTCTATTTGATTTTATTTTGTCTTTAACTTTATTTGTTTTGATGTTTCCATTGCTTTTCATTATGGGACTTGCTGTTCGTATAAGTTCTCAAGGGCCAGCACTTTATTGGTCGGATCGTGTCGGCCGAGAAAATAAAATCTTTAAAATGCCAAAGTTTCGCTCGATGCAAATGCATACTCCTGAATTAGCTACCCATTTACTTAAGCACCCCCTTCAATATTCAACCCCCATTGGTTCTTTTTTACGTAAAACTAGTCTTGATGAATTGCCGCAATTGTGGAGCATCATGAAGGGTGACATGAGTTTTGTGGGGCCACGTCCTGCATTGTTTAATCAAGATGATTTAATTGCATTGCGTACCCAATGTGGTGTACATGAATTGGTGCCTGGTTTAACTGGTTGGGCGCAGATTAATGGGCGCGATGAGTTGCCTATTCCTGATAAAGTCAAACTCGATGTGGAATATTTACAGCGCCAGTCATTTTGGTTTGATATAAAAATATTGTGGCTCACTTTTATTAAGGTTGTGCGCCGTGATGGTGTTTCGCACTAATTCTTTTTACTGAAAACTTACATGCTGTTTAAAAATTTAGCGTTGCCTGTCTTGTCACTACCTCGCCTTGCGAAACGCTTGGTCGTGTTAGTGGTTGATGCAAGCCTTTGTGTTCTTACAGTTTGGTTCGCCTTTTATTTGCGCTTAGGTGAATTCGTTAATCTATCTGGTCCTGCATTTGCAGCTGCGATTGCTTCGATTGCGATTGCACTTCCAGTGTTTATTATTTCAGGTTTGTATCGCGCTATTTTTCGTTATAGCGGATGGCCTGCATTAATGACGGTGAATAAAGCTGCTGCAGTATATGGCTTAATTTATGCAGCACTATTTACTGCGATTGGTTTTCAGGGTGTACCACGCACTGTGGGTTTGATTCAACCTATCTTGCTTGTGTTTACAGTCGGTGGTTCACGTGCACTTGCGCGTTTTTGGTTGGGTGGGATTTATCAAAGCCAATTGAAACTCGCTGATCTGCCTAAGGTTTTAATTTACGGTGCAGGTTCTGCTGGTCGCCAACTTGCTGCAGCAATGAACAACAGTCACGAAATGCGTGTTGTTGGTTTTTTAGATGACGACGACAGGTTGCATGGTCATGTTTTAAATGGTCAGCCTATTTTTAGCCCGGCTGATTTACCAAGTTTGGTTGTGTCGTTAAAGGTGAGCGATGTGTTACTCGCGCTGCCTTCTATGAATCGCAAGCGCCGTATTGAGATACTTGAACAGATACGAATAGCGCATGTCTCTGTTCGTACGCTGCCTAGTGTGATGGAGCTTGCGCAAGGTAAGGTCACCACCTCTGATTTGCGTGATTTAGATATTGATGATTTACTCGGTCGTGAATCTGTCGCACCAAACCATATTTTATTAGGCAAAAACATCACCGACAAAGTTGTGTTGGTGAGTGGTGCCGGTGGTTCGATTGGTAGTGAGTTATGCAGGCAGATTATGCAACTCGCGCCTAAAGAATTGCTCTTAATTGAGCAAAGCGAGTTTGCGCTGTATGAAATTCATCAAGAGCTGCATTTGAAAATTGAAAACACTGCCATTCGTTTAGTGCCACTACTTGCATCTGTTCGTGATGCTGAGCGCATGCGCGAAATTATGTCGACCTGGAAGCCGGATACGGTGTATCACGCAGCGGCCTACAAGCATGTGCCTTTGGTTGAGCATAATCCTGCTGAAGGTGTAAAAAATAATGTGATGGGTACTTTAACCATTGCACGTGCAGCGGCTGAACATCAGGTGGCAGATTTTGTGTTGATTAGCACCGACAAAGCAGTGCGACCCACTAACATCATGGGTGCGAGTAAACGCTTGGCTGAGATGGTATTGCAGGGTTTAGCAGGCAATGCTTCTTCAACAAAATTTACCATGGTGCGTTTTGGGAATGTGTTGGGTTCCTCAGGTTCAGTTGTACCTAAGTTTCGTCAGCAAATTCGAGATGGTGGACCTATTACGTTAACGCATGCCGATGTCACACGTTATTTCATGACCATTCCCGAAGCAGCGCAGTTGGTGATTCAAGCAGGTGCCATGGCCAAGGGCGGAGATGTGTTTGTGTTAGACATGGGTGAGCCTGTAAAGATTATGGATCTTGCTCGCCGGATTATTGAGTTGTCTGGACTCACTGTGCGTGATGATGTCAATCCTGATGGTGATATCGAAATAGAAGTCACAGGTCTGCGCCCAGGTGAGAAGTTGTATGAAGAGCTGCTTATTGGTGACAACCCGCAACCAACTTCACATCCACGAATTATGAAGGCGAGGGAAGATTGCTTGCCGTGGTCTGAATTAGAGCAAAAGCTACATGCTTTGCAAATTGCCTTGGATGTGAACGATGTGGGTGTAGTGCGAGCCATGCTGCAGCAGTTGGTAAGTGGCTATCAGCCCAGTGGTGAGATTGTGGATTGGGTGCATCTAGAACAAGAGGCGGAGATAGCGATACAGTAGATTAGGCTATCCATGCGGCGCAATACTTTGCGACTTACTATTAAGCAGTGTTTAAGAACAGTTGAGGGCATTTAACTCAGCTGTTTTTTTATGTTCTTTTTGGATTCTATAGTTAAATTATATCCAATTTCAAAATTAAATCTTTATAATATGACTATTCTAGTCAGAATATGGAAAAATAATGCATATTTGGCAATTGCAAGAAGCAAAGGCGAAATTGTCCGAACTGGTTAAGTTTGCAGAGAGTGAAGGACCGCAATCCATCACAGTTCACGGACAACCGGTTGCGGTGGTGATTTCACAGGCAACGTTTGAAAAACTCACGGGTACTTCTCATTCGTTAATTGAATTCATGCAGGATTCTCCGCTGTATGGATTGGATGAGATTGAGTTTCAAAGGGATCAAAGCTTAACGCGCGAGACTTTGTTGTGAAATATTTGATTGATACGTGCGTTCTTTCCGAATTACGTAAAAAAATTCCCAATCAAGGCGTTATCGATTGGTTTGCTGCGCGTTCAGTATCAACACTTTATTTGAGTGTTCTATCCTTAGGTGAGCTCAGAAAAGGTATCACTGCTTTGGAAGATGTTAAACGCCATGAGATATTATTAAATTGGTTGGAATCTGATTTGCCAATCTTTTTTTCTGGTCGAATTCTTTCTATCGATACAGATGTAGCTAATCGCTGGGGAGATTTATTGGCAGCTGCTAAAAGGCCTGTGCCGGCGATAGATAGTTTAATTGTTGCAACCGCCTCTTTGTACAGTATGTCGGTTGTTACGCGTAATCAGCGAGATTTCGAGGGATTTGGTGTTGAAGTCATAAATCCATGGCGATAAGATAAATGCTTGGTGATGTGGTTATCACAGCACAAACGCAAGTATAAAAATTTATGATTATTTAATTATTCGGATGATTACGCTACGCTAATCATCCCTACAAAAAATGTAGTCGTTGTGAATGATGGGTGTTATAGGTACGATTAGCGAAGCGTAATCGTACGTTTGTTATTCTAGCTTGAGAAATTTGATTTAGTCGAATGCATTCTGAAAAAAGTATCAACCTTCATTGCAACTGTTCAGCGTTAATCAAAAATACTGCTTCATCACCTGCGCTTGTTGATAGCCACGTAAGTTCATGTTCTGAAAAAGCTGCTTCTGCATATGCATATTCATTGCCAATTTCAATGATGAGGCAGCCTTGAGAGGTGAGGCGTTGTTTTGCGCCGGCTAAAATTTTGCGTACTAAATCCATGCCGTCTTCACCACCTGCAAGTGCAAGCAGTGGTTCATGTTTATACTCAGGTGGTAGGACATGAATGGAAGCTGCATTCACATAAGGTGGATTGCTGATGATGAGGTCGTATTTTTTATTCGGCACTTTTGCATAAAGATCTGATTCAATCAATGTGATTTGATCCTCACATTGATAGTCATGCACATTACGTTTCGCAACTTCAAGAGCATCTTTTGAGATATCAACCGCATCGATTTGTGCATTCGGAAAAATATCAGCCATCATGATGGCAAGGCATCCTGATCCAGTGCACAGTTCCAAAATATTTTTTACTGAATCAGGATGCGATACCCACGGCGCAAAATGTTCAGGTATTAGTTCAGCTATAAAAGAGCGCGGCACAATTACGCGTTCATCCACATAAAAACGATAGTGGCCTAGCCAAGCTTCTTTGGTTAAATAAGATGCAGGAACGCGATCATGTGCACGGCGTTCAATAATGTGCAAACAGCTTGCGATCTCTTCAGGCAAAAGTTTCGCATCTAAAAAAGGATCGAGTTTATCTAGCGGGAGTTTTAGTGTGTGCAGCAACAGATAAGCAGCTTCATCAAATGCATTGCTACTACCGTGACCAAAAAACAATGATTCTGTATTGAAGCGCGTGACTGCATGTCTTAATAGATCACGCATGGTGGTGTAGGGTAGTTGCATGTCGCTACTCATGAAACAAGCAAGTTCTCTAACGTGCGACGATAAATATTTTTTAAGGGATCAATTTCTTCAACAGAAATATGTTCATCAATTTTATGAATGCTTGCGTTAGTTGGTCCAAACTCCACCACTTGTGGACAGATTTTTGCGATGAAGCGACCATCTGATGTGCCACCTGTGGTGGAAAGTTCAGCTGTCAGCCCAGTTTCAGCTGAGATGGCATCACTTAATGCCTGACTTAATGTGCCACGAGGAGTCAAGAAAGGATGGCCACCAACTATCCAAGCTAATTCATATTGCAAGCCATGTTTATCTAAGATGGCACGCACTCCTTGTTGCAATCCTTCGACTGTACTCGCTGTTGAAAAACGAAAGTTGAAATCAACTATGCATTCACCAGGAATCACATTCGATGCACCTGTGCCTGCATGAATATTCGACATTTGCCATGAAGTGGGTAAATAGTATTCATTACCTTCATCCCACTTGATCGTTGCTAGCTCAGCTAATGCAGGCATGGCAAGGTGGATAGGATTTTTTGCCAAATGTGGATAGGCGATATGACCTTGCACACCTTTAATAGTCAATTTGCCTGACATGGTGCCACGGCGACCATTCTTTATCATGTCGCCAATTTTGTTCACTGAAGTCGGTTCACCCACAATGCAGTAATCTAATTGTTCACCACGTGCTTTAAGTTGATCACACACGACAACGGTGCCATCAGTAGCAGGTCCTTCTTCATCACTGGTGATGAGAAAACCAATCGAGCCTTGGTGATGTGGATGCGCTGCTACAAATTCTTCAACCGCTACGATCATGGCAGCGAGGGAGGTTTTCATATCTGCTGCGCCACGTCCATATAACTTGCCATCACGATGTGAAGGCTTAAAAGGATTCGATGTCCATTTTTCTAAAGGGCCAGTAGGCACAACATCGGTGTGACCTGCAAACACGAGTAAAGGTTGTGCTGTTCCGCGACGCGCCCACAGATTGGTGACAGCACCGGACTGTATGGTTTCGCAGTTAAAACCCAAAGGCTGTAACAGTTCAGCCATGCGTGCCTGGCAGCCTTTGTCTTCTGGAGTGACTGAAGAAAGTGTAATTAGTTCTTCAGTTAAGGCCAGTGTTCTACTCATGCTGATGCTTTCAATTGTTGTTGATACAGATCAGGTGTGAAACCCACTAACACAACAGTGGGCAAACATAAAACAGGACGCTTAATCACACTAGGGTTTTCTAGCATGAGGGCAGTCGCACTCTTAGCATCCACGACTGCATTTTTTTGTGCATCAGTGAGATTACGCCAAGTCATTCCTTTTTTATTCACCAACACTTCCCAAGGCACTGCTTTTAACCATAGCGCGATAATGTCAGCACTCAAACCTTGTTTTTTAAAATCATGAAAGGTGTGGGCATGCTGATGCGACTCCAGCCAAGTGCGTGCTTTTTTGACTGTGTCGCAATTGGGTATGCCGTAGAGTGTCAGTGACATAGGGATTATGTTTAACTAAGTACTTAATTAATCACGCAAGAGTTCATTGATAGCAGTTTTAGCGCGCGTTTTTGCATCAACTTTTTTCACAATCACTGCGCAGTACAAACTGTATTTGCCATCTGCTGAAGGTAAGTTACCTGATACGACTACTGATCCTGCAGGTATACGTCCATAAGTGACTTCACCAGTTGCACGATCATAAATCTTAGTTGATTGACCAATGTAGACACCCATAGAGATCACTGAGTTTTCTTCAACGATCACACCTTCAACCACTTCAGAGCGCGCACCGATAAAGCAGTTGTCTTCAATGATGGTTGGGTTGGCTTGCATAGGCTCTAATACACCACCAATACCTACACCGCCAGAGAGATGAACGTTCTTACCGATTTGTGCGCATGAACCTACAGTCGCCCATGTATCCACCATGGTGCCTTCATCCACATAAGCACCGATGTTCACATAGGAAGGCATAAGCACTACGTTTTTGCCTATGAAGCTACCGCGACGAGCAACAGCTGGAGGCACGACACGGAAACCACCTTTTGCGAAATCAGCCTCTGTGTAATTCGCAAACTTGGTAGGCACTTTGTCATAGAACTGCATGTGCTGACCACTAGGCATAGGCATATTGTCTTCTAAGCGAAATGACAGCAACACGGCTTTCTTTACCCATTGATTGACTACCCAGCTACCGCTATCTTTTTGTGCAACACGTAGCGTGCCTTGATTTAATTGTTCGAGGACATCTGCAACAGCTTTACGAACATCAGCAGGTGCGGATTTAGGAGAGAAGTCGGCACGAGCTTCCCATGCATTGTCGATCAGAGTTTGTAATTGTTGGGTCATGATACGTTTGAATAAAGTTGAAATTAAAAATTAAAAAAATCAGGATGAAGCAAGTTTGCGTGTGAATGTCACGATACGTTTAGCGGCTTCAAGACATTCATCGACTTCTGCTACTAAGGCCATACGAATACGATTTGCACCAGGGTTAATGCCATGAGAATCACGCGCAACATAGCTACCCGGTAAAACAGTGACATTGCATTCTGCATACAAGCGTCGAGCAAAATCAGTGTCGTTAATGGTAACTAATTTATCGACCTTAGCCCACAAATAAAAACCTGCGTCAGGCAGAGCCACATCAAATACCTCAGCAAGCATGGGTGTGATTTGTTGAAATTTTTGTAAATACTTAGCGCGGTTTTCTGCTACATGCCCTTCATCTTGCCATGCTGCGACTGAAGCTGCTTGTATGGAAGGACTCATAGCACTCCCGTGATATGTCCTATACAACAAAAACTTTTGCAAGATACGTGCATCACCCGCCACAAAACCTGAACGCATACCAGGAACGTTCGAGCGTTTAGATAAACTTGAAAATGCTATCAAGCGTTCGTAATTTTTACGTCCCAGTTTATGTGATGCTTCCATCGCACCTAAAGGACGTTCACTACCAAAATAAATCTCTGAGTAGCATTCATCGGCCGCAATCACAAAACCATGTTTATCTGAGAGCGCAAATAATTCACGCCAATCATCGAGTGTGAGCACAGCTCCAGTTGGATTACCCGGTGAGCAAATATAGAGCAATTGCACGCGAGGCCAGACATCAGCTGGCACGGTAGAAAAATCAGGCGCGAAATTACGATTCGGATCAGAGTTAACGAAGTAAGGCTCAGCACCAGCTAAAAATGCAGCGCCTTCGTAAATTTGATAAAAAGGATTCGGGCACACAACCACCGCTTTTGCGTTTGGATCAATCACTACCTGAGCTAAAGCAAACAATGCTTCACGTGATCCATTAACAGGTAAGACTTGATTGCTAGGATCTAAGCTAGGCAGTCGATAGCGTTGTTCTAACCATCCGCATATAGCAGCTCGCAATACATCGCTACCAGCAGTAGTCGGATAACTAGCCAAACCACCGAGATTATGTGCAAGCGCCTCTTGAATGAAAGCAGGGGTCGGATGTTTTGGTTCCCCTATGCCTAAGCTAATAGGCGAATGCGCACGATCAGGCGTGACATCCGCAAACAAGCGGCGTAATTTTTCAAAGGGATAGGGCTGCAGTCTGTCGAGTAACGGATTCACAATGGCCTACGCTGCATAAGTGTGTCGTTGATATATCTAGAGCTGCGCGATTATACCTTCCGGCGTGCTTCATCGCTGTAGTGCTTTGTGAATCATTGATGAGATTTTTAGATCACCAGACGATGGAAATGCTCTGGTCAGGAGGGAGACGGATGTTATCATAGCGATGTTTCATCCGAACCCGGGCTGCTGTTTGCCCGGTTTATCTTTTTATAAGAGTCTTTGATGAAAATGCTTAGCCTGCGTGAAAGTCTGCGTAAGTGCTGAGTCAGCGGCAATATCCTGACTAAGATGTTGTCGAAATGATCAGAGTCTCCGTGTTTGAATTGTTGATACCGTGCGGTTAACTTCTCTAAAACTATCGGGCTTTAAGTCCTTCGTCGATCCTACAAACTTTCAGGTGCCAGGGCAGTTGGTTGGCGTCGTGGGTCCTAATGGATGCGGCAAATCTAACATCATTGATGCTGTGCGCTGGGTCTTGGGTGAGTCCAAAGCCTCCGAGCTGCGCGGCGAGTCCATGCAGGACGTGATTTTCAATGGCACCAATACACGCAAACCTGCTGGGCGCTCCTCAGTTGAATTGGTTTTTGATAATTCAGCGGGTAAAGCGGCTGGTCAGTGGAGTACCTTTGCTGAGATTTCAGTCAAACGTACGCTGACACGTGATGGCACTTCAACTTATTACATTAACAATCAAGCAGTTCGTCGTCGTGATATTCAAGATATTTTCTTAGGCACAGGCCTAGGTCCACGTGCTTACGCGATTATTGGTCAAGGCATGATTTCGCGCATTATTGAAGCGCGTCCTGAAGAGTTGCGTATCTTCTTGGAAGAAGCAGCAGGCGTTTCTAAATACAAAGAACGTCGTCGAGAAACAGAAAATCGTTTGCAAGATACACGTGAAAATTTGCAGCGTGTTGACGATATCCTGCGCGAACTCAACAACAATTTAGAAAAGCTGCAAGGGCAAGCGGAAGTCGCGCAGAAATTTCACACCTTACAAGCTGATCAAGAAGAAAAACAAAAACTGCTGTGGCTGTTGCGTAAGAATGAAGCCAAGAATGAGCAGGAAAAAGTCCTGCGCGATATAGAGCGTGGTCATATTGATCTCGAAGAGCAAAACGCCAAACTGCGTCATATCGAAACGCAAATCGAGCATATGCGTCAAGCGCATTATGCTGCTGGTGACCGTGTGCATCATGCACAAGGTGAGTTGTATCAAACGAATTCTGAAATTGGTAGTTTAGAAGCGCAAATTAAATTCGTCATTGAATCTCGTTCTCGCTTACAAACACAATTAAATTCTTTGACTGCACAGCGTGATCAATGGCAGCGTCAGGGAACCCAGTCACAAGAAGAGCTGGTACAAGCTGAACAAGAGCTAGAAGAACATGCAGTGCGTGTAGCAGAGTCACAGCAATTGGTAGAAGAAAAACAACAAGCCATTCCTGCTTTAGAAGAGAAATGGCGTGCAGCACAATTGTCGAGCACAGAATCACGCTCGCATATCATGCAATTGCAACAAAAGATAGAACTTGAATCAGCACAGCAACGTAATGCCGCACAGATTCTTGGTAATCTTGCGCAACGTCGTGAACGTCTGTCACAAGAGCAAAGTGGATTGTCATTGCCTGATACCGTGCATTTAAATAATGTGCAATCGCAGGTAAAAGATAAACAAGCTGAACTTGATAGTGCAACGAAAGAACTCGTCGCTGCACAAGAAAGACAGCCTAAGTTAGAGCAAGAACGTCGTGATGCGCAAGAAGCATCGAATACAGCCAGTGCGAATCATGCGCAACTTGAAGCACGTTTAGACGCTTTAAAACAATTACAAGAAAGTGTGCAAACAGAAGGCAAGGTTGCACCTTGGTTGAATAAACATGAATTGGGTGCATTGCCACGTTTATGGAAAAAGCTCAACATTGAACAAGGTTGGGAAACCGCATTAGAGTCGGTGTTGCGTGAACGAACTGGTGCGCTTGAAGTCTCCAATTTGGATTGGACTAAAGCCTTCTTTAGTGATGCGCCTCCTGCTAAGTTGTCTTTGTTTTCAACTACAGGTAGTGCAGGGAATAATGAAGTTGCACCTGCAGGCTTAAAGCCACTGATCTCACTCTTACAATTAAATGAACCTGGTCTACGTGCATTAATGCAGGACTGGTTACACAATGTGTTCGTTGCTGAAGATGCAGCAGCCGCATTTGCAGATCGCAGCAAATTACCTGCAGGCGCTTGTTTAGTCACACGTCAAGGTCATTTGATTGGTAAGTTGTCAGTACGTTTCTATGCTTCTGATTCTGAGCAAGATGGTGTGCTCGCGCGTCAACAAGAAATTGAAAATATAGGCCGTCAAGTAAAGGTACAACAACTACTAGCGGATGAAGCACGTCAGCGTTCAGTGCGTGCTGATGCAGCATTGACACTAGGCACACAACAGTTACAAGATTTAACGCAACAAGTTACAGCGTTGACTCAAGCTGTGCATAGCATGCAAATTGACATACTTAAATTGTCTGAAGTGCAGGATAGATTCAGTCAACGTAGTACGCAAATTGCAGAAGATCTCGCTGAGATCGCAGCGCAAGAAGCTGAACAGCAAAATATTAAGGTTGCATCCGAAGCGATGTTTGAACAGCTTGATGCTGAACTCGCTACCATGCAAGAGCAGCATGAAGATGGTCAAACAGTTTATCTCGAACATGAGCAAGCATTGAATCTATCGCGTCAAGCTTTGCGTGAGCTAGAACGCGCTGCACAACAAGCTGAATTTGCTGAGTTATCACATGCAAATCGCATAGAAGAATTAAAACGCAATATCGCTACTGCGCAAGAACAATCGGCGCAACTGTTTGCTAGCATGGAGCAGGGTCAACTTGAACTCGAATCTTTAGATGATCAAGCAGCACAAGCGGGTCTGCAAACCCTGCTAGAAATACGCAGTGAGCAAGAAATTGCGTTGACCAATGCGCGTCAAGAGTTAGATCAACTGACTCAACAAATGCGTGGTCAAGATGAAGCGAAACTTGCTGCCGATCGTGCATTGCAACCATTGCGTGATCGCATCGTTGAATTGCAACTCAAAGAACAAGCGGCACGTTTAAATCAAGAGCAATATGCGCAGCAGTTAGCTGAAGCACAAGCAGATGAAGAAGCACTTGCTGCGAAATTAGGTGATGATGTTCGCCCATCTTATTTGCAAGGTGAAGTCACACGTCTCACCAATGCGATTGCGGCTTTGGGTGCAGTGAACTTGGCTGCATTGGATGAGTTAGCTCAAGCAACGGAGCGTAAGACTTTCCTTGATGCGCAATGTGCTGACTTAACTGAAGCGATCACAACATTAGAAGATGCGATCCACAAGATTGATAGAGAAACGCGTGATCTACTCCAAGATACCTTCGATAAAGTGAATCATCATTTTGGTGAGTTATTCCCCGTACTATTTGGCGGTGGTAATGCCAAGCTAGTGATGACGGGCGAAGAAATTCTTGATTCCGGGGTACAGGTTATGGCACAACCACCGGGCAAGAAGAATGCAACGATTCATCTCTTATCCGGTGGTGAGAAAGCACTAACAGCGACGGCATTAGTGTTCTCTATCTTCCAATTGAATCCTGCACCGTTCTGTTTACTCGATGAGGTTGACGCTCCACTGGATGACGCTAACACCGAACGTTTCTGCGCCATGGTGAAACGTATGTCAGCTAATACGCAATTCTTGTTTATCTCGCATAACAAGATTGCGATGGAAATGGCGCAGCAGTTAATAGGTGTGACGATGCAAGAGCAGGGTGTGTCGCGTATTGTTGCTGTTGATATGGAATCAGCATCCCAATTGAATGCAGAACCGGTTGCTGCTTAAGTGAGTCTGGTCTGAGTGCTGCTTCTTAATGCTTGAGCCTACTTGTTCCAGTAGAGCTCTGAGCGTATGGTTGCAGCACGTTTATGATAATAGGCTTCGTTTTCTTCGGATTGACGTGCTTGTCGGCGTTCAATTTCTGCGCAAATCAAGTAGTGTTCTTCAAGTCTGCTAAACCACCAGGTTCTAAGTTGCTGCAGTTTTGGTTTCAAAGAGATCATCGTTAGTTCGTGTAGTTTGATGTCTTTATTTTTTTGCATTCACTATCTCCCTCGTCAATGTAGTTGCATTTTTGACATCTTAGAGAAGGATCTGAAAAGTTCAATTGATTTTTATCAAGCTTGGGGATCAACGGTAAATTATTGATAGTCCGCCTAGCGAAGAAAATTCCATTTTTTATAGCCCTGTTTTTTGCCTTTATTCCTCATAAACAGGGTTTTCATCACCAAACATCGCACTATCAGCTAGCTAACTCCCCTAAACTGAACATTCCTTGACTAAAATGCCGTCTGAATAAGGGCATTTCACGCTACTTCCCTTAGAATATTGCTTGGTGGAGAGAACATCCTAAGAATTGTCCGGTGTTTTAATGAATCAAAATCTTCGTAACTGTGTTTTTCCTATGAGCTTAAAGATGGAGTATGCGCATGACTGAACTGCAGGCCAGCCTGATTGCCATTGGCGCTGTCATCGTAGTCGGTGTGATTGCTTATAACAAGTGGACTGAATGGCGCGCGAAAAACTCTGTTGAAAATGCCTTTTCGGATATGCCTGATGATGTGCTGATGGGTGGTGGCAAGGCGCATCACAGCTCATCTCACAGCGCACATGACGATGCTGCGCATGAACATAGTGATGATGAGCATGATCATTCCGCACACGATGAGCATCATCAACAACATGAGCACGATCATGCGGATCATGCTGATGAAGATGATCATCAACAAGTCACTACGCAGACTGCCCGTGCTGCACACGCTGAGCCTTTAGAATTTATACACGCTACTGCGAAAACATCACCGCTAGATCCTGTCGTCGATTGCATTATTCCTCTCGCACTGGAACATCCATTGCGCGGTGAAAAAATTATTGCAGCATTTCAGTCCTTGCGCTTTGTAGGTAATAAGCTGGTGCAAGTAATCGGTGAGACTGAAACAGGTAGCCTAGAACCGGTAGCACATGGTGGTGCTTATTATTCCTTGCAAGTTGGTGTACAGATGGCATCGCGTTTAAGTCCTTTATCAGAGCTAGAGTATTCTGAGCTTGTTTTAGGTTTAAATAATATGGGCGATGAATTAGGCTCTATGCCTGATATTCCTGATATGTCACAAGTGATTTCTGATGCACGTCGTTTGCATCAGTTTATTCAAGAATTTGATGTACAACTTTCCGTGAATGTAAGAAGTAAAGGCATGCCTTGGTTAGTTGCTACCATGCGACCTGCCTTACAACGTCAAGGTTTAGATTTACGACCTGATGGTAGATTAATCATGTCGGATGGTGATGGTGGGTTGTTGTTTTCCATCTCTATGAATGCGACTCCGGCTGACGATAGCACCAAGATGATGACCTTGCTCTTGCCAGTGCCCATGGTAGAAAGCCAACGGCTAGCTTTTGAAGCAATGACTGCTTTTGCTAAATCACTCGCATCACGTTTGTCTGGTGAAGTGATTGATGATTCCGGACAGCCGTTGAATGATGCATCACTAGATGCGATCGCAGCGCAGGTCAAAGATTTTTATCATGCGATGGAAGATTACGGTGTCACTGCAGGTTCTAGTGCAGCGAAACGTTTGTTTGGCTAATGTCGCAAGTTGATTTGTTTGCGCAGGCATCGTCGCCTGAACCTGCTGCATCGGATTGGCGTTCACGTGTCAATTGGTTGCATCTTCAATTGCATCATCACGCACATGCTTACTATGTGTTGGATCAACCCACCATCCCTGATGCTGAATATGACAAGTTATTCCGTGAACTAGAACAGCTCGAGTTAGCGCATCCCGAAATCATTTCCGTTGATTCACCTACCCAACGTGTAGGTGGCGCACCACTTCCTCATTTTGATCAAGTGCAGCATGCAGTTCCTATGCTGTCGATTAATAATGGTTTTTCTGAAGAAGATATTCTTGCTTTTGATAAGCGAAGCCGCGAAGGTTTAAAAAATGAAGCGCAAATTCACTACGCTTGTGAATTAAAGTTTGATGGCTTGGCAATCAATCTGCGCTATATCAATGGCGTGCTGACGCAAGCCGCAACACGTGGTGATGGCAGCACGGGTGAAGACGTGACTGTGAACATACGCACCATACGTTCTTTACCACTTAAATTACGCACCGATCATCCTCCTGCATTACTTGATGTGCGTGGTGAAGTGTTGATGTTCAAATCAGACTTTGCAAAACTGAATCAACGTCAGCGTGATGCAGGTCAAAAAGAATTCGCGAATCCACGTAATGCAGCTGCAGGTAGTTTGCGTCAGTTAGATTCAAAGATTACTGCACAACGCCAACTCCGTTTTTTTGCTTATGGCATAGGGCAGTGTGAGGGCGCTGACATGCCAACCTCGCATGCTGCACTTTTAGACTGGTATCAACAACTCGGTATTCCGGTTTGTGAAGAACGTGCAATCAAAATCGGCGCAACAGGGTTGCTTGAATTCTATGCTGATATAGCAGCTAAACGCGCGAAGTTAGCTTATGAGATAGATGGCGTTATTTACAAAGTCAATCAACACCAGCAGCAACAGCAATTAGGTTTTGTGTCACGCGCTCCACGCTTTGCATTAGCGCATAAATTTCCAGCCGAAGAAGCGATCACTTTAGTGCAGGGCATTGATGTGCAAGTCGGTCGTACTGGAGCCATCACACCGGTGGCACGATTAGCTCCTGTATCAGTCGGTGGTGTCACGGTAACCAATGCCACCTTGCATAATGAAGATGAAGTCAAACGTAAAGACATACGCGTTGGTGACACCGTGATTGTGCGTCGTGCCGGTGATGTGATTCCTGAAGTAGTAGCGAATGTGCCTGAACGTCGTCCTGCAACAGCAACTGAATTTGTGATGCCAACTTCATGTCCTGTTTGTGGATCAGTGATAGTGCGTGCTGAAGATGAAGCGGTCGCGCGTTGTTCTGGTGGTTGGATAAAATGTGCCGCGCAACGCAAAGGTGGCTTGCTACATTTTGTTTCCAGACGTGCGATGGATATAGAAGGTCTAGGCGAGCAGTTGGTTGAGCAATTAGTAGATAAAGAAATTGTCACTACACCAGCGGATTTTTATGGTTTAGAAGCCAGTGCACTTGCAGAGCTAGATCGCATGGCAAAAAAATCTGCACAAAATGTCATTGATGCATTAGAAAAATCAAAAGCAACCACCTTAGCGCGTTTTATTTATGCATTAGGCATACGGCATGTTGGTGAATCAACTGCGAAAGAATTAGCACGGCATTTTGGAAATCTCGATGCATTAATGGCAGCGAATGAAGAACAGATATTAGCCGTCAATGATATCGGTCCAGTTGTAGCAACGATGCTATTGCAGTTTTTTTCTGACCCACTTAATCGTGAACTGATTACTCAATTGCGCGCTGCCGGTGTGCATTGGCAAGATGTGGAAGTCGTGCAGCAATCACTCAGTTTATCGGGGATGACGTTTGTGATTACGGGAACGCTGCCGAGTTTAAAACGCGATGAAGCCGCGCAGATGATAGAAGCCGCGGGTGGCAAAGTAGCAGGTTCGGTATCGAAAAAAACTAGCTATGTGGTAGCGGGTGAAGAGGCAGGTAGTAAATTAGAAAAAGCACAGGAACTCGGTGTACCTATTTTAGATGAAGCAGGATTATTGACATTATTGGAGCAGCAAGCATGAAAAAAATTCGTAAGGCAGTCTTTCCTGTTGCAGGTTTAGGTAGTCGATTTCTACCTGCTACCAAAGCACAGCCTAAAGAAATGCTACCGATTGTAGATAAGCCATTGATTCAATATGCGGTTGAAGAAGCGGTTGAAGCGGGCATTACTGAAATGATTTTTATCACGGGTCGCAATAAACGCGCGATCGAAGATCATTTTGATAAAGCTTATGAATTAGAAGCAGAGCTAGAAGCAGCTGGTAAAGAAAAATTACTCAGCATGGTGCGTGAAGTTATTCCTAAACATATACATTGTATGTTTATCCGTCAGTCAGAAGCATTGGGTTTAGGCCATGCAGTATTGTGTGCGCGACCTATTGTTGGTGATGATCCCTTTGCAGTCTTGTTAGCTGACGATTTCATGCAAGGCGTATCAGGTGGTGTGGGTGTGATGGCGCAAATGACAGCGCAGTATGAAAAACATCAGGCATCTTTGTTGGCAGTGCAAGATGTGCCGTTAGAACAAACCAAGCAATACGGTATCGTTAGTGCACAGCCTTTTGCTGATCGATGCGAAAAAGTGAATGCGATTGTAGAAAAACCTAGTCCTGATAAAGCACCTTCTACGCTGGCTGTTGTTGGACGTTATGTGCTTAGCCCGCATATTTTTTCTTATCTAGAAAAAATCGGCAAAGGTGCGGGTGGAGAGATTCAACTCACCGATGGTATTGCTGCATTAATGAAAGATGAAACCGTGCTTGCCTATCGTTATGATGGTCGTCGTTTTGATTGTGGTTCTAAGTTAGGTTATTTACAGGCTTCGGTTGAAATAGGTTTGCAGCATCCTGAAACAGGTGCTGCATTTTCAGAGTGGTTGCGAGAGCAGCGTCACGCGGGGTAAGTATGGCAGTCAGAGAAATTTTAAAGATGGGTGATCCTCGTCTATTTCGTCAGGCAGAACCAGTAGAAAAATTTGGTACGCGTGAACTCGACGAATTAATAGCAGATATGTTTGACACCATGCATGATGCAAATGGTGCTGGTCTTGCTGCACCTCAGATTGGTGTGAATTTGCAAATCGTGATTTTTGGTTTTAAAAAAACGCAGCGCTATCCTGATGCACCACCTGTGCCTGAAACAGTGTTGCTTAATCCTGTCTTAACTGTGCTTTCAGATGTGATGGAAGAAGATTGGGAAGGTTGTTTATCCGTTCCAGGATTACGTGGTGTAGTCTCTCGCCATGCGCAATTACGCTATCAAGGATTTGATCAATTTGGACATGTTATTGACAGAGAAGTCGATGGATTTCATGCGCGTGTAGTGCAACATGAATGTGATCATTTAGTTGGCATGCTTTATCCTATGCGCATTACTGATTTTTCACGCTTTGGTTATGCCAGTGTGTTGTTTCCAGATTTGGATCCTAATGATGATGATTAAATCATCCTCACTTATCAAACTAAAATTGTTCATCAGCGCCTAGATAGCGCCATTGTCCCATAGGTAAGTTGCCGAGTTTGACGCGTCCTATACGAACACGTTTCAAAGCTAGTACTTGAAGGCCCACCATTTCACACATACGTCTGATCTGACGTTTTTTTCCTTCACGTAAAATGAAGCAGAGTTGATCTTCATTTTGCCAGCGTACTTTAGCCGGTAGTAGAGCTTTGCCATCTAAGGTCAAACCGTGATTCAGTCGTTTTAATTCATGCTCAGGAAGTTTTGCGCCTTTGGTGTATTTCACACGCACGAGATATTCTTTTTCTATGCTTGTGTCTTCACCAATTAATGTTTTTGCGATACGACCATCTTGCGTCAATATCAGTAAGCCAGTGGAGTCGATGTCCAATCTGCCAGCTGGTACCAAACTTTTTAGCTGTGCTGCTGAGAACTGTAAAGGGAGTTTATCTTCAGCCCAGCGATTTTCAGGGCGCACTAGTGTGACAGCAGGTTTGTAGCCATCTTCTGCTTGACCACTCACAAACCCAATTGGTTTATTAATGAGCACTGATACACGACGTGATTGCTCAGCTTGTGCTTGACGTTCAATGGTGATTTTTTGATGCGGTAAAACTTTGCTACCTAGCTCTGCAATGACTTGACCATCGACTTTCACCCAACCTTTGGCTATCCAATCATCTGCTTCACGGCGCGAACATAGACCGAGTTCTGACATGCGTTTAGAGAGTCGTAGTGGTTCAGTCATGTTGAATATAAATCGAACGCAAATAAATTAAACTCGTAGAGCATCAAGTAAATCTGATTCAAGTTGAATTTGACTGCGTGCATTACTAAGCATCTGTCCATCTAGTAAAAACACGTCTTCAACTCGCTCACCCAGTGTTGTGATTTTTGCGGTGTGTAGGTTAAGTTTATAGCGAGCTAATACATTCGCAATCGAATATAGCAAGCCAGAACGGTCTCCTGCTGAGATGGAGAGTAAGTAATACTGACCACGTTCATCCGGTTGTAAATTAATGGTTGGTGTGATCGGAAAATTTCGAGATAAACGCGATAATCTAGCTTTGATAGGTGCTGGTAAGGGTGAAGCAGTTCGGCACCATGCTTTTAAATCATGTTCAATCAAAGAAATGAGTTCACGATAGTTTTCAGCAAAGTTGGGTTCACTGACTAAGAAAGTATCCAGCGCATAACCATCACGTGTGGTGTGTACTTTTGCATCCAAGATGCTGAAATTTTTTCTATCAAAATAACTGCATATTCGGGCAAATAAATCCGGTTGGTCACGTACATAAACTGTCACTTGCAAACCTTCACCAATAGGCGCAAGACGCGCTCTTACAATCGGTGACTCACTGCCTAAGTGTTCATGTATAACGCGTGTTTGCCAGGCGATTTCTGAGGCATCATGACGCAAGAAATAACCAACATCGAGTGTTTTCCACAGTGCTTCATGTGCTGTTGCTGATAATCCAAATAAACGTAGTGCCGCAATTGCCTCTTGTTGACGATTTTTCAGTTCGCGATCGGCGGTAGGTGCTTCACCACCTAACACACGCAAACTCATACGATATAAATCTTCGAGTAACTTACCTTTCCAAGCATTCCATACTTTAGGACTGGTGCCACGGATATCTGCAACGGTGAGTAAATAGAGTGCAGTCAAATGTCGTTCATCTTTGACGATACGCACAAAAGCGCGAATCACATCGGGGTCCGATAAATCTTGTTTTTGTGCGACTTGAGACATGGTGAGATGGTGTTCAACTAGGAACACCACCAGTTCAGTCTCTGTCTTGGTTAAGCCATGGTCACGACAAAAACGGCTTGCATCTGCTTTACCCAATTTAGAATGATCGCCGCCACGTCCTTTGGCAATGTCATGGAAAAGCGCAGCTATATAAATTAACCAAGGTTGCGCAAAGTTTGCGATCAACTGACTGCAAAATGGATATTCATGCACATGCTCGGGTATACAAAAGCGACGCGCATTACGGACCACCATTAAGATGTGTTGGTCAACTGTATAGACATGAAATAAATCATGCTGCATCTGTCCTATGATTTTACGGAAATTCGGTAAATAGCGACCTAAGATAGAGAGCTGATTCATCTGCCTTAAGGCATGTGTCACACCACCTGGCGCTTGCAGTATGTCTAAAAACATCGCGCGGTTAGCAGGGTCGCGTCTAAATTTGGCGTCAATATTAAAGCGGGCATGCCAGATCGCACGTTGTGTGCGTGGTGTCATGCCTTTTAATTCACGTTTCTGCTGCAAGATTTTAAAAACTTCTAATATGGCAGAAGGCGTTTCATCAAAGATTTTTTCATGCGCGATATCGATAACACCATTTACTTCATTAAAGCGCGCATTGACAGGTCGTGAAATACTGGTTTGAGGAAAAAGTTTTGCTTCTAAGTTTTGCAGCAAAATGGTATTCAGCTGAGTGACTGCTTTTGCAGCCCAATAATATCGTTGCATGAGTAATTCACTAGAACGACGCTCATTACTTGTTTCAAAACCATAAGTTTCTGCAATTGCAGTTTGCACATCAAAGACTAATCTATCTTCACGTCGTTCAGCATATAAATGCAAACGGATACGTATATCTTTAAAAGCCCGTTCTTTTTCTGCTAGTAGTCTTGCTTCAGTTGCGGTGATGAGATCATTGACTGCTAGTTCACGCCAAGAGTTGCCTATACCAGCTGCTTTCGCTACCCATAAGATGACTTGTAAATCACGCAGTCCACCAGGACTTTCTTTGCAATTTGGCTCTAAGCTATAGGGTGTGTTTTCATACTTCACATGACGCTGTCTGAGTTCCAGTGTTTTATCCTGAAAGAAAGCGCGTGCATCCATGGCTTGTTGATAGCGCTGCTGCAGTGAGTGAAAGAGTGCACGATTACCCGTGATAAGTCGTGCTTCTAACAGACTAGTTTGCACAGTGATGTCTGCTGCAGATTCAGTGAGACATTCTTCAACGGTGCGTATGCTATGACCAATTTCTAAACCTAAGTCCCAGAACAATTGCACCAGTTTTTCTAATTGAGTTTGTATTGCTAAGTCAGGCGCTTGATCTAATAAGATCAGTAAATCAATATCAGAATGAGGAAATAATTCACCACGACCATAACCACCGACTGCAACTAAGCATGTACTTGCAGGTAAGTGAAAGGCTTTCCATGCTGCTGTCATGACTTGATCAGCATTTTGACGCATGCGCGTTAACAAACGCTCGGGCTTAGGATGCAGACGAAATTCCGCAACGATCTGCGCGCGACCGTGCTTGAGCTGCTCCCGCAGTGAACGGGCTAGGGATGCCTGATCAGGCAACGCTTGCCGGTGCGCCGGCATGATGCTCCGAAATCATTGCGGGTGGAGGAGGGGAACCTGCTGAAACGGTCAGTACTTCATAGCCTGTCTCGGTCACCAAAACAGTGTGTTCCCATTGTGCAGAAAGACTGCGATCTTTAGTTTTAATGGTCCAACCATCACCCATCTCACGAATTTCACGACGACCTGCATTAATCATTGGTTCAACAGTGAAAATCATACCGGCGACTAACTTTTCTAAGGTACCTGGACGACCGTAGTGCAATACCTGTGGCTCTTCATGAAACACCTTGCCAATGCCATGACCACAAAATTCACGCACTACGCTATAGCCTGCTTTTTCAGCATATTGTTGAATGGCGTAGCCAATATCACCTAAATGTGCGCCGGGCTTAATTTTAGAAATGCCTAACCACATGGATTCAAAGGTGATGTCACCTAAACGTTTAGCGAGTATGGATGGTTCGCCCACATAGAACATACGACTAGTATCACCGTGGTAGCCATCTTTAATTACCGTGATGTCAATGTTAATCACGTCACCGTTTTTTAAAACTTTGTCACCTGGTATGCCGTGGCACACCACATCATTAACTGAAGTGCAAATCGCTTTTGGATAAGGCGTGTAACCGGGAGGGCAATAATTTAATGGTGCTGGAATCGATTGCTGCACATTCACCATGTATTCATGGCACAAGCGATCAAGTTCATCAGTGCTGATGCCTTGTTTTACATGCGGTGCTATGAAATCAAGCACTTCAGATGCAAGTCTGCCGGCAATGCGCATGCCTTGAATATCTTCTTCGGTCTTAATGGAAATTTGGCCCATGTTGTCATACTTGCACCATTTTGCATGGTGAATCTTTATTTGAAGTCGAAATTATAGTCTAGGCATAGGCTTAGCGCTCTTAGAATGCGGATAGAGGTTGGAGAATCATTGTTTATCGGTTAAAATTCTTGGTTAGCTAAATGACAGTTACATATGCTGTTTTTTTGCTAATTCGTAAATAATTTGCTTAGATGTCATCTAAGCGTTTTTTGTAAATTTCGAATCTATCCCAACAAGGGTGCTTGAGTCAGCAAAATGATTTAGGTCACTGGGTAGATTCTTGAGCTAACCCTGGAGAATCAATTATGTCAGTCACCATGCGTGAAATGCTGGAAGCCGGTGTGCATTTTGGCCACCAAACTCGCTTCTGGAATCCTAAGATGGCCCCTTTTATCTTCGGCCATCGCAATAAAATTCATATCGTCAACTTGGAAAAAACTCTGGGCATGTACCAAGAGGCGATGAAATACATACGTCAATTATCTTCTAATCGCGGCACCATTTTAATGGTTGGCACCAAACGACAAGCGCGTGAGATTATTGCTGCTGAAGCGAAACGTGCGGGTGTGCCTTTCGTGGATCAACGTTGGTTAGGCGGTATGTTGACCAACTTTAAAACCATCAAAACTTCTATCAAGCGTTTAAAAGAAATGGAAGTTTCTGTAGCTGAAGGTTCAGTTGAAAAACTGTCAAAAAAAGAAGCGCTGATGTTTAGCCGTGAGCTCGACAAACTGCAGAAAGCAATTGGCGGTATCAAAGATATGGGCGGCGTGCCTGATGCGATTTTCGTGATTGACGTCGGTTTCCACAAAGGTGCAATCTCTGAAGCCGTTAAACTGGGTATTCCTGTCATTGGCGTGGTTGATACCAACCATTCTCCAGATGGCGTGAATTATGTGATCCCTGGTAATGATGACTCATCAAAAGCGATTACCTTGTATGCACGCGGTGTGGCTGATGCCATCCTCGAAGGTCGCGCAAACTCAGTAAAAGATATCGTCGAATCCGTAAAAGCAGGTGCTGACGAATTCGTAGAAGTAAACGAAGAGGCTTAATGCCAGCAGTGTTGGCCAGTCTCACTCGCAAGTGAGACGGAAAAATTGGGGCAACTGCAGTTAGCCCTTTTTTTTCGAGTACATGAATTGAATGCATTGTGAACTTTATAGAGAATGTCGAATGACATCTCGCAATTAGGAGAAAGAAAATGGCGGCAATTACGGCGGCAATGGTAGGTGAACTTCGCGCCAAGACAGACGCTCCCATGATGGAGTGCAAAAAGGCATTAACAGAAGCTGATGGTGATATGGATCGTGCGGAAGAAATTCTGCGTGTAAAACTAGGTAGCAAAGCTTCTAAAGCAGCATCGCGTATTGCAGCTGAAGGTGTGGTTGCTTCGCATATCAAAGGATCAGTAGGCGCTTTAGTCGAAGTCAATTGCGAAACTGACTTCGTTACAAAAAATGATGATTTCTTAAAATTAGCAGCTGATATTGCACGTCTGATTGCTGAGCATAATCCTGCGGATTTGGCTGCATTAGCTGCTTTGCCATTAGATGGTAAAACTGTAGAAGAACAACGCACAACCTTAGTTGGTCGTATTGGTGAAAACATGTCGATTCGTCGTTTTCAACGTTTTGAGACAGCTTCTAAACTCACTTCCTATTTACACGGCACTCGTATTGGTGTGATGGTGGAATTTGATGCCGCTGATGAGCAAATTGGTAAAGACGTAGCAATGCATATTGCAGCGATGAAGCCAGTGTCACTCTCATCAGAACAAGTACCTGCAGACTTGATCGAAAAAGAACGCTCAGTTGCGCGTTTAAAAGCGGAAGAATCAGGTAAGCCAGCTGATATCGCTGAAAAAATGGTAGAAGGCTCAGTACAAAAATTCTTGAAAGAAGTATCACTCTTCAATCAAGCGTTCGTGAAGAATGATAAGCAGACTGTGGAGCAAATGCTCAAAGCAAGTAATGCATCTGTTAAAGCTTTCACGATGTATGTAGTGGGTGAAGGCATTGAGAAGAAACAAGATGACTTTGCAGCAGAGGTGGCAGCGCAAGTAGCTGCAGCCAAACAAGGATAAGCATCAGTAATGATTAAACGGGCCGAGAGGCCCGTTTTTTTGGGCGGCTAAAGTGGCAAACACGAAGTACAGCAGCATCAACCGTTAGAATAACGGTAGTTTTTTGTGATGAAGCTTATATTTAAATTGAATCATCCTCGGAGACAGGTCTATGACAACACCCGCTTATAAGCGCGTACTACTGAAACTCTCTGGTGAAGCCCTGATGGGTGACGATCCTTATGGTATTAATCGCGCCACCATAGAACGCATGGTGGCGGATGTCTCTGACGTTGCTAAACTTGGTGTGGAATTAGCGATTGTCATTGGCGGTGGCAATATTTTTCGTGGTGTAGCACCCGGTGCGCAGGGTATGGATAGAGCCACAGCCGACTACATGGGTATGCTGGCAACGGTAATGAATTCATTGGCATTGGCTGATGCGATGCGTCAGGCTGGTATGGTGGCTAGGGTGATGTCAGCAATCGGTATTGAACAAGTGGTTGAGCCTTATGTGCGTCCTAAGGCATTGCAATACATGGAAGAAGGCAAAATTGTTATCTTCGCTGCAGGTACTGGTAATCCATTTTTCACGACGGATACTGCAGCTGCATTGCGTGGTGCTGAGATTGGTGCTGAAGTCGTATTGAAAGCAACCAAGGTGGATGGTGTGTATAGCGCTGATCCGAAAAAAGATCCAACAGCCACTCGTTATTCAGCGATTACGTTTGATGAAGCGATTGCTAAACATTTGCAAGTGATGGATGCTACTGCTTTTGCTTTATGCCGTGATCAGAAGTTACCTATTAAAGTTTTTTCTATTATCAAGTCCGGTGCATTGCAACGCGTGATAATGGGCGAAGACGAAGGTACACTGGTTCATGTTTAAATCACAGGTGAGTTAAGAATAGCTACGCTGATTAACATCAAGTTCATTAGATTTATTGTAGGAGGAAAACAGCATGACAATTGCTGATATTAAGAAAAACACAGATCAAAAAATGCATAAGTCGATAGAGACTTTAAAATCCAATTTAGCAAAGGTTCGTACTGGTCGTGCGCATGCAGGTATGTTAGATCATGTGGTGGTGGATTACTATGGCACGCCGACACCGATTAGTGGTGTGGCTAACATTACCTTATTGGATGCACGTACTTTAGGCGTTCAACCATGGGAGAAAAAACTACTTAGCACCATAGAAAAAGCGATACGTGAATCTGATCTTGGTTTAAATCCATCTGCACAAGGTGATTTAATTCGCGTACCGACTCCAGCGTTGACGGAAGAGCGTCGTAAAGAAATGGTCAAGCTAGTTAAAGTTGAAGCGGAAGATGCCAAGATCGCTATTCGTAATGTGCGTCGTGATGCGAATGAAGGTTTGAAAAAATTATTGAAAGATAAAACGGTATCAGAAGACGATGAACGTCGTGCTCAAGATGAAGTACAAAAGCTGACAGATAAATTCGTGGCTGAGATCGATAAGTTAGTACAAGAAAAAGAAAAAGAAGTGATGACGGTATAGCGCCTAAACGAGTTCGACTGCGCTTTTTAAAGCTTCACTGTTTTATTTTTCAACCACATTGCACTGACTATGGATTTAACCAGTTCAACGCAAGAAATACCTGATGCACCTTTAGTGCCACGACATATTGCCATCATCATGGATGGTAATGGTCGTTGGGCTACTACGCGCTATCTTCCTAGAGTGACTGGGCATGCGAAAGGTGTGGAAGCGGTACGCGGTGTGGTGCAAGCGTGTGCTGAGCGTGGCGTGCAATTTCTTACGCTGTTTGCATTTAGTTCGGAAAATTGGCGTCGTCCTGCTGAAGAAGTGTCTATGCTCATGCGTTTGTTTGTGAGTGCACTAGAGCGTGAAGTGAAACGTATGCATGCCAATAACATACGTTTAAAAATAGTCGGCGATTTAACTCGCTTCGATAGTCATCTGCAAAAAATGATAGAAGAAGCACAGGCACATACTGCTGCCAATACGGGTCTTACTTTGACGGTCTGTGCTAATTACGGTGGCCGTTGGGATGTTATGCAAGCCACACAAAAAATGATGGCAGCTATGCCTGGTAAAACGGATTTCTCTGAAGAAGATCTCGCATGCCATTTAGTCATGGCTTATGCACCTGAGCCTGATCTCTTTATCCGTACCGGTGGTGAGCAACGTATTTCAAATTTTCTGTTATGGCAGTTAGCCTATGCAGAACTGTATTTCACTGATACCTACTGGCCTGATTTTGATGCTGCTTCACTCGATGCAGCAATCCTCTCTTATCAACAGCGTGAGCGTCGTTTTGGACGCACTAGTGCTCAAGTGCAGGAAGTTAGGAAAGCTTCCTAATGCTAGGACAACGAATCATTACTGCCATCGTGTTGTTAGTCTTGCTAGCAGCGGTTCTGCTTTCTGGTTCTGATTTGATTGTGAAAATCACTCTTGCTGTATTTTTTGCTGCAGCAGTTTGGGAAAGTCTGCGACTATTTTCAATTCAGCGTGCCTTGCCTCTCTCTTTAATCGCTGTGCCTGTTTTATTCTGGGCACTGGCAACGCAAACACCGGTGGATATTTTTAATCTCGCTTTAATCTGCGCGTTGGTGTGGGCTATGCGGTTTTTTCCTGCATTGAAATTTGGTTTGCCTGCTACCGATGGTGCGCGTGGAAATTTATTCACTTTAATTTTTCTCTTAACACTGCTTGGATGTTTCATTTCAATGTATGTGTTGTATCAGCGTTCAGTGCTATTTTTAATTTCTTCGATGGCTATCGTATGGATAGCAGATATCGGTGCTTATTTTGTAGGGCGTGCTATCGGTAAACGTAAACTTGCACCTACTATTTCACCAGGCAAGAGTTGGGAAGGTGTGGCAGGAGGTTGGTTATTCGTCATGCTATTAGGCGTGTTTTCTGTTTTTACACCATTACTAGCAGATAGTTTTACTGCGCAATTGCAGCGTAATTTAGGTTGGCCACTCTGGATGTTATGCATGACTGTGATTGTTGCAGCGAGTGTTGTTGGCGATTTATTTGAATCATTGTTAAAGCGCCGTGCTGGTGTAAAAGATAGCAGTACACTGTTGCCAGGTCATGGTGGTGTATTAGACCGCATTGATGCTCTGATTCCAGTCATGCCTTTGATTGTGTTGATGTGTATTGGACTATAAAAATAATAAAGCCCTAGTATGCAAAAAAACTCTGCACAATCCATCACAATATTAGGCTCAACCGGTTCTATCGGTGTTTCTACACTTGATGTGATTGCGCGTCATCCCGATCGTTATTCTGTTTATGCATTAACGGCGCATAGCAAAGTTGAAGCATTAGCAGAGCAGTGTGCTCGTTTTCATCCTCAGTGTGTGGTGGTTGGTTCAGCCCAAGCAGCAGCAGCATTAACTGCGCTATTAAAAAAAGCAGGATTAAAAACAGAAGTGAGTTATGGTCCTGCGGCTTTATGTGACGTTGCTTCTGCAACTGCATGTGATGTGGTGATGGCGGCTATTGTGGGAGCGGCTGGTTTACCTTCTGCGTTAGCAGCAGCCAAAGCGGGTAAGAAAATTTTATTGGCGAATAAAGAAGCGCTAGTGATGTCTGGTCAGATTTTTATGGATGCAGTGCATGAAAGTCGTGCGATCTTGTTGCCGATTGATAGTGAACACAATGCGATCTTCCAATGCTTGCCACTTGATTATGCACGTGTGCCTGATCATCATGGTATTCGTAAAATATTGCTGACTGCTTCTGGTGGACCTTTTCTACATCGCGCCGTGGAATCATTAGCTGATGTCACTCCTGAGGAAGCAGTTGCCCATCCGAATTGGAGTATGGGTAGAAAAATATCAGTCGATTCTGCCACCATGATGAATAAGGGCTTGGAAGTCATCGAAGCTCATTGGTTGTTTGGTGCTGCGGCTGATCAAATTGAAGTAGTGATACATCCTCAAAGTGTGATTCATTCTATGGTCTCCTATGCAGATGGCTCTGTGTTAGCGCAACTTGGTAATCCAGATATGCGTACACCGATTGCGCATGCATTGGCTTATCCAGAGCGGATAGCATCCGGTGTGGAGCCGATTGATTTAGCAAAAATCGCTGAACTGCATTTTCATCGTCCTAACTTTGAACAATTCCCGTGTTTACAATTAGCATTTGATGCCTTGCATGTTGGTGGTAGTGCAGCGGCTTTACTGAATGCTGCGAATGAAATTGCGGTAGAGGCTTTTCTTGATCGAAAAATTGGATTTAGAAAAATTAATGAACTGATTGCGACTGTGATGGCCAAAATCCCTTCGACTGCCGTGTCGGATCTTGAATCTTTATTAGAACAAGATCAGCGTGCACGCGATCTTACGCAGTCGCTTATTTCATCCTAAATATTTTTTAGAAAATCTACATGACGCTATTACAAACTTTATTGGCTTTTGCTGTTGTTCTGGGCGTGCTCGTGATTGTGCATGAACTCGGACATTATTTAGTTGCGCGTTGGTGCGGTGTGAAAGTCTTGCGTTTTTCTGTGGGTATGGGGCCCGTCATTTGGTCGCGTCGCTTTGGTATTGATCAAACCGAGTGGGCAGTGTCTGCATTACCGCTAGGTGGTTATGTGAAGATGCTTGATGCACGTGAAGAAGATATCGGCGAGTTATCTGAACAAGAATTGCAACGTGAATTTACACATCAACCAGTCATGAAGCGTATTGCTATCGTGTTGGCGGGACCAGTTGCGAATTTTTTATTGGCTATCCTTATCTTTGCAGGTTTATATATGCATGGCGTGCCTGAAATCATTGCACGCGTCACTGTCAAACAAAATTCATCAGCGGCTGTCGCTGGTTTGAAAACTGGTGATCTCATCACTGCAGTGAATGGCACTGAATTACAAACTTGGTCAGATTTACGTTGGGAGCTGATGCATGCGGTGATGGATAAGCGTCCTGCACAATTAGCAATTTTGCGGCCTACCGCAGCAGGTAATCAAGAAATCCTCAATTTAAATTTACCAACAACTGAGCTAGCGACCGCAGATCTTGATGAACATCTAATGGATAAGTTGGGACTCGATACTGCCAAGCCAAAAGCGAAATTTAGTCAAATCATGCCGGATGGACCGGCTGCGCGCGCAGGATTACAAGCAGGTGATGTGATTGTTCGTATCAATGGTGACTTGGTTGAGAACGGCATAGAAATGGTCACGCGTCTGCAAAATTCTGCCGGACAAACCTTGACGTTAGAAGGCCTGCGCGCAGGGCAGGTATTTAGCGTGCAAATCATGCCAGAAGCAGAACGTGTGGGTGAACGAACTGTGGGGCGCATTCGTGCTCAAATTGATACCACTGCTGAGCTGATCACGGTGAGTGAAAATCTGCCGGTTGCGATTGCAAAAGGAGCAAGTAAAACATGGGATACCAGTGCCATGAGTTTAGCGATGCTTGGCAAGATGATAATAGGTGAAGCTTCTTTAAAGAACATTACCGGTCCCATTACGATTGCGGATTACGCAGGGCAGACTGCTCGCTTGGGCGTAATTAGTTTTTTATCCTTTATGGCTTTTATTAGTATTAGCCTTGGAGTAATGAATCTCTTGCCAATTCCAGTGCTAGATGGAGGGCATTTGTTGTATTATTCGCTAGAACTTTTGACTGGTCGTCCAGTATCGCAACGAGTGAGTGACATTGCTCAGCGTGCTGGAGTGGGCATACTCATGGTCTTGATGGCGGTGGCTATTTTTAATGACATCGCTCGTTTAGTTTCATGATTGTTACTTGCTTGCTAATACGACTTAGCTAATCAATCTCGAAATGCTTAACACTCTTAGCTGATGAAATTTGAATCCAAGCGCACTGCGTCGCCGTTTTTCTCCCGCCGTTTAATCGCTGTAGCTGCCTTTGCTTTTTGTACAGGACAAGCTTTTGCTGTTGATCCGTTTACGATTAAAGATATACGGGTAGAAGGTATACAACGTACTGAAGCCGGTACGGTGTTTGGCTATCTTCCTGTTCGTGTTGGCGATCTCTTTAATGATGATAAAGCAGCTGCATCGATTAAAGCTCTGTATGCCACTGGTTTTTTTAAAGATGTACGGATTGAAAGAGATGGCGATGTCTTAGTCGTTATGGTGGAAGAACGACCTGCGATTGCAGCCGTGGAATTCACTGGTACCAAAGAATTTGATAAAGCGCAGTTAACAAAATCATTGAAAGAAATTGGTTTAGGTGAGTCGCGTATTTTAGATAAAGCCTTAGTCGATCGCGCTGAACAAGAATTAAAGCGTCAATATTTAGCACGTGGTTTATATGGTGTACAAGTCACCACCACCATCACTCCAATCGAAAGAAATCGTGTCAATGTCACCTTTGCAGTCGATGAGGGTGAAATCGCAAAGATCAAACAAATTAATATCATCGGCAATAAAGTTTTCCCTGAGGATGACTTACTTGGTCAATTGAAATTATCCACCTCAGGTTGGTTTACTTGGTATAGCAAAGCCGATCAATACTCAAAACAAAAACTAGCGGGTGATATTGAAGCACTGCGTTCGTTTTATTTGAATCGCGGCTATCTAGAAATGCAGGTTGATTCAACGCAGGTATCGATTACACCGGATAAGAAAGATATCTTTGTTACGATTAATATTAGTGAAGGTCAGAAATATACGATCACTGATATTAAACTTGAAGGCGAGATGCTCGGTCGTGAATCTGAACTAGCCAGCCTTGTGCAATTGAAAAAAGGCGATGCTTATTCTGGCGAGAAAATGACCCAGAGTACAAAGAAAATTTCTGAACGTATGGGTGTTTTTGGTTATGCCTTTGCGAATGTGAATGCAGCGCCAGAAATTAATCGTGAAAAAGGTGAAGTCAGTTTCACAATATTTGTTGATCCGGGTAAGCGTGTTTATGTGAGACGCATCAATGTTGGTGGTAATGATCGCACTCGTGATGAAGTTATCCGTCGTGAATTTAGACAATTTGAAAGTTCATGGTACGACGGTGACAAAATTAAACTCTCTAAAGACCGTTTAGGTCGTCTGGGCTTTTTTACTGATACAAAGATAGATACGGTTGATGTACCTGGTACCAATGATCAAGTAGATTTAAATGTGGATGTGACTGAAAAACCAACCGGTAACATTATGTTTGGTGCGGGTTTCTCGAGTAGTGAACGATTAACTCTGACCGGTTCGGTGAATCAGGCAAATGCCTTCGGTACGGGTAACAACATCGGTATTAGTGTTAACACCAGTAAAATATTTCGCACAATTGCGATCTCGCATACCAATCCGTATTTCACGGATGATGGTGTGAGCCGTACTTATGAAGTGTTCTTGCGTACTGCACGTCCACCGTACTATTTGCTCAACACAACTGACTATAAAATTGAAACCAAAGGTGCGAACGTCAACTTTGGTGTGCCAGTTTCAGAATATGACCGTATCTTCTTTGGTGCCGGTATTGAGGATACGACAGTTGATACAAAATCAAATAGTCCAGAGCGCTATCTTGAGTACGTTAAGAAATTTGGTGATGATCCTATATTTGGTATTGGTACCGCTCACACCACCTCATTCCCTCTCACAGTGGCATGGCAACGTGATAGACGTGACAGTGCTTTGATTCCGACTGAAGGTCGTTTCCAGCGTGCTAACTTTGAAGTGTCACCAGCAGGTAACGTGAAATATTATCGCTCTGGTTATCAAGATCAATACTTTTGGCCTGTGACGAAATCCATCACCTTGGCATTGAATGGTGAAGTGAATTACGGTGCAGGTATTGGTAACGTCTACCCTATCTTTAAAAATTATTATGCTGGTGGTATAGGTTCAGTGCGTGGATATTTCGCCGGTTCTTTATCCACTGCTGCTGCACAAACGAATACCCCAGGCTTATTCTTACCTATCGGTGGTCAAGCTCGTGTCTTAATGAATGCAGAATTACAAATGCCGTTCCCAGGCACGGGTGTAGATCGTAGCCTGCGTTGGTTTACCTTCTTCGATGCGGGTCAGGTGTTTAATCCGCAAGATGGTGACAGAATTAGTTTTCAAGACCTGCGCTACAGTGCAGGTTTAGGTATTAGTTGGATTTCACCGGTAGGCCCACTCAAGTTGTCTCTGGCACGACCTATTAATCCAGCTAGTTTTGATAGAACACAGGCCTTCCAATTTCAGTTGGGTACCGGCTTTTAATAGACCAATGGCATAATCAACATTTACGTTGCGGAGATTGAATTGAATTCTGTAATCAAAAAAGCAATATGCATGAGCCTGACAGCTGCCTTATCCATGGGCTTCATGTCGTCTGCCTTAGCGCAGGAAACCAAGATAGGCTTTGTTAGCACTGAGCGCATTTTCCGTGAGGCTGCGCCTTCCAAAGCGGCGACAGCCAAGTTGGAGCAAGAATTTTCTAAGCGCGAAAAAGAATTGCAGGAAGCTGCAGCGCGTTTGAAAGCAGCGGCAGAGCGTTTAGACAAAGAAGCGCCCGTCTTATCGGATTCTGATCGTAATAAGCGTCAGCGTGAATTAGCTGAAATGGATAAAGATTTTCAGCGTAAGCAGCGTGAATTTCGTGAAGACTTAAATCAACGGCGCAATGAAGAACTCGCTGTAGTGTTAGAACGTGCAAATAAAGTGATTAAGCAAATTGCTGAAGCTGAAAAATATGACATTATTTTTCAAGAAGCAGTGTATGCAAGTCCTCGCATTGATATCACTGAAAAAGTGATTAAGGCACTCAATAAATAAGCCGGAGTTAGCCGCCATGAGCACTCGACTCGGGCAATTAGTCGAAAGCTTAGGCGGTCGGTTGATAGGTAGTCCGGATTACCTCGTCACAGGGATGGCTGCGCTGGAAACAGCGAATGCGCAGCACATCACCTTTCTGTCCAATTCAAAGTTGCGCGCACAAGCCGAAAAATCAGCGGCGGGTGCGCTCATACTTTCAGAGTCTGATCATCTTCTTGTTTCGACCTCATATCAGGGTGCGCGCATTATCACTGCTAACCCTTATGCGTACTTCGCTCGAGCGGCACAGTATTTTGTCAAACTCAATACGCCTACAATCACACCTGGCATTCATGCTAGCGCTATCGTCGATAGCAGTGCACGCATAGCTGCGACTGCTGTCATAGCAGCGAATGTAACGATAGAAGCAGATGTTGAAATTGGCGACCATTGTGTGATTGGTGCTGGCTCATTTGTGGGACGTGGCGCTCGAATCGGATCAGGTACGGTATTTCATCCACAGGTAATTTTTCTTGCAGATAGTCACATCGGTGAACGTGGTGTGATTCAATCTGGTGCTGTGATTGGTAGTGATGGATTTGGATTTGCGAATGAACAGGGCGAGTGGATAAGAATTCCACAAACAGGCGGTGTACGTATCGGTCATGATGTGGATATTGGTGCTAACACCACCATAGATCGGGGTGCATTAGATAACACCGTGATTGAAGATGGCGTTAAGTTAGACAATCAAATTCAAATCGCGCATAACTGTGTGATCGGTGCACATACTGCAATGGCGGGCTGTGTCGGTGTCGCAGGCAGTGCCAAGATAGGAAAACATTGCACCTTTGGTGGAGCAGCAATGATTTTAGGCCATTTGACTATCGCTGACCATGTACATGTATCTTCCGGTAGTTTAGTATCACGTTCGATTCATGAATCAGGACAGTACACAGGTTTTTATCCGCTTGCGAAAAACGCAGACTGGGAAAAAACGGCTGCGATCGTGAGAAATTTAGAAGACATACGCAATCGTTTGCGTGAGCTAGAAAAAAATATTAAACCATTGTTGCAAGCAGATCAAAAATAATCATCATCTTAGAAAGCTGCTCTCTCTTAAAATGAAAACCTTAGACTGTAATCAGATCAAAGAATATCTACCGCATCGCTATCCTTTATTGTTAGTCGATCGTGTCTTGGATTGGGAATCTGGAAAATCCATAAGTGCTATTAAAAATGTCACGATTAATGAAGAATTTTTTAATGGTCATTTCCCGAATAAACCGGTGATGCCAGGTGTGCTGATGATAGAAGCCTTAGCGCAAACATCTGCGTTATTAGCATTTCTCACTATGGGTCAGAAGCCCGATGAAAATGCAGTGGTGTATTTTTTAGGGATAGACAATACACGCTTTAAACGTCCGGTAGTGCCAGGCGACCAAATACTGATGTTGGTCGAGATACAGCGTCATGCACGTGGTATTTGGAAATTTAAAACGCAGGCTACAGTGGATGGACAAGTCGCTGTAGAAGCGGACTTAATGTGTACTATGCGTAGCATTACTGATCCCACGCCAGCGGAATAAGGATAGCAATGGCGAAGATACATCCTACCGCACTGGTTGATCCACAAGCTACAGTGGATGCAAGTGTAGAGATTGGTGCTTATAGCATTATCGGTCCACAAGTATCGATTGCTGCCGGTACACGTATAGGACCGCATGTGGTCATTGAAGGTCACACCACCATCGGTAAAGACAACACCTTCTTTCAATTTTCATCTATCGGTGCTGCACCTCAAGATAAAAAATATCAAGGCGAAGAGACGCGCTTAGAAATTGGTGATCGCAATACCATACGTGAATTTTGTACGTTTAATCGCGGTACTGCGCAAGATGTCGGTGTAACCCGTTTAGGTAACGATAACTGGATCATGGCTTATGTGCATCTTGCTCATGATTGTCAGATCGGGAATCACACGATATTTGCAAACAATGCGCAACTTGCAGGGCATGTGCATGTAGAAGATTGGGTCATATTAGGAGGCTTTGCGAATGTGCATCAGTTTTGCAAAATTGGCGCACATGCCATGGTAGGAATGAGTACAAGTTTGACGCAAGATGTACCACCGTTTGTGATTTTGTCCGGCAATCCAGCAGCAGCGCATGGTATTAATAGTGAAGGTTTAAAACGTAGAGGTTTTTCGCCTGAAGAGATAGCAGCGATACGCCGTTGTTATAAATTGATTTATAAATCAGGCTTTACTCTTGAAGAAGCAAAAACAGCGCTGCGTAAAGAAGAGCAAGACTCTCCTTTATATGATCAGCACGTCCAACAAATGCGTGAATTCATAGAGCACACCACACGTGGCATCGTCCGCTAATCAAATCGTCGCGATGGTTGCTGGTGAGCCATCCGGCGATATACTAGCTGCACGCATGCTGTCAGGCTTGCGTGCAATGCTGCCTGATGCACATCTACATGGCATTGGTGGATCTGCAATGGCGGAGTATGGATTTATAGCTGACTATCCCATGGAAAAGTTAGCAGTACGTGGCTTGTTTGAAGTGGTGTCACACTACCGTGAAATCAAAGGTATACGCGATGCACTGCGTGCACAACTCTTAGCAGAACGTCCTGGTGTTTTTGTGGGAGTGGATGCACCTGACTTTAATCTCGATTTAGAAATCGTACTCAAAGAAGCCGGCATACCGACAGCGCATTTCATCAGTCCCTCTATTTGGGCATGGCGACGTAATCGCATTAAAAAAATAGCGCGTGCAGTGTCCCACATGTTGGTGATTTTTCCGTTTGAAGAAGAGATCTATAAAAAAGCGGGAATTCCAGCTACTTACGTTGGTCATCCCTTAGCTGAACTGATTCCTATGGAAGCAGATCAAAATGCAGCGCGCAATAAACTCGCTTTGGAACAGAATGCACGGGTGATTGCCATCATGCCAGGCAGTCGTTTATCAGAAATTAAATATAACAGCGATGCTTTTATTGGAGCAGCAGAAATGCTGCTAAAACGCGATAAGCATATACGTTTTATCGTACCTATGGCAGGTACAACACAGCGTGCTTATTTTGAAAAAATCATAGGTGAAGAACGCATTAAAAAATGTGGGCTCACTATTATCGAAGGTGATTCACATACTGCTTTAGCAGCGAGTGATGCTGTCTTAGTTGCAAGTGGAACAGCGACCTTAGAAGTCGCTTTGTTTAAAAAACCTATGGTGATTTCTTATCGCATGAATGCTGCCAGTTGGCAGTTGTTGCGACTTATGGCCTATCAACCTTGGGTGGGTTTGCCAAATATTATGGCGTGTGAATTTCTTGTTCCTGAATTACTGCAAGGTCGTGCAACACCACATACCTTAGCCAGTGCCTTGTGGGTGCAGTTATCGAGTGATCAAAATCGTCAACGCTTGCGTCGCCGTTTTATAGACTTGCATCATGACTTAATGCGCAATACCGCTTCTGAAAGTGCGCACGTGGTGATGCAACTCTTAAACAATCATCGTTAATCATGTTGACTAAGTACTTTCATGTCACACACTGAACTTGCAGCCTCTTTATTCGATGTTGAGGGTGAAATTATTTGTGGTGTGGATGAAGCAGGTCGTGGGCCACTTGCTGGTCCCGTATTTGCAGCAGCAGTCATACTCAATCCTGATAAACCGATAACTGGGTTGCGTGACTCAAAAAAACTCACAGCAGCAAAACGCGAAGCATTGGCTGAGCTAATCAAACGCGATGCACTCGCATGGTCGATCGCACAATCTTCAGAAGAAGAAATTGATAAGCTGAATATTTTACAAGCCACCATGCAGGCTATGCGCAGAGCGATAGAAACTTTATCAATTACACCAAGCTTGGCGCTGATAGATGGTAATCGTTGTCCTGTTTGCCAAGTACGAACTGAAGCGATTGTGAAAGGTGATGATAAGGTAGCAGAAATTTCTGCAGCTTCAATACTCGCTAAAACCGCACGTGATGCAGCATTGATGGTGATGCATGAACAATTCCCTGAGTATGCTTTTGATCAGCATAAAGGCTATCCTACTGCGCTGCATTTAGAGCGTTTGCGTCTACATGGTGTGACGCCATTGCATAGAAAATCGTATGCGCCAGTTCGTGCATTGATTGATGCTGCTGCAATTAATGCAAGTAAGTCAGGTGTATAAGCATGTCTATCAAACTCATACAATCGCGCGATAATCCGCTGTACAAACAGATTCGACAACTCGCGACTTCAGCGCAAGCTCGCAAAAAAGCAGGGCAGACTTTGTTGGATGGCGTGCACTTATGTCAGGCTTGGTTGTCGCAACGCATAGCGCCTTCTTATTGCATTGTGAGTGACACTGCTGCAGTACATCATGAAGTCTTAGCGATTCTTAACGTATGCTTGGAACGACAAGTAAACTGTATACAACTACCTGATGCATTGTTTTCAGCGCTCAGCCAAGTTGAAAACGGTGTTGAAGTTTTATTCTTAGTCGATGTGCCGATTTCACCTCATGTTGACTTTATAAATGAGAACGCAATACTTTTAGATCAGTTACAAGATCCAGGTAATGTGGGTTCGATATTGCGTAGCGCAGCAGCAGCTGGCATAAAGAAAATATTTTTCTCATCGAGTACCGTCGCACCTTGGTCACCTAAAGTTTTGCGTGCCGGTATGGGTGCACATTTTGTAGTGGATATTTATGAGAGCAGTGATCTACCTGCTTTGGTACGTAATGCCAGCATACCTGTGATTGCAACGAGTTCACATGTAAAGCAAACGATTTTTGACTATGACTTAAGCAAACAAGTTGCTTGGTTGTTTGGTCATGAGGGACAAGGAGTATCTGCTGAGTTATTGGCTTGTGCGAGTGTACAGCTGGCTATTCCACATGATCCAGCAATGGAATCATTAAATGTTGCAGCGAGTGCTGCAGTGTGTTTGTTTGAGCAGTTAAGACAAACTAAATACAATTAACCGTGCATGATCGGTGTATAAAACCTAAATGTTAGCGTAGGTACGATTAGCGTAGCGTAATCGTACCTAAAAGAGTCATTCTGATTTTGACATTCGTACGAATACGCTTCGCTATTCGTATCTACGAGTTATTTTAAATCTCTATCATCCTGCTTAATAATACGCTCGTTTTTCTGATCGTATCTCTTGCAAAATCATGGTAGCGATTTCTTCAATCGATTTGAGGGTGGATGACATCCATCGTATGCCTTCTCTGTGCATCATTTTTTCTGCTTCATTGACTTCATAACGACAATTTTCTAACGCTGCATATTTACTGCCTGGGCGTCGCTCGTTACGTACTTCTGTTAAACGTTCTGGTGCAATGGAGAGACCAAATATTTTTGCTTTGTAAGGCATCAAACCACTCGGTAATTTGCCGCGTTCAAAATCTTCAGGTATCAAAGGATAGTTGGCTGCTTTGATACCGTATTGCATAGCGAGATAGAGGCTGGTTGGTGTTTTACCTGAACGCGATACGCCAACTAAAATCACATCCGCATTTTCTAAATTTTTGTGTGATTGACCATCATCATGCGCGAGTGAAAAATTAATTGCTTCTATGCGGTTTTTATAATCTTCTGAATCCGCAATGTTATGACTGCGACCAATCGTGTGCGTGGACTTAATCCCAAACTCTTGTTCTAGAGGTTCGACAAAAGTTTGTATCAAATCCATGTGCATACCTCTGGACTGACGCACGATGTTCGATAACTCTGCTTTCACCAAAGTAGAAAATACGATGGGTCTTTTACCATCTACATCACAGCTTTCATTGATCTTACGCACTGCCTCATGCGCTTTTTCTGCAGAATCAATAAAAGGTAGCCTTATCTCTCTAAAACGCAGGTCAAACTGGGTTAAAACGGAGTGACCAAAGGTCTCAGCAGTAATGCCGGTGCCGTCTGAGACAAAGAAAACCAGTCGTTCGGATTCAGTAGGCGCTGATTTGTATGATTGTGCGGGCATAAGTTGTTTAACAATTAAGATAAAAAGTATGCTGGTTTGCTTATAAAAACTCACTACGAGCTGTAAAATGCTATCCGGTTGGCTTCTCATGAAGCTGCATTACAGAATAACAAATGCCGACAGCATTGCGGCATGCTAAATCGATTTAGTAGTAAATAAAACTGAGAGTAGAAGCCCTATGATTTCTTGTCGTGTCCCAGTCTTGAAGCTAACGCGCAGCCCGCTTTGCGCCAGCTCGACTGTTGAGCGCAGACTAGAGCTCGTCCTCTCCACACAGATTTCCCACCATCAAAGAGGTAGTTATGTCCAACGCAGCAAAACCGGGGGTGACGCAGGCCCTTGACTCAGGGGCGCCTTTCGTCGTCGCCTTTGAAAATCTGCGCATGACGGATGTTGAGTCCGTTGGCGGTAAAAATGC